>JAGOEZ010000252.1 GCA_017997455.1 Lysobacterales bacterium | reverse complement strand
TCGGCGAGGCCGGCCAACTCGCCGAAGAAAGCCAGGCTGCCGACGGCGTGCGCCGCGGCCATGCGCTCGAGGAACAGGCGGCGGAACAGCCGCGACAGCACCTTGACCGGCAGGAAGAAGCCGGGCCAGCAGGCGATCCAGCGCTCGCCGTCCGGCGCCAGGCCCCCGGCGGGGACGATGCAGTGCAGGTGCGGATGGTGCTGCAGCGCCTGGCCCCAGCTGTTGTCGGTTGTGAGGGAGCGCTGGATTCCGGCGCCCAGGGCAGCGCGACTGTTGCTGGGTTCTGGGAGGTTGCGCTGTGCTTGCGCCGGTGGGTCCACAGGCACTCCCCGCGCGCCGCTACGCTCGCTCCATGATGGCGGCTTCGCGGCGCGCGGGTCCCCCCTGTGGACTACCGGCACAAGCTCCTACGGGTCTAGGTGAGCGGCCGTCAGGCCTTGCTGCTGCGGCGCTGTCGCTGTTTGCGAGCGGCGCGCTCCTGCGCTTCCTTCAGCCGATAGGAGTCGCCGTCGAGGGCGATGACCTCGGCGTTGTGGACGATGCGGTCGACCAGGGACACCACGCAGGCGGCGCCGGGGAACATCTCGCGCCATTCGGCGAAGGGTCTGTTGGTGGTGATGACGGTGCTGCGTTTCTGGTGGCGTCGGGCAACGATTTCGAACAGCAGGTCGGCATGCCGGTTGGAGTAGGAGAGGTAGCCGACTTCGTCCACTGCCAGCAGGTCGGGCCTGGCGTAGCGATCGATCCGACGGCGCAGGGTGCTGTCGCTGTCGGTGGCGCAGAGGTCGCTGAGCATCTGGCCTGCGGTGGTGAACAGCACAGAGTGGCCGGCGGCGAGAGCCTGGTAGGCGAGGTTCTGCGCCAGTGTCGTCTTGCCCACGCCGGAGGGGCCGACGAACACGGCGTTGCCGGCCTCGGCGAGGAAGCCGAGCAGCATGAGGTCCTCGATGGCGGCGCGGTCGCAGCGCTTCGGCCAGGCCCAGTCGAAGTCGCAGAGCGGCTTGAAGGCGCCGATCTTCGCCGCCTGCGTGCGCCGCTCCAGGCTGCGCCGGGTGCGCTCGGTTTCCTCCCAGTCCAGCAGCCGCGGCAGCCAGGCCTCGCCGACGACCTCGGCCCAGTGCGCGGCCAGGCCGTGCAGGTGCAGGGCCTTCGCCCGCTGCAGCAGCGCGTCACTCATCGCCGTCATCCCGGGTCAGGCAGTCGTAGGTCTCGAGCCGGTGCTGACGCACCGGCACGTCGCGTGCGGTGACGTGCTCGGGCAGCACCAGCGCGGTGGGCGGCGGTGCGCCGGAGGCCTCGCGCCGACGGTCGAGGGCGAGGCGCACGGCGTTCGGATGCGGCACGCCGCGGCTGACCGCTTCGAGGACGGCCTCCTGCAGCTCGGCGGCGCTGTGCGTTTCCAGCAGCCGCAGCAGGCCGGCGGTGATGGCGCCGATGTTGTCGCCGCGCGCGGCGGCGAGCTTGAGCAGGCCAGCGCTGGCGGGCACCGCCTGGGCGAGGCGGTCGGTGGCGCGGTGCTGGCGGGCGGCCTGCTTCTGCGCGACCAGGGCGGCGATGTGGGCGGGGTCCTCGATCTGCGCGCCCTTGTCGAAGCTGCGCGGATGCCGCGCGACCACCACCGGCCCGTCGCAGAGGCGGACCTCGCGCAGGTCGGCGTGCACGACCAGGCTGCGGCCGACCAGCACATGCGGGACGGAGTAGTCGTTGCCGTCGAAGCGGGCGTAGGGCGTCTTGCCGATGCGGACCACGGCGCGCTCGAACAGTGGCGGCGGCGCGTCGGGCAGCGGCAGCAGCAGCCGCGCCTCCTCGGTGAAGGCCTCGGCGACGCTGCGGGCGGGATCGTCGGGACAGCGCCGCTCGGCCGCCGGGCCGTGGCACCAGGCCTCGGCCTGGGCATTGAGGTCGTCGACATCGCGGTAGCTGCGCGCCGCGAAGAAGTTCTCGCGGATGTAGCGGATGGCGCGCTCTACCCGACCCTTCTCGTTGCCTCGCGCCACCGCCACCGGACGCGGCTCGTAGCGATGCAGGCCGGCGAAGCGCAGCAGCTCCGGATTGAAGCGGATCGCCTCGCCCTGCCGCTCCAGCACCGCGCTGCGCAGGTTGTCGTACAAAATGACCCTCGGTACGCCGCCCCAAGCCGCAAAGGCGCCGGCGTGGCCACGCAGGAAGTTCTCCATGCGTGCATCCAGGAAGAAGCGCAGGAACACCTGCCGCGAGAAGCTCAACACCATCACGAAGGCCATCAGCGGCCGGCGCGCGCGGCCGATCTGCAGATGCCCGAAATGGCCCCAGTCCACCTGCGCCTGCTCGCCCGGCAGCGTGCGCAGCCGCAGATACGCCTCCGCCGGGCGCCGCGGACGATGACGCGCCACCATGTGCCGGAAGTGGTCGGCGCTGCCCTGGTAGCCGCGCTCGCGCGCCATCTCGTAGAGCCGGCTGGAGCGCAGCGTCGGATATTGGCCCAGCGTCTGCCGGATCAGCGGCAGGAAGGGATCGATCCGCGACGGCCGCGGCATCACCGCCGGCGCCGGCGTCCCGGCCTGCGCCAGCACCCGGCGCACGACGGTATGATGCACGCCGAGCTGCTTGGCGATGGTGCCGACCGGCCATTTCTCCACATGGTGGAAGCGCAGGATCCGCGCCTCCGTCTCCGCTGATGTCACCAAGGTCCGGCCCTCCTGTTGCCCGTGTTGGGCGCACGGCGGCCACCGCCGCGGCGACGCATGAACCCCAGGCGCCAAGTCGGCAGGCAGCGATCACCGCACCAGCAGCAGCGCGGCATCCGGTGCCCGCCCCGCTCCGCGCGAAGGGCGGCGTCGCGACCAGCCTCCGTCGCGCCCGCCGCCATTAGGCCAGCGCGCCGCCCTCCGGGTGGACCCTGATGCGTGACTATTTCTCGCCGCGCCCGTTGCCGCGCCTGCCGCGCCGCGGCGCGGCGCCGCCCTTTGGGGCTGCCCTGGTAGCGCCGGCCCGCCTCCCGTACCTTGCGCCGGCGCGCCCCGAGCGCGCACGGCCGGCCGCAGTAGCTGTTCCCCCGGTCGCAGCGCCGGCAGATCAGCGCCAGCCTCTGGCAGCCACCACAGCGGAACAGACGCGCCGGCGCCGGGGCGATCCCGCTGCCGCCACGGCATCGCAGCAGTGGACGGGCGCAGCATTCTGCGCCAAACACAGCCGGCATGCGTGCCCGTCACGCTGTGGGGCACGGCGCTGGTTTGATCCGCCAAGATGCTCGCCGGCGCCGTGCTTACCCCATCATGCCCAGCGGACCGCCTCCCGTCGCGCCGACCCGGCACACGACGACCCTCGCCGACACTCCCTACTCCCGGCGCGCACCGCTACGGCGCCGTCACGCCGCGCCTGCAGGGCGCCCGCCGCCCGTGGCGGCCGGAATCACGCGGATTCTGACCGCCGTTCACACC
>JAGOEZ010000251.1 GCA_017997455.1 Lysobacterales bacterium | reverse complement strand
TTCAGCGCGGGTCGTAGCTCGCCAGTACCGCATCCCAGGCCAGCTCCCCCGCCACCACGGCCAGATCGTCGAAATGCAGTTCGGGGTTCTCGACCTCGCCGGTCGAGGCGGCGAACAGCACGTCGCCGTCGTTGCGGGTCTGGAAGGGCTGGATGGCGCGCGCCATCGAGGTATGCGTCTGCACGGCGAGGCGCTGCAGGTCGGCGTAGCCCAGCTTCTGGTTGACCAGCAACAGCGTGATCGTCGTGTTGCCTGTCACGCCGTCCGGTCGCGGCTCGGGCAGCGGCGGCAGCACGGCCTTGCGCTTGCCGGCGGCCGCGCCGGACGCCAGATCCTGGCTGTACAGGCTACGCACCCCGGAGCGCGGATCGCGGTTGCCGCGCACGGCCCGGCCGGCGCGGTCGACCAGCACGCCGACCGAGTTCACCACGGTGAAGACCGCGATGCGGGTCGGCCCGACCTGGACGAAGGCGCCGCCCTGCCCGGCGTGTTCCATGTACGCGCGGCCGTAGAGCTTGCCGACCGTGGCCGAGCGGCCGGCGCCACGTGCACCGAGCGGAAAGACGCCGGGCACCGCGGCGCGCAGCGCCGCTTGGCCCAGTTCGCGGTCGGGGTGGATCGTGTTTGCGCGCACGCCGAAGTCGTAGATGATCGCGCCCAGCACCGAGGCGATGTTGCCCCAGCGCACGCCGCGCCGGCCCGAGGCGAGCAACTCGCTGCGCACGCCATCCGCGGCTGCCAGTCCATAGGCCGAACCGCCGGCGAACACGATCGCATCGACGAACGCGGCTTCGTAGCCCAGGCGCACGGCGTCGGTTCCGGTCGTGCCCGGCGAGCCGCCACGCACGTCCGCGGTCACCATGGCCCGGTCCGGGAACAGGAACACGGTGCAGCCGGTGGGCCCTTCCGCGTACTCCGCGATCCCGACCTGCAGGCCGGGAAATTCGAAGCGCAGCTCGCGCGCGCCTCGATCCTGCCCGGCTCGGGCCTGCGCCACGCCCAAGGGGCTCGCCGCCAAAGCCGCGCAGAGCATTGCGACTGCGCAGGATCCGAACTTCATGGCGAGCTACTCCCGGGACGCCGAGCCGATGTCCAGCCTACCTGCTGCGCCAGCGCAGGTGCACTGGACCGCGGGACGGACTACTTCGCCTTGGCCAGCAGCGACGTCAGGCGGGCGAAGGCGGCATCGCGCGCCGCCCGCAATTCGGGCGCCGCGGCCGGATCGTCGCCGGCGCGCATGAAGCCGTGCCCGGCGCCGTCGTAGACCACCGCTTCGTAGGGCCTCTCCAGCGCCAGCATCGCACTACGCGTGGCCTCGATCGTCGCGTTGACGCGCTGGTCGTCGGCGCCGTAGAAGCCGTGCACCGGCACGGCGATCCGCGCCAATGCGGCGTTGTCGGTCGGCGCGGTGCCGTAGAACACGAAGGCACCCGCGAGGTCCTTCGCATCCGTCGCGAAGCGGAAGGTCTGCGCGCCGCCCCAGCAGAAGCCCATGACCGCGACCCGGCCGTTGGCGCCGGGCAGTTTCGCGGCCCACTTCTGCAGGACCTCCAGATCGCTCGTCACGCGCCCGGGATCGAGGCGCGAGATCGCTTCGCGCGCGGCGTCCTCGGACGCGAAGTCCCTGGTGCGCGCGTGTTCGTCATCGAAGCCCGAGAGCAGGTCGGGCGCGATGGCGATGAAACCGGCCTCGGCGAGCTGGTCGGCGAAGCTGCGCACCCAGTCGGTCAACCCGCGGTTCTCGTGGATCACGATGACCGCGAGCGCATCGGCGTGGCGCTCGGGCCAGGCCACGAAGGCGTGCAGCTTGCGTCCCGCACCGGCATCGAGCGTGGTCCACTCGAGGTGGCGCGGCGAATTCTCCAGGCGCGCCAGCGCATGGGGCTGCGCATTCAGCGGTGCGGCGCCGGCGAGGAACAGCAAGGCGAATAGAAAGCGGCGCATGGACATCGCTCCGGAGCGGCGGGAGTCCATCCTACGCCGGCTGCGCGTGGCCGCCCAATCCATCCGCGGCAAGCCCTCACCGCCGCCGGGGCGACTAACGTCCCCGTGCCTGGCAAGATTGCGTATGCATATAAATATATGCATACTGGATGCGTGTCGATCGAGTTCGACCCCGCGAAGGATCGCGCGAACATCGGCAGGCATGGCCTGTCGCTGGCGGATGCCGAGGGTGTCTTGCGGGATCCACGGGCGCTCACGCGGGAAGACCCGGACGCGCAAGGCGAGCGGAGATGGGTCACTCTAGGCCACGATGGGCTGGGTCGGATCCTGGTCGTGGTTTACACCCTGCGTGGGGATCTGGTCAGGCTGATATCCGCGAGGCGCGCATCCCGCAACGAGAGGGCTGCCTATGAGAAGTGAGTATGACTTTCGACGTGCCCGGCGCGGCAGCGTCCTCCCGGCACAGGGAAAGACCCGCATCACGATGTACCTGGACGACGACTTGTTGGCCGCTTTTCGCAGCGAGGCGTCGACTTTGGGCATTGGGTACCAGACCCTGATCAACGAATCCCTGCGCGAGACGCTCGCCAGGGCCAAGAGGAATGCCGGCGTCGACGCTGTGGCCGAACCCCTGCCCGGATACCAGGTCCTGTCCGGACTGGAGCAACGGTTGGTGCACGAGATACGGCGCGTCGAAGGGATGGTGTCGGGCGCCACGCGCAGGACACCACCGGTCGCTGCCCCGCGGGTGGCCAAGCGCAAGGCGGGACGCAAGTAGCCGCAAGGACATGGCCGATGGAAGCGAAGGAGGTCCACGCCTGGCTCAGCCGCAACGGCCGCCGCCGCACGGTGGAAGGCATGGCGCGCTTTGGCATCCAGGCGCGGCAGGCCCACGGCGTCACGATGGCGCAGTTGCTGGGCTTGAAGCGGCGCATCGGCAAGGACCACGCGCTGGCGCTCGCGCTGTGGGATTCCGGCTGGTACGAGGCGCGCCTGCTGGCCGCGCTGGTGGGTGAACCCGAACGGCTCACGCGCCGGCAGATGAACGCGTGGGCCGCCGGCTTCGAGAACTGGGCCGACTGCGATACCGCGTGCTTCCACCTTTTCGACAAGTCGCCGTTCGCTTGGGACAAGGCGCGCCAGTGGGCGGGTTCGCGCCACGAGTTCGTCAAGCGCGGCGGCTTCGCGTTGATGGCGAGCCTGGCCCTGCACGACAAAGCCGCAGCCGATGCGAAGTTCCTCGCCTTCCTGCCGCTGGTCGAGGGCGGTGCGCGGGACGAGCGCAATTTCGTCAGGAAGGGCGTGAGCTGGGCGCTGCGCGCGATCGGCCGGCGCAACCGGGCGCTCAATGCCGCGGCGCTCGCCGTCGCGCGGCGCCTGGCGGATTCGGAAGCCGCCGCGCCGCGCTGGGTCGGCAAGGACGCGTTGCGCGACCTGGCGAGCGCCAAGGTCGCGGCCCGTCTGGCGCGCAAGCGGGCGCTTGCGTAACCTCCC
>JAGOEZ010000250.1 GCA_017997455.1 Lysobacterales bacterium | reverse complement strand
GCACCGGGCCCTTGGCGGTGCGCAGCCCATCGGCGCGCAGCGCGCGCGCGGCCGCGGCGGGAAATTCGACGTCGCAGCGCGCGATCGCCGTGCGCACGCTCACGGCCTTGCCGGAGACATCGACCATCGTGGGCCGGCCGGCATCATCGACGTGGGTCAGGCGTGGATGGGGCATGGTGTCCGGGGCTGGCGGAACGACGGCGGTTCAACCGCCGATGCGGTACATCTCGATCCGGCGCGGACGCGCGGCACCGGACCATTCCGCGCGCAGCTCGCTGTAGCGGTCGGCACGGTGCAACCAGGCGCGGCGCGCCAGCTCGAGCAATTCATCGTCCGATGCGCCGGCGCGCAACGGCCCCAGCAGGTCGGTCCCGACCGAGGCGAACAAACACGTATAGAGCTTGCCGTCGGCCGACAGCCGCGCGCGATGGCAATCGCCGCAGAACGGCGCGCTGACCGAGGACACGAAGCCCAGCTCCCCGGCGCCATCGGCAAAGCGCCAGCGCTCGGCGACCTCACCACGATAGGCGCGCTCGACCGGCTCGATCGGCCAGCGCGCGCCGATCCGCGCCACCAGCTCGGCCGAGGGCACGACCTCGCTCGCGCGCCAGCCGTTGCAGGTGCCCACGTCCATGTACTCGATGAAGCGCACCACGATACCGGTGCCGCGCCAGCGTTCGAGCAAGGGCAACACCTCGGTATCGTTGACGCCGCGCATCACCACGGTATTGAGCTTGATGCGCTCGAACCCGGCCCCCTGGGCCGCCTCGATGCCGGCCAGCGCGTCCTCGACCCTGCCGCGATCGCCGCTCAACCGGGCATAGATCGCGGGGTCCAGCGCATCGAGGCTCACGGTCAGCCGCCGCAGCCCGGCCGCGCGCAGTTCGGCCGCGCGCGGCGCCAGCAGCACGCCATTGGTCGTGAGCGCCAGGTCCTCGACACCGGGAATCGATGCCAGGTTCGCCACGATCGCAGCGAGATCCCGACGCAGCAGCGGCTCGCCGCCGGTCAGGCGCAGCTTGCGCACGCCCAGCGCGACGAAATGGCGCGCCAGGCGCTCGATCTCGCCAGCATTCATGCGCGCAGCAGCGCTCAGGAATTCCGCGTCGCGCGGGTACTGTTCCTCGGGCATGCAGTAGGGGCAGCGGAAGTTGCACTGGTCCACCACCGAGATCCGCAGGTCGCGCAACGGCCGCCCGCGCGCGTCGTTGGGCGCGGCGGCTTCCAGCACGGTCAAGGGCACGGATCGACTCACGACACCACCACCTCGGGCACCGGCTCGGGCAAGGCGAACACCTCGTCGCGCGCAGCCACCCGCATGCCGCGCCCGCGCATCTTCTCACCGTCCGCCGTGCTGGCGTAGTGATAGAGCACCAGGCGCTCGCGCAGCGCCGGCGGGTACTCGCGCTCGATGTCGTCCAGACCGGTGTGCGAGGGATTGCCTTGCAGCCCGCAGTCGTGGAACACCGGCTCGCTCCCCATGCCGTAGGCGTGCAGCAGTTCCGGCACCGGACGAGTGTCGCCGGTGTAGACGAAGCTGCCGCGCAATGCCAGCCCATGCGCGGTGCCGGGCGCATGGTGGCGCACCGGCAGCACGTCGAAGCGCAGGCCCTGGTGCCAGAACCAGCGCCCGACCGGGATCAGCTGGAAGGCGTCCCAGAAGTTCGCGCCGCCCTCGGCCAGGGCATCGGGATAGTTGGCCAGGCGCTCCTGCAACAGCGGCACCAGCGTCGCCGGCGCGTACACGCGCACGCGGCCGCGCAGTTCCGGATCGAAATACACGCGGTAGTAGAGCCGCTCCATGCCGCCGATGTGGTCGAGGTGGCCGTGGGTGAGGAACAGCGCCTGCGGCGCGGCGCCGTACGCAGCCAGGTACGCGCTCAGCGTTTCCGGACCGCAGTCGAGCAGCAGCAGCGGCGCGCCATCGCGGGTCAGCACGGCGCTGGCCGATCCGAGCGCCACGGCCTGCGCACTGCCGACACCCAGGAACCGCAAGGCCAGGCTCATCGGCGCGGCGCCGCCGTCGCCAGGCCCGCCGCGTGCGCCGCGCACAGCGCGGGCCACGCCTCGCGCTCGAAGGCCGGCAGCGCTTCGCGCACGCCGAGCTTGTTCAGGGAACGCATCAACCGGCCCAGGTTGGCCTGCTGCCAGGCCGGCGCCGGCGTGCGCTGTTCGCCGCGATCGAAGTCGACCAGCCACGCACGCTCGCCGTCGAGCAACACGTTGTGCGCATTGAGATCGGCATGGAAGACGCCCGCGGCATGCAGCCTCGCGATCGCGCTGCCGATCGACGCCCACGGCAGTTGACGCGGCGATTCCTGCAATGCCTGCGCCAGCGAGCGGGTGCGCGGGATCGCGACGCTGAGCAGGTCGGCGCTGTACCAGGGCCCCTGCCGGCGGTAACGTGCCGCCAGTGGTGCCGGCACCGGCAACCCCTGTGCACTGGCCCAGGCCAGCAGGCGGTACTCGCGGAACGGCCGCGTGCGCTCGGCTCCCTGGAACCAGTAACGGTCGCGATTGAGCCGCGCCACCATGCCGCCGCGCCGGTAATGGCGCAGCACCGCCGGGCCGGCCTCAGACCGCACGAATTGCACCTCGCCGCGCCCGCTGCCGCGACCGTCCATGCGACCCGCCGCCTCCCACCAGCCGGGATCGAACCAGCCCGGCACCAGCGCCTCGCCCAGGCGCCGGGCGTCGTGGATCGCCGCGCCGTCGTCGAGCACGGTCACGCGTGCTTCCCCAGCGGCGGTATCGGACATAGGATCGCGGGATTCCGGATCGGCGGAGGGCGCGCGTTGCGCCGCCCGCAGTCTATCGCAGCCCCCGCACGCCATGGCCGCCCAGCCCCGCTCGATCTGCATCCTGCGCCTGTCCGCGCTCGGCGACGCCACCCACGTGGTGCCGTTGGTGCGCACCCTGCAGTCGGCATGGCCGGCAACCGCGCTGACCTGGATCGTGGGCAAGGTCGAGGCGCGGCTGGTCGGCGACATCCCCGGCGTCGAGTTCATCGCGGTCGACAAGGGCGCCGGCTTCGGGGCCTTCGGCGCGCTGCGCGAGCACCTGCACGGGCGCCGCTTCGACGTGCTCCTGCATTGCCAGGTGGCGCTGCGGGCGAACCTGCTGGCGGCGCTGGTGCGCGCGGAGCGCCGCATCGGCTACGACAGCGCGCGCTCGAAGGACCTGCACGGGCTGGTCATCACCGAGCGCATCCCGGCGCGCGCCGGCCAGCACGTGCTCGATGCGATCGGGTCCTTCTGCGAACCACTGGGCCTGCGCCAGGCCGAAGTGCGCTGGGACCTGCCGGTGCCGGCCGAGGCCCACGACTTCGCCGTTTCGGTGCTGCCCGGCAGCCAACCCACCCTGCTCATCAGTCCCTGCTCCAGCCACGCGCTGCGCAACTGGCTGCCGGAGCGCTATGCCGCGGTGGCCGACCACGCGGTGCGGGCGC
>JAGOEZ010000067.1:3960-12850 GCA_017997455.1 Lysobacterales bacterium | reverse complement strand
ATCACCGAGCGCAGCCACAGGCCCGGCTCGCCGCCCGCGAGGCGGCCCTCGTAACGCGCGAGCAGTTCCTGCGCCACGGTGTCGCCGTAGTCGTGCGCCAGCACGTGCGCCTCGGCGACGCCGCGATCCGCCAGCAGTGCCTCGACCATGGCGGCCTGCTCGAAGACCGAGTAGTCGTGGGCGCGCGGCTTGGAGGAGTAGCCGTAGCCGATGAGGTCCGGCGCGACGAGGCGGAAATCGGCCGCCAGCGCGTCCCACATCCGGTGCCAGTCCCACGATGCGGTGGGAAAGCCGTGCAGCAGCAGCAGCACCGGGGCACGCTCGGGCCCGGCCTCGCGCACGAAGATCGAATGCGCGCCGAAGCGGAACCGCGTCCCGGCGTCGCGCCAGCGCTGCAGCGCCGGCGAGCAGCGCTGGCGCGGCGCACTCATGGCAGGACCTCGAAGGCAACGCGGTCGTAGCGGCCCCGGTCGTCGAGCGCGACCACGGTCACGCCGCCGGGCGCGCCGATGCGCCAGCGCAGCGGGCTGGCCGCGGCGCCGCGGCCGGCGAGGCGGCCATTGACCAGCCACGCGACCTCGCCGCTGGCGCCCAGTGCGTGCAGCTCCAGCAACGGCGCGCGCGTGCTGCCCGGGGCCTGGCGCACGCGGGCGCCGGCGTGGACGCCGGTGATGCGCAGGCTGCCGTCGTTGGCCGGGGCGTCGCGCAGGCAGGCGGCAGCAAGTGGCGGCAACTGCGCCGCGGTGCGTTCGTGGGCGTCCAGCCACGGCGTCGCCAATACGGGCCAGCGGGCGTGCAGCCGCGATTGCGCATCGGGCGGCGCGCAGCCGGGCGCGACCCGGCGCCCGTCGCGCGGATCCACCAGCATCCGGCTGCGCAAGGCATGGCTGCCGGCGTGCGCGCGGTCGACCAGGGTCGGCGGAATGCGCGCGTCCAGGGTCCAGGCCTCGCGTCGGCGCGCGCACAGTTCCGGATGCGCCGGTTCGAATGCAGTGCCCAGCGGCCAGCACACCGAGGCGCTGGCCACGCTGGCCGGCATCGGGGCCTGGCTCGCGTCGGTCGCGCCGCGCGGCAGGGCATCCACCAGCGCGAACAGCAGCGGCAAGGCGGTCCCGGCGCCGTACTGGCCGGGCATCGGCGTGCCGTCGGGGCGCCCGACCCACACGCCGACCGTATGGCGCGCGGTGACGCCGAAGGCCCAGGCATCGCGATGGCCGTAGCTGGTGCCGGTCTTCCAGGCCACGCGGGCGCGATGGCCGCGATCGATGCCGTAAGCGGGCTCCCCGGGGCGACCCGGCGCCTCCAGGATCGTGCGCACGATCCAGGCGGCGCCGGGCGAGAGCAGGCGGCGCTCGCGCCGGGGTTCGTCGTCGCGCAGGCGCACGCTGCCAGCGAGCCCGCCGCGCGCCAGCGCCGCGTAGGCGCCGGCGAGTTGCTCCAGCGTGGCGCCGGTGCCGCCGAGGATCAGCGCGAGGTTCGGCGCCGCGGCGCGCGGGAACTGCAGCGCGACGCCGGCATGGCGCAGCCGCGCGGCGAATCGCGCCGGCCCGACGTGCGCGAGCAGGTCCACCGCCGGCACGTTGAGCGACAGGCGCAGCGCGTCGGCCGCGCCGACCGGCCCGTTGAAGCGGTCGCCGAAGTTGGCCGGTCGGTAACCGTCGAAGTCGCGCGGCGCATCGACCAGCAGGCTTTCGGAATGGATCAGGCCGTCGTCGAGCGCGAGGCCATAGAGGAAAGGCTTGAGCGTCGAGCCCGGGGACCTGGTCGCCGCGACCATGTCGACGTGCCCCAGCCGCGCGGGATCGGCGAACAGCGCCGAGCCGACATAGGCGCGGGCCTCGAGCGTGTCGTTGTCGATCACCAGCGCGGCGGCGGAAGTACGCGGAGGCAGCGTCGATACGTGCGCGGCGACGCGCCGCTCCGCCATCGACTGCGTCGCGGCATCGAGGGTGCTGCGGATGAGCCGCGCGCCGCGATCGCGCTGGAACAGGCGCTCGGCCAGCAGCGCCGCGCGCAGCGGCGGTTGCAGGCGCCGCGCCACCACCGGCTCCAGCGCCGCCTCGCGCAGCCGGTCCGGCGACCAGGCCCCGAAGCGGGCGAGGCGCGCCAGCACCTTGTCGCGCGCGTCGCGCGCGGCGCGGGGATGGCGGTCGGGCCGCAGGCGGCTGGGCGCCTGCGGCAGCGCCGCCAGCAGCGCGGCCTCGGCGTGCGAGAGTTGCCGCGCCGACTTGCCGAGGTAGGCCCAGCTTGCCGCCTCGACGCCCTCGACATTGCCGCCAAATGGCGCGAGGGCGAGGTAGAGGTCGAGGATCTGGTCCTTGGACAGGCGCCATTCGAGTTGCAGCGCGCGGACGATCTGGCGCAGCTTGCCGCTCGCCGTGCGCGGCACCGGATCGACCAGCCGCGCGACCTGCATCGTCAGCGTGGAGCCGCCCGAGACGATGCCACCGTGCCGCGCGGCTTGCCATGCGGCGCGCAGCAGGGCCAGCGGATCGACCCCGGGATGCTGGCGGAAGCGCCGGTCCTCGAAACCGATCAAGGCCTCCAGGTACAAGGGCGAAACGGCGTCGACACGCACCGGGTAGCGCCACACGCCGTCAGCCCCTGCGAAGGCGCGCAAGGGCGAGCCATCGCGCGCAAGCACCAGCGTGCTGCCCTCGCGGGCGAGGTCCGGGATCGGCGGCGGGAACAGGCGGTCGAGCGCGAACAGGCCCAGCGCGATGGCCGCGAACAGGACCGCCCAGCGCGCCCGGCGCAGCGCGCGTCGCGACGGGCCTGGCCGGTCCTTGCTCACGCGGCGGGCCATCCGGAATTCATGGCGCGGAACCCGGCGGCGCGACCGTGATCCGTGCCGGCAGCGCCGTGCCGCTGGCGCGCAACGCCGGGCGGTACATGTCCTCGACCACCGGCGGCGGCACCACGAACTCGCCGGGCGAGACCGCGCGCAGCAGGTAGAAAAGGCGCCCCGGCGAGCCGCCGTAAAGCCGCAGCGCGGCGACGTAACGGTCGTCGCGGTACTCCTCGTAGCGGGTGTCGGCGGCGTTGGCGCGATCGGACAGGGTGACGCCGTCGATGGTGACGTTGTCCCATTGGCGCGCGTCGCTGAGGTTGAGGTTCTCGATCTCGAGCCCGCCAGGCACCAGGTCCACCACCAGCGCGTCGTGCAGTTGCCCGGACGACTCGACCCGCAGGGCCGCGACCAGCACCTCGCCCTCGCGCAGGCGCCCGCCCTCGAAGGCGCTGCCGTCGGTGCGGTACCAGCGGCGCTGGATGCGCAGGTCCTCGCGCGTGCTGGCGACGTGGCTGCGCGGCACGCCGGTGACATCCTGCAGCGCATACAGCGGGCCGTCGCCGGCGGGCGACAGGCGCACGCCGGCCGCGATCGCGGCGGGATCGAAGGCGCGCGACACCAGCGCCTGGCCGGTGCGGACCTCGCGCGCGCCGGCAATCTCCCAGGTCGCGGCGAAGTTGCGCGGCGCCGTGTCGAGCAGGGCGGCGCCCAGGCGCAGGATCGCGGCGTGTTCCTGGGTCGAGATCCAGCGCTCGCCGGGTTCGCTGCCGTCGCGGCCCAGCAGTTCGCGCGCGAGCGTGATGGCCTGCGCCGCATGCGCCGGCTGCGCGAGGTCGTGCTGCTGCGCGATCGCCAGCATCGCGGCGAGGTCGCGCAGCGGGCTGCCGAAGTCGCCGAGCCAGTCCGGCCGCGTCCACGATCTATCGAAGGCCTCGGCCACCGCTTGCGCGCCGCGGGCCTGGTCGCCCATGAGCACCAGCGCGGCGCCCAGTTGCACCAGCGGCAGCCCGGACTCGAAGCGGGCGCGTTCGTTGTCGTACAGCGCGCGCAGGCTGCCGACCGGCGCCCGCTGCACGCGCGCCAGCACGTAGCCACCGTAAGCCATCTCGGCCAGGCGCAGGTGCTCGGCATGGTCGAACTCGTAGTGCGGGTTGCCGCCCGACAGCAGATCCTCGCCGATGCGCGCAAGCGCGCGCTCGAGCATCGGCTCGGGCACGCTGAAGCCGGCTTCGCGCGCATCGAGCAGCAGGTCGACCACGTAGGGCGTGAGCTGGGTCGCGGTCCAGTCGCTGCCGGGCCACATCGCGAAGTGGCCGTTGTCGGCCTGCATCGCCGCCAGCCGGGCCATGGTCGCTTCAAAGCGCCCGGCGCGTTCGGCGTCGACCGGCGCCGGCAGCCCGAGGCGTTCCGCGCGCGTGGCATCGAGCAGCACCAGCGCCCACGCCTTGCTGGTGGTCTGCTCGAGGCAACCGTAGGGGTAGTCGAGCAGTTCGGATGCGGACAGGGCGAAGGGCAACGGCGGCAAGGTGCCCAGGGTCAGGCGTGCCGAGACCGATTCCGGATACAGCCCCGCGAGCATCGCGCGGTCGAAGCCCAGCGGTGCCGGTACGTCCTGCACCGTGGCGATCGAGCGCGCGACCGCGGGCCAGGGCGGCCGGACGATGGTCGGGAAGCGCCGCTCAAGGTCGACGCCGGGACCGCTGATGCGCGCCACCACCGCCGCGCTGCCGAAGGCATCCCGCGCACGCAGGCCGAAATCCAGCGTGCGCTTGGCGCCGTCGGCGAGTGCGACCCGGGCCGACTCGCGTTCCAGCGCGAGCGGACCCTCGGCGCGCAAACGGACTTCGAATTCGCCGTCGGCGTCGCTGAGGTTGGTGAGGTCGAGGGTGAGTTGCGAGCGGTCGCCGGGCGCCATCACGCGCGGCAGGCTGGCTTCGGCGACCAGCGGCGCGCGCACCAGCGTGTCGCCCTCGGCGGCGCCATAGCGGTCGGCGCCGTAGACCAGCGCGCGCACGCGCAGGGTGCCGTTGAAGTCCGGCACCGGCACCGACACCCGCGCCTTGCCCTGCGCATCGAGGCTCACCGGCGCGTGGTACAGGTCGACCGTGCGCACGCCCGCATCGGGTCGCCGCGCCTGTGGCAAGGCCAGCAAGGCCGCATCGCCGCCATAGCGCAAGCGGGCCTTGGCGCCGTCGAGGCTCTCGATCACGCGCGCGTAGAGGTCGCGTGCCTCGACGCCGAGGCGGCGCGGCGCAAAGAACCAATCGGCCGCGTCGGGCAGCGGAAAGCGCGTGATGTTGAGCACGCCGAGGTCGACGGCGGTGACGCGCACCGCGGCGACCTGGCCCGCCAACAGCGGCGCCGAGACCTCGACTTCGAGAGGATTGCCCGGTCGCATCGACGCCGGCGCCGCCAGCGTCGCGGCAATGCGCCGCGCGCTGCGGTCGATCGGGACATGCACGACGCCGAGCGCGCGCTTGGGCGTGACCCGCGCCGCTTCCGAGCCCGGACGGAACACCAGCGCGCTGAGGTAGAGGTCGTGCCGCTCCCACGCGGGGTCGAGCGGGATCTCGACCACCGTGCCGGCGCGCGCGTCGAGGGTGCGGTGCCACAAGAGGGCGTCGCCCTCGAGCAGCAGCAGCGCCGGCCCGGGATGGGGCGGCGTCAAGGTGACCTTGAGCGTGTCGCCGCCGCGATAGGCCGGCTGGTCGAGCGCGAGCTTGACCTTGTCGGGCCGGGCCTCGGCGCCGCGGTTCGCATCGTCGGCGCTCCAGCCGGCCTGGAACGGCAGTCGCAGGGTGAGTCCGGTGGACGGATCGTCGATTTCGAGGCGATAACCGCCCCAGTCGACCGGCAAGGACAATTCGGCGCGACCACCGGCGGCGATCGCGAGCGTGCGCTCGTCGAGGGTCTCGAAGCGTTGGGTGTAGTCGGTGCGCCAGCCCTCGCCGTCGTCCCAGCGCCAGCTCCAATCGCGGATCTCGCGCACCAGCCGGGTCTTGAGGCCCTCGGCAGCGAGCAGCGTGCCGGCGGCATCGCTGCGGATCACTTCGAAGCCGGCGTTGCCGCCGGGCGCCGCGCCATCGGCAAGATCGAACAGCGGGCGCACGCCGACCAGGGCCGGTGCCGGCCAGATCGTGCGCGAGAGCGATCGCGAAACCGCGCGGCCGCCGGTCTCGTACACGCTGCCCGCGATCACCACGCGCACCGGCGTTGCCTTGCCGCTGCCACCGGGCAGGGCCACGTCCTCGCGCAGGCGACCTTGCGGATCAAGGACCGCGTCGATCACGTCCTGCGGTGCCTTGGGCAGTTCCACCAGGGCGTCGCCGAACACGAAGTCGGGCAGGCTCGCGACCGGGTGCTGCTCCAGCGCCAGCGCAAGCTGCGCGGTGAAGCGGTTGCCGGCGGCGGGCGCGCCATGGAGATAGGCGGCTTCGACGGCCAGCGGAAGCGCGTCGCCCGGGACCAGGGTCTGCGGTTCCGCCGCGAGTTCGAGCTTGAGGCGCTCGGGCAGGAATTCCTCGACCCGGAAGCGGAAGGCGAAAGCGGCGTCGCTCTGGGCCGGGTCGCTGGCAAAGTCGACCGACCAGCGTCCGGTCGGGGCATCGCGCGCGATCTCGCGGCTCCATTCGTAGTATCCCAGCGCGCCGGGTTCGAGCTGCGCCTGCACCACCGCGCGACCGTCGGGCTGGCGCAGGGTCGCGACCAGGGGCTGCCCCGGCATGGCCTTGCCGTCGTCGTCGCGCAACAGCGCCGAGACGCGCAGGGTCTCGCCGGGCCGGTAGAGGTCGCGTCCGGACCACGGGAAAATCTCGACCGCGCGCCACGGGCGCCCGGCGACCGCGAACTCGGAAAGGTCCAGCGCCGGTTGCCGGAACGACAGCAGGCTGAGGTCGCGGCCGAAGCTCGCCAGCAACACCTGCGCCGGGTCGGGCTTGGCCTCGAGCGTCGCGAGGCCGGAATCGTCGGTGGTCGCGCTGGCGACCACCGCGGCGTCCTTGCCGCGCAACGACAGCTCGACGCCGGCGCGCGGACGGCCGCTCTCCAGCGACGCCACGTGCACCAGCATGCGGCTGCCATAGGCGCGCACGTGCACGCCGAGGTCGCTGACGAAGAACATCGCGGTCTCGTACTGCGAGGCATAGGTTCCCGGCCGCTTGAGCACCGCGAAGTACAGGCCGGGCTCGCGCAACTGGTCGAGGTCGCGCACCGGGATGTAGCTCAGGGTGCGCTCGTTGGGGCGCGACTCCAGCGCGAAACGGTTGGCGTAGACCGGCTCCGCGTGGCGCGAGAGCTCGTCCAGCGACCAGTAACTGCGCCGGCCACTGCGCTGGTACTCGGCGAGGAACGCCGGCAGCGCGCGTTCGCGCACGCGCAGGAACTCGAGGTCGACCTCGGCCACGTTGACCGTCACCACCGGCAGCCCGCGCGATTCGTGCGCGGGCAGCACCGAGCCCTGGCTGGCGAAGCCCGCCAGCGGCTCGAGCGGACCGGTGTACAACTCGCGGCTGGCGTCCTCGCCCAGCGTGGTCCCGTCGGCCGCAGCCAGCGCCGCGCGCATGCTCACCACGTACTGCGTGTTGGCGGCGAGGTAGGGGAAGCGCAGCCGCTGGCCGTCGTCGTCCAGCGCCCAGCTGCCTTCGGGCGCGGCGCCATCCTTGACCGTGATCGCGAGCAATTCGTCGAAGGGCTGGCCTTGCGCGAGCGGACGGTCGAAAGCGAGCAGGGCCGCGGGACGGTCCGCTTCGGGATCGGTCGAGACAGCGACGATCGCCAGCGACTTCGCCACGACCGCGGGCACGGTTTGCGCCGGTGCCGCGGGGTCCGGCGCAGGCGCCTGGCCGCAGCCTCCCAGCAATGCCACGACCAGCAGCAGGACCGATCCGATGGCGTGGCTGCGGCGCATGGCGGCACTCCGGCGGGAAGCCGGCAGTATAGGCCAGCGCTGTGGGCCGACCGCGGGCGCTGCAATGGCGGATCGGGGGCGATGGCAACCAGTCGCCCGGGCGGCACGCGGTGCCACGCCACGCGCCACGGGGGGCGAATACCGCGTCCACCATCGGCGCGCGATGCGGTCGCCGCGCGATCGCCCGCGCTGCACCGGTTCACGCGCCGCGCACGCGGCGATGGAGTAGGGTTCGACGCCTTCCGCCGGACCCCGAGATGGAACCCAGTGTGAAAATCAACGCCGCCGCGCGCGGTTGCGTCCGGGGTCCGGACTGAGGCGATGGCGACAACGATCGTCTGGTTCCGCCGCGACCTGCGGCTGGGCGACAACCCCGCGCTCGCGGCGGCGCTCGCGCACGGTGGACCGGTGGTCTGCGCCTACGTGCATGCGCCGGAGGAGGAGGGTGCCTGGCAGCCAGGGGCCGCGAGCCACTGGTGGCTGCACCACGCGTTGCGCGCGCTGGACGGGGACCTGCGCCGGCGTGGCGCGAGCCTGGTGGTGCGCAGGGGCCCGACCGCGTCCGCGTTGCTGGCGCTGGCAACCGAATCCGGCGCGACGCGCATCGCCTGGAACCGCCTGTACGAACCGGCGGTGGCGGCGCGCGACGCCGCGCTCAAGCAGTCGCTGCGCGCCGCCGGCCTCGAGTGCGACAGCCACAAGGCGGCGCTGCTGTTCGAGCCCTGGGAACTGCAGACCGGCGCCGGCGGGCCCTATCGCGTCTTCACCCCGTTCTGGCGCGTGGCCCGCAGCCGGCTCGATCCGGGTCCCGTCCTGCCGACGCCGCTGCGCATACCCGGAGTCGCCGGCCTGGCATCGATGGCGATCGAGGACCTCGGACTGCTGCCCCGGATCCGCTGGGACGCCGGCATGCAGCAGGCATGGACGCCGGGCGAGGCAGGCGCCAACGAGGGGCTCGCGCAATTCCTCGACGACGCGTTGGCGGACTACGCCGGCGAGCGCGACCGGCCCGATCGCGCCGGCACCTCGCGCCTGTCGCCGCACCTGCATTTCGGCGAGATCTCGCCGCGCCAGGTCGCGGCGGCGATCGCCGCGCGCGGCCAGCCGGCGCGCGGCGAACCTTACCTGCGCCAGCTCGGGTGGCGCGAGTTCTCGCACCACCTGCTGTTCCACTACCCGCTGACCCCGGACGC
>JAGOEZ010000067.1:0-3860 GCA_017997455.1 Lysobacterales bacterium | reverse complement strand
ATGCGCGCGCGCTGAGGCTTGCCCGCGCGCGGCGCGTTGACGCTGCCGGCGCCAGATCGCACCATGCGATCCATCCCGCAGGAGCAGCCGCCATGGCGACGCGCGTCAGCCGGTCGTTGGAACCGATGTCGAAGGTCGACACGGCGTGGCTGCGGATGGAGAGCCCGACCAACCTGATGATGATCACCGGCATCATGGTGCTGGACGATCGGCTCGACCTGGCACGGTTGCGCAAGGTGATGGCGCAGCGCTTCCTCGCCTACCGCCGCTTCCGCCAGAAGGCGGTGGAGACCGCCGGCGGCGCGCACTGGGAGACCGACCCGGACTTCGACCTGGACTGGCATGTGTGCAGCGCCGACCTGCCGGGCAAGGGCGGGAAGGATGCCCTGCAACGCTACGTCAGCCGGCTGGCCTCGACCCCGCTCGACCCGTCGCGACCGCGCTGGCAGTTCCACGTGATCGAGCGCTACGGCAAGGGCAGCGCGCTCGTCACGCGCATGCACCACTGCTACGCCGACGGGATCGCCCTGGTCCAGGTCCTGCTCTCGCTGACCGATGCCAAGGTCTCGAAGCAGCAGACCCGCGACCTGGCGCGGGCGTGGCTGCGCGAGGACCGTGGCGGGGTGGTGCAGCGCCTGCTCGAGCCCGCGCGCAGCGGCATCGCGCAGGCGCTGAGCCTGGGCGGCAAGGCGATCGAGAAGGGGCGCGAGTTCATCGCCGATCCCGCGGTCGCCGCCACCCTCCTCAACGAGGGCGTGCAGATCGCGCGCGAGTTGCGCCACATGGTCACGCTGCCGGATGACCCCCCGACGCGGTTCCGGGGTCCGTTGGGCGCGGCCAAGCGCGTGGCCTGGGCGGCGCCGATGCCCCTCGAGGAGGTCAAGGCCGTGGGCCGCAGCCTGGGCTGCACCGTCAACGACGTGCTGATGGCGTCGGCGGTCGGCGCGCTGCGCAGTTACCTGATGGACCTCGGCGAGGACATCGAGGGGCTGACCATCCGCGCGACCGTGCCGGTCAACCTGCGGCCCCTGGAGCACGCGAAGAAGCTCGGCAACCATTTCGGCCTTGTCTACCTCGACCTGCCGATCGGCGAGGCCAACCCATTGCGGCGGCTGGAGCGGGTGGCGCGATCGATGCGCGAGCTCAAGCAGTCGCGCCAGGCGATCGTGGGCTTCGGCCTGCTGGCGGCGCTGGGCATGGGGCCGGCGATGCTGCAGCGTCCGGCGCTGGAGATGTTCAGCCGCAAGGCGACCGCGGTCGCGACCAACGTGCCCGGCCCGCAGATGCCGCTCTACCTCGCCGGCGCGCGCGTCGCCGACCTGATGTTCTGGGTGCCGCAGAACGGCTCGATCGGCATGGGCATCAGCATCCTCTCCTACGACGGCAACGTGCATTTCGGCTTGATGACCGATGCCAGGCGGGTGCCTGACCCGGGCGAGATCATCAAGCGCTTCGCGCCGGAGTTCGAGAAGCTCCTGCTGATCACCCTGATGGAAGACTGGCAGGGCGAAATCACTGCCGCCGACGCCGCCGCGACCCTGGAACGCTTCGCGGGCCACATGGCCGAGGTGCAGGGCAAGCCCGCCAGGCGGCGCCGCGCGCCAAGCCGCAAGCCTGCAGGAGCGGCTTCAGTCGCGACGGGAACCCGTCGCCGCTGAAGCCGCTCCCGCGGGTCAAGGCTCACGAACATGGCGCCAGGCCGGAGCGAGTCCGGGACCGCCAGCATCCGGGTGGTGGCGAGTTCCACTGAATGTCTGAGCCGCCACCCGGATGGTGGCGGGCACGGACACCCAAGATCGCTGGAACAGGCCTGCGCAGCGCGTGTCGCAGTCTGCTTGCCTGCCTGCGAGGACGTCAGTTCAACCCAACTGTTCCTTCGCGAAAGCGATGTCGAGCGCCTGCATCGCATCGATGGGCTTGAGCTTTGCGGCCTTTGCGTAGGCCGCGGCCGCATCGTCCTCGCGCTTGTCGCCATGCAGCAGCAGCAGGGCATTGGCCTGCTCGACGTAGACGATGGGCGCGTCCGGCGTGAGCTTGGCGGCCGCCTTGAGCAGGTCTTCGGCGGTCGAGGCCTTGGCGCCATAGGTAAGCGTGGCCAGCATGCCGCCGACCTTGCCGACGATCTCGGCGTGGTAGAGCGCCAGCGCCAGGTGCGCCTCCGCGTGCTTGGGCGCGAGCTTGAGGGTCGCGTCGAGGCTTTCCCTGACCTTGCCGGCCAGGCCCTGCGACAAGGCCTTGGTGATCGACAGGAGCTGGCTGTAGCGACCGATGGCGAAGGCGCGGAAATAGTGCGCGTTCGCCTCCTTGGGCAGCGCCGCGATCGCCGACTCGGCGCGCGCGGCGACGTGCTGGAAGCGCTTCATCTTTTCCTTCTCGTCATCGACGAGGTAGGCCGCGTGGATGCCCATGGCCTTGTTGGCGACCACCGCGCCCAGCGGGCCGAGGGACTCGCCGATCTCGTCCGCGGCCTGGAAGTCGCCGGCGTGGTAGTGGCGCCAGGCCTCTTCCAGCCGCGTCGCGATCTTCGCGGCGTCCGCCGCCTTGCCCAGTTTCGGATTGCCCTTGAGCAGCGCGGCGATCCGCGTGGCGTCGGGGAACGGCTCCTGGTCGCCGGCATGCAGCTTCGCCCACGCCTTGTGCAGCTTCTCGCCCGGATACTCGAACGCCTTGCTGGGGTGCGGAAACGCCGCCCATTTGCCCTTGGCCATCGCCGACTCCTCGCTCCTGCGGTGCGCTAGCTAACGCCAATCGCCACCCGGGTTGCAACCTGCAGTGCGGCATGCGGCGCCGCTAGTGTGAATGCTCAAGCAGCGGCGTACACACTGGCAACCAGCGCAATCGCTGCGCCCCCCATCCCACGACGAGGACCGAACCATGGCAACCCGCCAGAGCAAGACCCCCCGCGCCAAGCGCCAGGACCTTCCCCGCACCGTGTGGCTGGCAAGCCTGGGCGCCGTGTCGCTGGCGCAGAAGCACCGCGCGGACATCGTCAGCACGCTGGTGACCGAGGGCGAGGAGTTCAGTGCCCGCACCGGGAAGTTCGCCCGTACGCTCGCCAAGGACGTGCGCCGTGCCGCGACCGATGCGCGCAAGCAGGTCAAGGCCTACGTCGACCCGATCCGTCGCAACGCGATCCGCAACGTGCGCGAGCTCGAGAGCGGCCTGGGCGAGCGCCTCGCCGACGTGCTCAGCCGCTTCAACCTGCCGTCGAAGGGCGAGCTGCGCGACCTGTTCGCCGGCGCCACGCCGGTGCGTGGTCGCGCCAAGCCGGTGGCCCGCGCGCGCAAGGCCAAGACGCGCCGCACCCGCGCCGCCGCCTGATACCGGCAGCACCGCCGGCGCCCGGAAGGCGCCATTCGGGACACGACCCCCGGCGCCGCGAGGCGCCGGGGGTTTTTTTCGTTCAGTGACGCGCGCCGCCGCCAGGCCCGGGCATGCCGCCGTCGCTCAGCGGATGTAGGCCTGCGCGAGCGTATTGAGATGCATGCGCTCGGCGTCGCGCAGGAAGGGCGCGATCAGCATCATGACCTGGTAGATACCCTGGGTCAGGTCCTGGGCGACCTTCTCGGTGGTGCCGCCGCGCACCGTGTTGAAATTCATCCAGAAGGTCGCGACCAGCAGGATGTTGTTGGCCGTGGCCTCGATCTCGGCCCGGCTCGCGCGCATCACGCCGGCCTCGGTCAGGCCCTTGAGGACCGCCATCGCGTTGCCGGTGGCGCGGCGCAGGGTGCGCGCGTAGTGCATGCGCAGCTTGCGGTTGCGGCTGGTGATGTCGACCAGGTCGCGGAATATGAAGCGGTAGTCCCACATCACCTCGAAGGCAAGGTGCAGCTGCAGCCAGATGTCCTCGAGGTTGGGCA
>JAGOEZ010000249.1 GCA_017997455.1 Lysobacterales bacterium | reverse complement strand
TTCGGTGGACGACGAGGAACCGGTTCGTGCAGATCCGGGCCGGTACCTCCTCGCGCTCCTGAAGGGCGGGTATACCTATTCCCCGGAGATCCGCTCGCATGCCTTCGACGAGCTCCGGTCGAGCGGCGATCTCGGGCTCATCAAGGACAAGGCGCTGCTGGTCGCGATCACGGAGTTCTACACCGAGGTCCGTGAAGCGGCGCAGTGGAGCTACATCCGCGAGGCGCGGCAGACGGAGTACATGAAGCGGGCGGCCGGCATCCTGCACTACGACCAGATGAAGCGGGCTTCCGCCGCGGAGGAATTTCTCGAGGCGTCCGTGGACGAAGCGCTGGCGGCGCGGTCGCGCATGCTCGAACGCCCGGCCTTCATCGATTGGCTCCCGGCCATGGTCGATCGCACCGACGACGTCTATTCCTATCGCCAGTGGCTGCAGGAGGCAAAGGCCCTGCGCGACCGCATCCAGCAACACCCGGTCATGGCGGGCGAGCAGCGATGAGCCTCTGGGCCGAACTGCGCCGCCGCAATGTCATCCGCATGGCGGGGCTGTACCTCGTGGTCGCGTGGCTGGTGGTGCAGGTGGTGGACACGCTGCTGCCGATCTTCGACGCGCCGGGTTGGGTATCCAAGGTGCTGGTGGCGCTGCTGGCGATCGGCTTCTTGCCGGCGCTGGTGTTCGCCTGGGTGTTCGAACTGACCCCGGAGGGCGTCAAGCGCGATGCCGAGGTCTCGCGCGCGCAGTCACTGGTCGCGCGCACCGGCCAGCGCATGGACCGGCTGATCGTCGCCGGCCTGCTGGCGGTGGCGGCGGTGATCGCCGCCGGCCACTACTGGCCGGGCGCGGAGCAAGCAGCGCAAACGCTGCCTGCGACAGGTTCCGGCCCGGGTGCATCCGTCGTATCGGCGATGCCGGTGAAGGAAGGCCGCCCCGACACTGTTTCTGCAGGGCCCGGCATCGCGGTATTGCCCTTCGACAATCTCAGCCCGGATCCCGACAACGCGTACTTTGCCGGTGGCATCCACGAGGAGGTGCTGACCAAGCTGTCGAAGCTGGCCGAGTTGCGGGTCATCTCGCGCACGTCCATGGAACGGATCGCCGAGGAGAAGCTCGACGTGGCCGCGATCGGCCAACGCCTGGGCGTTAGCCACGTGCTGGAGGGCAGCGTGCGCCGCGCGGGCGAGCAGGTCCGGGTCACGGTGCAGTTGATCGAGGCCGCGACCGACCGCCACGTCTGGGCGGAGAACTACGATCGCAAGCTCGATGACGTGTTCGCGATCCAGTCGGAGATCGCGCTGGCGATCGCCGATCAGCTCAAGATCAGCCTCGCCCCGCAAATCGAGGCCAACCTCAGCGAGCGCCCGACCAGCAGCAACGCCGCGTACGAACTGTACCTGCGCGCGCTCGCGATCGGACGCAGCTGGGGCGGCCCGCCGGGCTTCCGCTCGACCATCGAACTGCTGGAGCCCGCGATCCAGCTCGACCCGCAGTTCCTCGTCGCGCATGTCCTGCTGTCGGAGGCCCACGGACGCATGCACTGGCTGCGAGCGGACCCCGATGGCTACCACCTGACACGGGCCAGGCAGCTGGTGGCGGACATCGCCGCACGTTGGCCGGGCCGACTGGAAGCCGAGCTGGCCCAGGCGCAACTCACCTACAACGTCGACCAGGACTACGCACGTGCCCTGCAGGCGTTCGAGGCGCTGCGGGCTCGGGCGCCCAACCACCCGGTAATCCTGTCCTTCATCTCGGCCTGCCTCAAGCGCGAGGGCCATTACGAGGCGTTCCTGCGGGCATCCCGGGCTGCGCTCGCCGTGGATCCCGAATCGCCCGGCCGGCTCGGCGACACTGCGAATGCGCTCCTCGCAAACCTCCGCTACGACGAGGCGCTGGCCCTGGCCCGGCAAGCCAGGGTCCGGTTTCCCGAGGATCGGCCCCTCGAGTTCCAGTTGGCGTTGACAACGCTGTTGCACCGCGGTGATCTCGACCCGATGCTGGACTACGGCCTGCGCATGGTGGGAACCTCGGACGTCCTTACGAACGACGACGAACCCGTGATGATCGCCCGTTTCATCCGTGGCGACGTCGACGGCGCCCTGGCGGTGCTTGAGCAGCAGCCGTGGCCGACGCCGCGCGCGGCGGCCTGGGGTGCCGCGCAGCGTGCCGAGCTGCTGCGCCTGGCGGGCCGTAACGCCGAGGCCGATGCGCTCGCGCGCGAGGCCTACGAGATTGCGCTCCAGACCACGGACCGGCAACCGCCACGCGCCGACCTCGGCGCCGGCTTCTGGTACGCCACCGCGGCGCAGATCGCGGCGCAGGCGGGGGAGCGCGAGGCCGCGCTGGCCTGGCAGCAAAAGGCCATGGCGAGCCCGGCGCCGTCGAAAGACGCCGCGGAGGACGTCGCCAGGGCGCTGTCGGCGACGCAGCGCGGGCTGGGTGACGCCGAAGCAGCCTGGAACTTCGTCGCGACCTACGCCGGCGATGTCTTGCGCCTGTCCGACGATGAGCTCCGGGCCTTCAAGCCGTGGTACGACCGGCTCTACGGCGAGTCGCCGTCCTACCGCGCCTACATGGCCGAGCTTGCCCCACAGCCATGAGCCTGCTGGCCGAACTCCAGCGCCGCAACGTCATCCGCATGGCGGGGCTCTACCTGGTCGGCGCATGGCTGGTGGTGCAGGTGGCCGAGACCCTGCTGCCGATCTTCGGGACGCCCGCCTGGGTGCTGAAGTCGGTCGTGGTGCTGCTGGCGATCGGGTTCCTGCCCGCGCTGGTGTTCTCGTGGCTGTACGAGCTCACGCCGGAAGGGCTCAAGCGCGATGCCGAGGTGGCGCACGGACACTCGATCGCCGCGCAAACCGGGCGACGCATGGATCGGGTGCTGATCGGCGTATTGGCGCTGGCCGTGGGCTGGTTCGCGTTCGACAAGTACGGGCCGCGAGCGGGCGGCGAGGGCGCGGACCCGGCGGCCACCGCGCCGGCGCAATCCGCACCGGAGCAACCGGTCGCGTCCGCGAACTCCGAGACTGACGCACTGGCCGACACCGCTGCCCAGGCCAGCGCCGCACCCACGGCGACCGGATCGGTTGCCGTGCTGCCGTTCGTGGCCCTGTCGTCGGGGCCCGACGACGGCTACTTCGCCGATGGGCTCAGCGAGGAGATCATCAATGCGCTGACCTCGCTGCCCGACCTGCTGGTCACCGCGCGGACCTCGGCCTTCCACTTCAAGGGAAAGGACACGCCGATACCTGAAATCGCACGCGTCCTCGGGGTCGAGCACGTGCTCGAAGGCTCGGTGCGCCGCGCCGGCGACCAGGTGCGGATCACCGCGCAGCTGATCCGCGCGGCCGATGGCTTCCACCTCTGGTCGCAGACCTACGATCGCTCGCTCAGCGACGTGTTCGCGGCGCAGACCGACATCGCCGAGAACGTGGCCAGCACGCTGGGCGTGCTGCTCGACGAGCGCAAGCGCAAGCT
>JAGOEZ010000248.1 GCA_017997455.1 Lysobacterales bacterium | reverse complement strand
CCGGTGCTGCTGGTGGCGAACCATCGCAGCTGGCTCGACATCGAACTGATCCACAGCCAGCGCATGGCCTGCTTCGTGGCCAAGAGCGAGATCGCGAGCTGGCCGGTGGTGGGCTGGGTGGCGGGACGCGGCGGCACCATCTACCACCGGCGCGGCAACACCGAGTCGCTGGCCGCGGTCGCGCAGGTGATGGTCGAGCGGCTGCGCGAGGGCCTCGCGGTGGCGGTGTTCCCCGAGGGGGGCATCCGCCCGGGCAACCGCGTGCATACCTTCCACGCGCGGATCTTCCAGCCGGCGATCGACGCCGGGGTCGCGGCGCAGCCGGTGGCGCTGCGCTTCCTGCGCGACGGCGTGCCGACCAACGCCCTGGCGCAGGGCACGGGCGAGGGCTTCTTCGCCAGCTTCGTGCGCGTGCTGGGCGAGCGCGGCAGCGTGGCCGAGATCAGCTTCCTCGAGCCGGTGCACCACGACGGCAGCGGCCGCCGGCGCATGGCCGAGGCCTGCCGCGCGCAGATCGCGGCCGCGCTCGGCCAGGCCGAGCCGGCGCGCGGCGCGATGGAGCCGCCCATCGATGACCTCGATCCGATCGCCAGCGCCGATGCCCCCGACTGACTTCCGCCCGCGCGGCCTGCTGCGCAACCCGCACGTGCAGTCGGTGCTGGCCTCCAGCAGCCTGCGCCGGCTGCGCTTCCGCGACCACCACCGCATGCTCGAGCGCGCCTCGGTCGAGCACATCCTCGATTGCGGCGACGGCGTGCGCCTGCAGGGCTTCCACGCGCGCCAGGTCGCGCAGGCGCAGGCGCGAGGCCTGGTGGTGCTGCTGCATGGCTGGGAAGGCAGCGCGCAATCGAGCTACGTGCTCAACGTCGGCGCGCGCCTGCTGCGCGAGGGCTGGGACGTGTTCCGGCTCAACTTCCGCGACCACGGCGGATCGCACCACCTCAACCGCGAGATGTTCCACTCCTGCCGCATCGGCGAGGTGGTGGGCGCAGTGGGCGAGATCGGCCGGCGCTTCGCCGAAAGGCCGCTGGCGATCGCCGGCTTCTCGCTCGGCGGCAATTTCGCCCTGCGCGTGGGCCTGCGCGCGCCGGAGGCGGGCATCGAGGTCTCGAAGCTGATCGCGGTGTGCCCGGCGATCCATCCGCCCAGCATCCTCGACGCGCTGGAGAAGGCGCCGTGGTTCTACCACGCCTATTTCATGCGCAGGTGGCGCGATTCTCTCAAGCGCAAGCAGTCGCTGTTTCCCGGCGAGTACGCCTTCGACGAGCGCGTGCTCGAGCAGGACATGCGCGCGCTCACCGCCGACATGATCACCCGCTATACCGAATTCGGGACCCTCGAGGAATACCTGCACGGCTACTCGATCGGCGGCGACCGCCTGGCGGCGCTGGCCGTGCCGGCGTCGATCCTGACCGCGCAGGACGATCCGATCATCCCGGTGCAGGACTTCGAGTCGATGTCGCTGCCGGCCAACGTACAACTCGAGATCGCGCCGCACGGCGGGCATTGCGGCTTCATCCGCGACTGGTCGCTCAAGAGCTACGCCGAGGACTACCTGGTCGCGCATTTGCCGGGCGGCGCCGCAGCGCCCCTGTAGGAGCGCATCTCATGCGCGACCGCAGGGCTGCATGTCGCGGTGGCGTGCAGGTCCGCGGTCGCGCATGAGATGCGCTCCTACAGCGCGAGAATGCGGGGTCGCCCTGCGACGAACTAGGCCGCCGGCTGCAGCAGGCCGATGTCGGCGATGGCGAGGAAGCGGCGGCGCAGGTCGGCGAGCAGGGCGAGGCGGTTCTGGCGCATGTCCTCGTCCTCGACCATCACCATGACCTTGTCGAAGAAGGCATCGATCGCCGGGCGCAGCGACGCCAGGGCGCGCAGCGCCGCGACGTAATCGCGCCGCCCTAGCGCCTGCATCGCCTTGCCGCCCTCGAACTCCAGGGTCGCGGCCAGCGTGCGCTCCTCCGGCGCGGTCAGCGCGCTGGCGTCGATGTTGGGCGCTGGCTTGTCGCCCTTCTCGGTCGCCTGGCGCAGGATGTTGGCGATGCGCTTGTTGGCCGCGGCCAGCGCGTCGGCCTCCGGCAGCCGCGCGAACTCGAGCAGGGCGCGCAGGCGGGCGTCGAAATCGAGCAGGCTCGCGGGGCGCTGCGAGGCGACCGCATCGAACATGTCGCCGCGGATGCCCTGGTCGGCGTGGTAGCCGCGCAGGCGCTCGAGCACGAAGTCGTACAACTCCACCGCGACCGCCTCGGCCTTGGCGCCATCCACCAGCGCGGCGGCATCGCGCAGCAGCGCGACCAGGTCGAGGTCGAGCTTGCCCTCGATGAGCGTGCGCGCGAGCCCCAGCGCATTGCGCCGCAGCGAGAACGGGTCCTTGCTGCCGCTGGGCTTCTGCCCGATCGCGAACAGGCCCACCAGGGTGTCGAGCTTGTCGGCCACGGCGAGCACGCGACCCAGCGGGCTGGCGGCGATCGCATCGCCGGCGAAACGCGGCGCGTAGTACTCGTCGAGCGCGGCGGCGACCTCGCGGTCCTCGCCCTGCGCGGTGGCGTAGTAGCGCCCCATGGTGCCCTGCAGCTCCGGGAACTCGCCGACCATGCGCGTCATCAGGTCGCACTTCGAAAGCGCGGCCGCGCGGGTGGCGCGGCCTGCGTCGACGCCGGCACGATTGGCGACCACGCGCGCGAGCTCGGCCACGCGCACGCACTTCTGCCACACGCTGCCGAGCTTCTGCTGGTACGTGACCTGCTCCAGCGCCGCCTGGTGCGAGGCCAACGGGGTCTTGAGATCCTCGTCGTAGAAGAATGCGGCATCGGCGAAGCGCGGGCGGATCACGCGCTCGTAGCCCTTGCGCACCTCGGCCGGGTCCTTCGATTCGATGTTGGCCACGCCGATGAAGCGCTCGGTGAGCTTGCCGTCGCGGTCGAACACCGGGAAGAACTTCTGGTTCGACTCCATGGTGGTGATGAGCGCTTCGGGCGGCACGCGCAGGAATTCGCGCTCGAAGGCGCAGGCGATGCCGACCGGCCACTCGACCAGGTTCTTGACCTCGTCGAGCAGCGCGTCGCGCAGGCGCGCGCGTCCGCCGGTGTCGTTGTCGGCCGCGCGCTCCACGGTTTCGGCCACCGCGCGCCGGCGCTCGTCGGGATCGACCAGGACCTTGGCGGCGCGCAGGGCCTCGACATAAGCCTCGGGCGTGGAGATCCACACCGGCTTGGCATGGTGGAAGCGATGGCCGCGCGAGAAGCGGTCGGCGGTGAGGCCCAGCACCACGCCCTCGATCACCTTGTCGCCGAGCAGCATCACCAGCCAATGCGCCGGGCGCACGAACAGGTAGTCATGATCGCCCCAGCGCATCGGCTTGGGGATCGGCAAGGCCTTGAGCGCCTCGGCCACGATCTCGGGCACCAGCTTGGCCGTCGGCACGCCGCGGCGGATGCCGCGATGCACGAACCACGCGCCCTTGTCGGTCTCGAGCTTG
>JAGOEZ010000247.1 GCA_017997455.1 Lysobacterales bacterium | reverse complement strand
TCAGCCTGATCACGAAGGCTGAGGGCGAACCCGGGCGGTCTGGTCGGGATGGGTGAGGGAGAAGAAGGCAGCCCCCTCGGAAAAGTTGCGCACTTTGTCCGAGGAGGCTGGTCTCGGTGGCCCATTACCTCCGACCGAGGCGCAGCGCTTGTCCCACGACCTGATCTTCGACCGCAACTTCTTTGACTTGCTCGACCAGGAGGACGCGCGCCGGGCGGCCGCAGATCGGGCGGCGGGATGTCCGGCCTGTGCGGGCCGGCTGGACCAGGCGCGGTATCCGCGAAAGCCGCGGGGTGGCGACGTCGCGCTGGCGGGCGAGGCGTTGCGGTGGCGGCGGAGCTGGTGCTGTGCGCGCGAGGGCTGCCGGAAGCGCGTGACGCCGCCGTCGCTGGTGTTCCTCGGGCGGCGCGTGTACCTGGCGATCACGGTGGTCGTCGCGACGTGGCGGGCGAGCACGTTGTCGCTGGCGGCGCCGCCGCGGCGCACGGTCCGGCGGTGGCAAGCGTGGTTCGCGGTGCTGGCACCGGCGACGCGCTGGTTCGAGGCGTTGCGCGGACGGCTGGCGCCGCCTTGGGAGCCGGGCGAGGTGCTGCCGGCGGCGTTGATCGCGCGCGTGTCGCTGGGGCGGTCGTCGGCCGCGGCGCTGATCGCGACGCTGCACCTGCTCGCACCGGTACCTCACGCCGCGGCGCGCTGACCACGATCCGCGAGGGCTGGAGGTCGACCCGCAGAGCTTGGCGCGCTGGGCGCGTGGAGGTGGCCGCCGCACCGCCGTAGGGTGCGCGGCACACGCTCGCCGCCGAGGAGGACCCTCGGGGCGCAGGGGAGGAGTCTGCACATGACCACGAGCACGCCTCGCGACGCGTCGGTGACGCGGCGCTGGGCCCGACTACGGTTCTCGATCATCGGGCCGCTGCTGGCGGCCCCCGCCGAACACGGCGAGCTGGGCGCACGGATCGCCGAGCTGGCCGGGAAGGCCTACGAACACCCGACGACCGGCGAAGTGATCCGGTTCGGCGCGTCGACGATCGAACGCTGGTACTACGCCGCGCGCGAGGCTACCGATCCGGTCATCGCGCTGGCGCGGAAGGTGCCGTCGCACGCCGGGACGTTCGCGGCGATGCCGGCGCGGCTGGCGGCGGCGCTCGAGGCGCAGTACCGCGCGCATCCGGGGTGGAGCTACCAGCTGCACCACGACAACCTGCTCGCGGTCGTGCGGGAACAGCCCGCGCTCGGTCCACCACCGAGCTACCCGACGACGCGCCGGTTCATGCGGCACCACGGCTGGCTACGCCATCGCAAGAAGCGCCAGCTCGAGGCCGACCGCGACGCGGCGCGGGAGGCCCGCGAGACGCGCAGCTTCGAGGTCAGCCACGTCCACGCGCTGTGGCACCTCGACTTCCACGAGGGCTCGCGCAAGGTGCTGACGGCCGCCGGCACGTGGCAGCACCCACAGCTGCTCGGCGTGATCGACGATCGCTCGCGGCTGTGCTGCCACCTGCAGTGGTACCTCGACGCGACCGCCGACTCGCTGATCCACGGCCTCGGCCAGGCCATCCAGAAGCGCGGCCTGCCGCGCGCGCTCTTGACCGACAACGGCGCGGCGATGGTCGCCGCCGAGACCACCGAGGGCCTGGCGCGCCTCGGCATCGTCCACCATACGACGCTGCCGTACTCGCCCGAGCAGAACGCCAAGCAAGAGGTCTTCTGGGCGCAGATCGAGGGCCGGCTCGTGCCGATGCTCGAGGGCGAGGCCGCGCTGACGCTGGCGTTGCTCAACGAGGCGACGCAGGCCTGGGTCGAAGGCGAGTACCAGCGGCGCGTCCACAGCGAGCTGGGCACGTCCCCGCTCGAGCGCGCGCTGGCCGGCCCTTCCGTCGTGCGCCCGAGCCCCGCCTCCGACGAGCTGCGTCGCGCCTTCCGCGCCGAGACGACACGCGCCGTCCGACATTCGGACGGCACGTTCACCGTCCAGGGCATCCGCTTCGAGCTGCCGGCGCGCTACCGGACGCTGACTCGCGTCACGGTGCGGTACGCGCGCTGGGATCTCACGAGCGTCGACCTCGTCGACCCGCGCCACGGCAGCCACCTCGCGGTGCTCTTGCCGCTCGACAAGGAACAGAACGCCGACGCGCGCCGACGCGCGCTGGCGCCGACGCCCGCCGGCCCCGTCGCACCGACGCCGGCCGCCGACGGCATCGCCCCGCACCTGCGCCAGCTCATCGCCGACTACGCCGCGACCGGCATGCCGCCCGCGTACGTGCCCAAGCCAGCGCCAGCCGTGGCCGCTGCGGTTGGCCGCGACCGCGACGACCACGACGACCACGACGACCACGACGACCACCGCCACGCCTCGCCGAAGGACGCCCGATGACGCACGCCAAGCTCCAGACCCTCTATGGCCTCAAGTTCCATCCGTTCCGTCCCGACGTGCCGCTCGAAGCGCTCTACGTGACACCTGCCGTCGATAGTTTCCTTCGACGCGTCGAACTCGGGATCGCCGACGGCGGCTTCGCGCTCATCACCGGTGACCCCGGCACCGGCAAGAGCGTCGCGCTGCGCTTGCTGGCCCAGCGGCTGCGCGGTCTACGCGACCTTGCCGTCGGGACCCTCGAACACCCGCAGAGCCGCACCAGCGACTTCTACCGGGAGCTTGGCGACCTGTTCAACGTCCCGCTCGCCACCAACAACCGCTTCGCCGGCTTCAAGGCGCTGCGCGCGCGCTGGAGCGACCACATCGCCCAGACGCTGATGCGCCCCGTGCTGATCATCGACGAGGCCCAGGAGACGCTCTCGGCCGTCTTCAACGAGCTGCGCACGCTCGCATCCAAGGAACTCGACTCGCGCCAGCTCCTCAGCGTCGTCCTCGCCGGCGACGCCCGCCTGCCCGAGCGCCTGCGCAACCCCGACCTCCTGCCGCTCGGCAGCCGCATCCGCCGCCGGCTCGTCCTCGACTACGCCTCCCGCGATGAACTCTGCGCTTGTCTCGATCATCTCCTCGACGCCGCCGGCACCCCCTCGCTGCTCACGACCGAACTCAAGGCCACCCTGGCCGAACACGCCGCTGGCAACTACCGCGTCCTCATGAACATGGCCGACGAACTCCTCGCCGTAGCCGTCGAGCGCGAGCTCCCACGCCTCGACGAGAAGCTCTTCCTCGAGCACTTCCAGCCCTCGGCCCGACCGAAATCCGCCGCCGGGCGCAAGCGCTGATTCCCGCCACCACCGCACCGCGCACGCGACCAGCGCATCCATCGCCGAACTTGACCGCCACACCCGGCGGCGCTGGCCTCCTCGACCACCGCGGCCATCGGCGACCTAGACCCGACCGCCATCAAACTTCGAGACCACGCTTACAGCGGTCGCAGGTGCTCACTGATTTCTCCTCTCCGGCCGCGTTCATTGGTCAGGGAAGCGCGTGACCTGGCCACGTGGTGTTCCGTATGCCGAGCTCACTCCTCTGGCAGAAGCCGCGCCGCCGCG
>JAGOEZ010000246.1 GCA_017997455.1 Lysobacterales bacterium | reverse complement strand
ACGGCAAGGTCGGCGACGCCGTCGCGGATCGCGACCTCCAGCTCCTTGAGGAAGAGGCCCTTGCCGCCCACGGACGCCAGCGGCTGGTCGAGGATCTGGTCGCCGCGGGTGGTCATCGGCAGCAGCGCGACGTCGATGCGCGGATGCAGCGCGCGCAGGCGTGCCGCCACGTGCTCGGCCTGCCACAGGGCGAGCGCGCTCTGCCGCGTGGCGATGCGCAGCGGTCCCTGGATCATGGGCCTCAGAGCGACTTGACCAGGCGCCGCAGCGCCGGCAGGTTGCGCCGGCTGACTTCGAGCGGCTCGGGCGCGTCGCGCACGTCGGCGAACATGCGCCCGTCCGGCGTGCGCCGCAGCCCGGAAAGGCGATCGGTGGCGACCAGGCAGTTGCGGTGGATGCGCACGAAGCGCTCGCCGAACTCGTCTTCCAGCGCCTTGAGCGACTCCTCGACCAGGACTTCGCCGCCGGCGTGCCGCACCGCGACGTACTTGTCCTCGGCGAGGAAGTAGGCGACGTCCGCGACCGGGACCAGCTTGAGGTTGCCGCGCAGCCGCGCGCAGATGTGGGTGCGCTGCGGCACCGCGCCCAGCCGCTCGCCGACCGCGCGGTACTGCTCGCCGGTGAAGCGGCGCGCGCGTTCCAGCGCCGCCGACAGGCGCTCGCGGCGCACCGGCTTGACCACGTAATCCACCGCGCTGGCCTCGAACGCGGCCAGCGCGTGCTCGTCGTAGGCGGTGCAGAAGATCACCGCCGGCGGCGGGTCGAATCCGGTCAGGTGGCGCGCGGCCTCGAGGCCGTCCATCACCGGCATCGCGATGTCGAGCAGCACGCAATCGGGCTGCAGCGTCGCGCACTGGGTCAGGACCTCGCGGCCGTCCGCGGCCTCGCCGGCCACCTCGATGCCGCCCAGCTCGCCGATCAACGCACGCAGGCGTTCGCGGGCCAGGGGTTCGTCGTCGGCGATCAACAGCCTCATGCGCGCGGGATCGTGAGGGTTGCCGCATAGTAGCCAGCACCCTCCTCCAGTTCCAGCCGCCCGGCGCTGCCATAGTGGTAGAACAGCCGCTGGCGGATGTTGTCGATCGCGCTGCGGTTGCCGCGCGCCAGCGGCGGCGGCCGCGCCGGCCGCGGATTGCGCACCATGATGCGCACGCTGCCGGCCTCGACCGTGCCCTCGATCAGGATCGAGCCGCCCTCGGCCAGCGGCTGGATGCCGTGCAGGACCGCGTTCTCGACCAGCGGCTGCAGCAGCAGCGGCGGGACCGCGAGTTCGCGCGGCAAGCCGTCGATGCGCCACGCCACGCCCAGTCGCTCGCCGAAGCGCAGGCGCTCGATCGCCAGGTAGTGCTCGACCAGCTCGATCTCGGCCGCCAGCGTGCTGGCGCCCTCGCCCCCGCGCAGGGTCGCGCGGAACAGCTCGCCGAGATCCTCCACCGCGCGCTCGGCGTCCTGCGGGCGGGTCCGGATCAGGCTGGCTATCGTGTTCATGCTGTTGAAGAGGAAGTGCGGTCGGATGCGCGCCTGCAGCGCGGCGACCTGCGCGCGCGCGTGCGCCTGCACGCCGCGCTGCCACTGCGCCTGGACGTAGAAGTAGCGGAACGCGGCGGCGGCCACCAGCGCGGCGATCAGCGTGCTGCCGCCGACGAAGCGCAGGGCGTTGTCCGCGGGGACAGTGAGGTCCATGCCCGTGGCATGGTCGATCCAGTACACGAGCGCGCTGCCCAGCGCCACGATCGCCACCACCGAGGCGTAGGCCATGGCGACGCCGCGCGCCACCGGCAGGCGCGCGATCGCGGGTCGCAGGCGGCACAGGCAGAAGGCGCAGCAGACCGCCAGCCATTGCACGTACACGCTGGCGACGAACACGCGTTGCAGCGCCGGGGCACCGGCGCGGTGGGGCGCCAGCAGGATCACCAGCACGACCAGCTCGGCCACGATCAACAGCGCGAACAGCACCGGCAGGCTGCAGAAGTCCGGCAACCAGGTGTCCGGCCGGGGCTTGCGCCGTCGCTCGACCAGTGGCGAGTCAATCGTCACTGCGCAGGCGATCCCCGAGCCAGGTGCGCAGGGCCGCGATCTCCTCCGCGCAGACCGAATGCGGCATCGGCCAGGTGTGCCATTGGACCGGATAGCCGCGCGCGCGCAACCACTCGCAGCTCATCTGGCCGAGGCGGGAGGGAACCACGGGGTCGGCGACGCCGTGGCCGAACCAGATCGGCGTGGCACGGTTCGCCGGATGCAGCTCGGCCTCGGTGCGGTCGCCCAGCGGCAGGTAGGTCGACAGTGCGACGATGCCTGCCAGCGTGCGGCGGTGGCGCACGCCGGCCGCCAGCGCGATCGCGCCGCCCTGCGAGAAGCCGGCCAGTACCAGGCGGCTCTCGTCGACGCCGCGCATGCTCTCGCGGTCGATCAGGCGCTCGACGTGGCGGATCGAATCGCGGATCCCGGGCTCGTCCTGGCGGTTGGCGATCTCGAGGCCCAGGATGTCGTACCAGGCGCGCATGCGCATGCCGCCATTGACCGTGACGGGCCGGACCGGGGCATGCGGGAAGATGAAGCGGATCGGCGGCCAGTCGGGGGCCACCAGTTGCGGCACGATCGGCTCGAAGTCGTGCCCATCGGCGCCGAGGCCGTGCAGCCAGAGCACGGCCCAGCGTGGGTTCGGTGCAGTTTCGATCTCGATGCTGTCGAGCACGTCGGCTCCGGCCAGGGGGAACGCCGCGATTATGCGACAGACCCCGCGCCTTCAACGATCCGCGGCCCCGCACGCGCTGCGGACGGCCGCGTCGAGGCGGCCGCGCTGCTCGAAATCCAGGCGCATCCAATCGCGGCTGTATGCCTCGTCCCGTGACGCCATCGCCTGCCGGCACGCCCCACCGGCGGACTCATCGCGACCTGCCCTGTTCGCCCCTTGCCTCGTGGCGCCTGCGGCGCGCGGCGCCGCGCCGCCCAGGGAAGGCGGAAGCCCGGCGCGGCTGGCCTTCTCCCAACGCCGCTGTTCCCGCAGCTCGAGCGCCGCCTGCCTCGACCGCGCAGCGACAGCAGCAGGGTCCGACGGCTCGGTCGCGCGCGCGGCAAGGTCCTCCGCGTCCCAGGCGGGATCCGCGCGCCCGGCCGGACAGGCGCGATCCTGGAAATGCACGGAGCCATCGGAACCGCGGCAGCGATGCACCGGCGCCTCGGCACCGTGCGCCGGCCCGGGCATCGCCACGACCCACGCCAGTATCACGCCGGCAAATCGCATGGAACCGCGCTCGATGGACGGATCTCCATCGTCGACCGTGCAAGCTCAACCTGCACAGCGGCAATCGGCGCGCGTTCGTGTAGGAAATTCCCGCACCAGCGGTGCGGGATGCGCCGCTGCGGCGACTGGTCCGGGTCGCAGCTTCGCAACCCCAAAAGAAGAAACCCCCCAGCTCGCAGAGCTGGAGGGTTTCGGTATAGGCCCCTGGCAGTGACCTACTCTTGCATGGCTTAAGCCACACTACCATCGGCGCGGGTGCGTTTCACTTCCGAGTTC
>JAGOEZ010000245.1 GCA_017997455.1 Lysobacterales bacterium | reverse complement strand
TGCTTGTGGGTCAGCACCACGTCGCAGGTCGTCTCGCCCCAGCGGCCGCTCTCGCGACGGCGCAGCACCACTTCCGCAACGGCCGCCTGGCCGAGCTTCGACTGGTCGCGCGCTTCCAGGTAGACGGTCGCGGCGAGGCACGCTTGTTCATGCACCGGCTGCGGCATCAGCGCCGCCATCCACAGCAATAGACCCAGGGTCATGGAATCTCTACTCCTTCGTGGCCCCGTTACCCGCCTGCCACCCGCCGCACGCACACGCGCGCTGACGGACTGCCTTCCGACGGGCCAAGGAGCTCGTTGAGTTTCATGGTGCGGACGCCGGTAACCCCGTGCATCCGGAACGCCCCGCCAGGGTTGCTCGTGTCTGGCGTCGCGTGGATCGCGCCAGGGCGGTTGCGTTCTGTCGCGGCATTTCGCCGCAGCGACTTCGCCCCGCTTCGTGGGGTCGAACGTCGTGTCATCCACCGGCGGGATCCGCGCGTTGCGCGTCCACCTGGCTGTCGAGACCGGCGCAGAGTACGGATCGACGACTAGAGAAGCAACTCGATTCCGTTCACACTGGTGAACGCGCGTTCACGTTTGAAATCCAAGTCCCGGTTCCGGCTACGTTTTGTCCTTCGTTCACCGAGGGCCGCCATGTCGACTATTCTTCGTGCTCCCTTGCGATCCGGGTCCCCGATGACCGTCCCGCGCCTCCTCGCCTGGCTCCTGGTCCTCGCCGTGCTCGGCGCCTGCAGCCGCAGCGGCAACCTTGGAATGATCCGCCGGGTCAACCCGCCGGTGGCCAGCGTGCAGCAGTTGGCACTGCGCGCGGACGGCAGCTGGCACCTGGTATTGCGGCTGCACAACTTCAGCACCGTGCCGATGCGCTTCGCCGAAGTCGAATCCGGATTGTGGATCGACGGCGCCGACGCCGGCGGTTTCGTGCAGGCGCCGGCGATGCAGGTGCCGCGCCTCAACGCCGAGGTGCACGAGTTCGAGTTCGAGCCGGCGCCCGCGGCGCGCGCCGCGCTGGAGCGCGCGGCCAGCGCAGGCTTCGACTACCGCCTCGAGGGCAGCATCCGCACCGAGGAGCCCGGCGGCCAGTTCCCCTTCTACTACGATGGCCGCCTCACGCCCGTGCCGGGCCGTCCCGGCGAGTTCCGCTGATCCACGGAGCAGACCATGAGCAAGTACGACGCCCCGCTGCGCGACATGCGTTTCGCGATCTACGACGTGCTCGACGTCGAGTCGGTCTACCGCCGCCTGCCCGGCTGCGAGTCCGCCACCCGCGACCTGCTCGACGCGGTCCTCGACGAGGGCGCGAAGTTCTGCCAGACGGTGCTGGCCCCGCTCAACAAGAGCGGTGACGCCGAGGGCTGCCACTGGGAGAACGGCAGCGTGCGCACGCCGAAGGGATTCAAGGACGCCTACGACCAGTTCGTCGCCGGCGGCTGGCCCTCGCTGGTGGCCGAACCCGAGTACGGCGGCCAGGGCTTGCCCGAATCGTTCGGCTCGGTGCTCAAGGAGATGATCGACAGCGCCAACCTGTCGTGGGGCACCTACCCACTGCTCTCGCACGGCGCCACCGAATCGCTGCGCCAGGTCGGCAGCGAATGGCAGCGCGAGGTGTTCCTCAAGCCGATCGTGGACGGCAGCTGGACCGGCACCATGTGCCTGACCGAGCCGCATTGCGGCACCGACCTCGGCCTGCTCAAGACCAGGGCCGAACCTGCTGAAGACGGTACGTACAACGTCACCGGCACCAAGATCTTCATCACCGCCGGCGAGCACGACTTCACCGACAACATCATCCACCTGGTGCTGGCGCGCCTGCCCGACGCGCCGGCCGGCACGCGCGGCATCTCGTTGTTCATCGTGCCCAAGCTCAAGGTCGACCAGGCCGGCAAGACCACCGGGCGCAATGCGGTCTCGTGTGGCTCGATCGAGCACAAGATGGGCATCCGCGGCTCGGCCACCTGCGTGATGAACTTCGACGGCGCGCAGGGCTACCTGATCGGCGCGCCCAACAAGGGCCTCAACGCGATGTTCCTGATGATGAACACCGCGCGCATCGCGGTCGGCCTGCAGGGCCTGGCCTTGATCGAGCGCGCGTACCAGAACTCGCTGGCCTACGCGCGCGACCGCCTGCAGATGCGCTCGCTGTCCGGGGCCAAGCGCCCGGACAAGCCGGCCGACCCGATCATCGTGCATCCCGACATCCGGCGCCTGCTGCTGACCCAGAAGGCCTTCGCCGAGGGCGGGCGCGTGCTGGCCTACTACGCCTACCTGCAGGCCGACATCGTGGCCAAGTCCGCCGACGAGGCCGAGCGCAAGCGCGCCGACGAGCTCCTCGGTTTCCTGACCCCGATCGTCAAGGCCATGCTCACCGAGGCCGCGATCGAGTGCACCAACCATGCGCTGCAGGTCTTCGGCGGCCATGGCTACGTCAAGGAATGGGGCATGGAGCAGTTCGTGCGCGATGCCCGCATCACCACGATCTACGAGGGCACCACCCAGATCCAGGCGCTGGACCTGCTGGGGCGCAAGATCATGGGCCTGCAGGCGGCCGGGCTGCGCCATTTCCTCGGCGAGGTCGGCGCGTTCTGCCAGGCCCAGTCCGGCAACGCGGCGCTGGCCGAATTCGTGGCGCCGCTGGCGCGGTTGGCGCAGGAGTGGGAACAGCTCACGCGCGAGGTCGGCGAGGCGGCGATGAAGGATCCCGAGCAGGTCGGCGCCGCGGCGGTCGACTATCTCTACTACTCGGGCTACGTGACCCTGGCCTACTTCTGGGCGCGCGAGATCGCCGCGCTGGGTCCGGCGCATGGCGAGGACTTCCGCGCCTCGAAGCTCGCCACCGCGCGCTTCTGGTACCAGCGCATCGTCCCGCGCACGCTCGCGCACGTGGCCGCGATCCGGGCCGGCAGCGCCAGCCTGATGGCGATGACCGAGGCGCAGTTCTCGCCCTGACCCGGGGCGCGTCGCTGGCCGGCGCCATCCCCCCGACCGCGGCCCGCGGGTCCGGGGCGGCCGGGCCTGCCTCTGATGGAGCAACACTCGGTATTGCAGCCGTACGAGGAACTTCGTACTATCGGCCGCCTGTCCCGAAACCGGACCTGACCGATGCGATTGGTAATCCTGGCACTCGCCATCCTTTTCTCCACCGGCACCCTGGCCCAGGGCGCCGCGGCCGGCACGGAGCCGTCGCCGACGGACATGAGCCCCGCCCAGTTCCTGGCCTGGCACGACCAGCTGGCCCAGGACCTGCGCACGCGCCGCTACGACTACGTCAACGCCGCGCACCTGGCCGAGATCTCCCGGGCGCAGGGCACGATCCACCGTCTCCTCGATGGCAAGCAGTCGCTCGACGAACTCAGCGCCGATCAACGCACCGAACTGGCGGCCGCCAACGCCGAGATCCATGCCTCGCTCGACGATGCCAAGCTCGACAAGAAGGTCTGCAAGCAGCAGCACGTCGTCGGCTCGCGCCGCCCCCGGCAGGTGTGCCAGAGCGAGCGCGAACGCCGCGAGCTGGCCGAGCA
>JAGOEZ010000244.1 GCA_017997455.1 Lysobacterales bacterium | reverse complement strand
ATCCGGCCGTGCATGGCGCGCTGCTGGGCCGCAGCGGCATCGACGATGCGGTGATGTCGGCCCATGGCATCGAAGCGATCGACCTGCTGGTGCTCAACCTGTACCCCTTCGAGCAGGTCGCGTCCGATCCCGCCAGCACGCTGGACGAGCTGATCGAGAACATCGACATCGGTGGCCCGGCGATGCTGCGCTCGGCGGCCAAGAACCATGCGCGCGTCGCGGTTGCGACCGATCCTGCGCAGTACCCGGCGCTGGTCGCCGAACTGGACGCGAACGGCGGCACGCTCGCGGCGGCGACCCGCTTCGCGCTGGCGGTGGCGGCCTTCAACCGCGTCGCGCAATACGACGCCCGCATCAGCGACACGCTGTCCGGACTCGATGCCGACGGCCGCCGCATGCTGTTCCCGGCGCAGCAGAACGGCAACTTCGTCAAGCTGATGGACCTGCGCTACGGGGAGAATCCGCACCAGCAGGCCGCGTTCTACCGCGACTTGTACCCGGTGGCGGGCACCCTGGCGACCTTCAGCGCCCTGCAGGGCAAGGAACTGAGTTTCAACAACCTCAACGACGCCGACACCGCGTGGGAGTGCGTGCGCCAGTTCCAGCGCCCGGCCTGCGTGATCGTCAAGCACGCCAATCCCTGCGGCGTGGCCGAGGCGGCGGACGCGGGCACGGCCTACGCCCACGCCTACGCCACCGACCCGAGTTCGGCCTTCGGCGGCATCATCGCCTTCAACGTCGCGCCCGACGCGGCGACGATCGCCGCGATCCTCGAGCGCCAGTTCGTCGAGGTGCTGGTCGCGCCGGGCTACGACGCGGCCGCACTGGCCGCCTGCGCGCGCAAGCCCAACGTGCGCGTGCTGCGCATCGCGCCGGGCAGCGGGCGCAATGCGATCGACGTCAAGCGCGTGGGCTCGGGCCTGCTGATGCAGACCGCCGACCTGCGCGACGTCGGTCCCGGGGACCTGCGCGGCGTGAGCCGGCGCGCGGCCACGGCCGCCGAGGTCGAGGACCTGCTGTTCGCGTGGCGCGTGGCCAAGTTCGTCAAGTCCAACGCGATCGTCTACGCGCGCGGGCTGGCCACGGTCGGCATCGGCGCGGGCCAGATGAGCCGCGTGGTGTCGGCGCGGATCGCCGCGCTGAAGGCCGCGGAGGCGGGACTCGCGGTGGCGGGCTGCGTGATGGCCTCCGACGCCTTCTTCCCGTTCCGCGACGGCATCGATGCCGCCGCCGCCGCCGGCATCCGCGCGGTGATCCAACCCGGCGGATCGATGCGCGATGCCGAGGTGATCGCGGCCGCCGACGAGCACGACATGGCGATGCTGTTCACCGGCATCCGGCACTTCCGCCATTGAACGCACCGGCGCTGGGCGTGACTCCCCACCGGCCACGCATCGAGGCACGGCGATGAAGGTCCTGGTGATCGGAGGTGGCGGCCGCGAGCATGCGCTGGCGTGGAAACTGGCGCAGTCGCCGCGCGTGCACGAAGTGGTGGTGGCGCCGGGCAACGCCGGCACCGCGCGCGAGCCGAAGCTGCGCAACGTGCCGGTGGACGTGGCCGATGTCCCGGCACTGCTCGACCTCGCGCGCGCCGAGCAGCCCGACCTGACCGTGGTCGGCCCCGAGGTGCCGCTGGTTGCCGGCATCGTCGACGCCTACGAGGATGCCGGCTTCGCGGTCTACGGCCCCGATCGCGCGGCGGCGCGGCTCGAGGGATCCAAGGCCTACGCCAAGGACTTCCTCGCCCGCCATCGCATCCCCACCGCGAAGTACGAGGTCCACACCGAACTCGAGCCGGCACTGGCCTACGCGCGCGCGCAGGGCGCGCCGATCGTGGTCAAGGCCGACGGGCTGGCCGCCGGCAAGGGCGTGGTGGTGGCGATGGAACTGGCCGAGGCCGAGCAGGCCCTGCGCGACATGCTGGGCGAGGCGCGCCTGGGCCGCGCCGGCGCGCGGGTCGTGATCGAGGAGTTCCTGGTCGGCGAGGAGGCCAGCTATATCGTGATGTGCGATGGCGAGCACGCGCTGCCGCTCGCCACCAGCCAGGACCACAAGCGCCGCGACGACGGCGACCTCGGGCCCAACACCGGGGGCATGGGCGCGTATTCGCCCGCACCGGTGGTCACGCCCGCGGTCGAGCAGCGCATCCTGCGCGAGATCATCGAGCCGACGCTCGCCGGCATGGCGGCGGACGGCTGCCGCTTCAGCGGGTTCCTCTACGCCGGCGTGATGGTCGCGGCGGATGGCACGCCCAAGGTGCTGGAGTTCAACGTGCGCTTCGGCGACCCGGAGACGCAGCCGATCATGATGCGCCTGCGCTCGGACCTGGTCGCGTTGGTCGAGGCGGCGCTGGCCGGCCGGCTGGACCGCACCATCGCCGAATGGGATCCGCGCCCGGCGATCGGCGTGGTGATGGCCGCTGGCGGCTATCCTGGCGAGGTGCGCAAGGGCGACCCGATCGGCGGGCTCGATGCGGTCCCTGCCGGCGACATCAAGGTCTTCCACGCCGCCACGCGCGACGAAGGCGGACGCGTGCTCACCAACGGCGGGCGCGTGCTGACGGTCTGCGCGCTGGGCGATACGGTGGCCGCCGCGCAGGCAGCGGCCTATCGCGGCGTCGATGCCATCCGCTGGACCGGCGCCTTTTGCCGCCGCGACATCGGCTGGCGCGCGATCGGGCGCGAAGGGATCGCCGGCGCGTTGTAGGAGCGCATCTCATGCGCGACCGCGAGCTGGCAGTCCGCGGTCGCGCATGAGATGCGCTCCTACAACGGCGTCGGCGCGCCCCATCACCGGCGCGCCCCATCGTCGGTGCGCCCCATCGTCGGTGCGGATGCCTAGAAGCGCAGCTCCGCGGTCACGATAGCATTGAAGCCCGGCTCGTCGAGCCCGGTGCCATGCTCGCGATAGCGCTTGTCGCCGATGTTCTCGATCCGCAGGGCGAGTTCCAGGTCCGCGGTTGCCTGCCACGCGGCGCGCGCGTTCCAGGTGACCCAGCCGGCGGTGCCGTCGGGGTTGATGCGCGGATCGACCAGGTCGCGCGGCGAGAGCCGGTCCTGGCGCGCGGCGTAAAGCACGTAGCCTTCGAAGGCCCAGTCGTCGCGCCAGTCCCACAGCGCGCCGATCTTGCCGAACAGTGGCGGCACGCGGTCGGCCGGGTCCTCCACGCCGTCGAAAGTTTCGTCGCCGCGCGTCCAGGTCGCGGTGGCATACCACGACACGTCGTCGCGCCAGTGGCCGCGCGCCCCGGCCTCGACGCCCCACAGGTCCAGCTCGGTCGCGTTCCGGCTCTGCACCACGAGCTGGCCCGCCTCGGTGACATCGCCGGTCAGCACGCTGGTGATCTTGTCCTGGTAGCGCGCGTCGAACACGAACAGCTCGCCGGCCAGTCGTTCGCCGCCGACCTTGATCCCGAGGTCGATGCTGTTGACCGTCTCCGGCTCCAGTTCCGGGTTGGGGATGTTGAAGCGGTTGCCCGGCCGGCTGCCGAAGGTGCCGAGGTCGAAGACATTGGGCGCGCGGAAGCCGCGGCCCAGG
>JAGOEZ010000243.1 GCA_017997455.1 Lysobacterales bacterium | reverse complement strand
CGCGGAACCGTCATGAGCGACCCCAAGGGCAGGGCGGTGGAACCCGCGTTCCTGGCCGTGCCCGAGCGCAACACGGGCGACAACATGCTGCGCACCGCGCAGCAGCACCACGTGCAACTTTCGATGATGGCCGACATGAAGGCCAACATCATCATCACGGTGTCGTCGATCGTGCTCACGCTGACGCTGGGCCGGGTCAACGATCCGGAACTGCGCTACTCCGCGATCACGCTGCTGGTATTCACCCTGCTCGCGCTGTTGCTGGCGATCCTGGCGGTGCTGCCCAAGTACCGTCCGCTGCGGCTGGACTCCGACATCCTGCCGGGCCACTTCAACCTGCTGTTCTTCGGCCATTTCGCAGAACTCCCGCGCGAGCGCTTCCTGCGCGAGGTGGCGGCCATCATGAAGCCCGACGGCACCGTGTACGACACCATGGCCAGGGATCTTTACGCGCTGGGGTACTACCTGGCCCACTACAAGTACCGCTACCTGCGCCTCGCGTACCTGTTCTTCCTCACCGGCTTCGTGATGGCGAGCCTGGTGCAGATCTGGCGGCTGGTCGCCAGCTGACCGCGGCGTTCCGCGGCGCCGAACCCCGCGCGCGGCCCTGGCGCGTTCATCCCGGGCGGCCCGCGCTATCCATGCGGCGGCGCGGCCGCTGACTCGTACGCTGGATCGGGACCGCATCGATTGGAGGCTGGCCATGCGCAGGCTGTCGTCGTACGGATCAAGGCTCGGGATCGTGCTGGCCCTGTCGTGGTCGGCGACCGCCACGGCGCTGGAGCCGGCACAGCTGCCGTCGGCGCTGCGCGACTGGATCCCGTGGGTGCGCGACGGCCACGAAGCGCGGGACTGCCCCCTGCTGGTCGGCCAGCCCGCGGGCGAGGCGGGATCGCGGGTGTGCGCATGGCCGGGCGAACTCGCCCTCGACGCCGACGCCGCCGGCGCGCGCTTCAGCCAGCGCTGGACCGTGTATGCGCGCAGCGCCGTGCCGCTGCCCGGCGATGCCGGCCACTGGCCGCAGTCCGTGCGGGTCGACGCGCTCGCTGCGCCGGTGCTGCCCGATGGCAACGGCATGCCGCAGGTCTGGCTCGAAGCCGGCACGCACCTCGTCGAAGGGCGCCACGAGTGGGCACGGCGGCCGGAAGCAATCGCGCTGCCCGACGCGGTCGGACTGGTTGCGCTGCGCGTCGATGGCGCACCGATCTTCCCCTTGCAGCGCGAGGGCGGCCAGCTGTGGCTGGGCGCGCCGCCCGAACAGGCGCAGGAGACCGACAGCCTCGTGCTGCGGGTGTACCGCCGCCTGCGCGATGGCGTTCCGGCCGAGCTCGAGACCCGGGTGGAGCTCGACATCTCGGGCGCCGGGCGCGAGGAGACGCTCGGCAACGCGCTGCCCGCGGGCTTCGTGGCCCTGGCGCTGGACGGCGACCTGCCGGCGCGGCTCGATGGCGATGGCGTGCTGACGGTGCAGGCGCGGCCGGGGAGTTACTCGGTCAGCCTGCGCGCGCGGGCGCTGGAACCGCTGGCGCGCGTGGCGCGCCCGGCGTCCGCAGCGCCATGGCCGGCGCAGGAGGTCTGGAGTTTCGAGGCGGCGCCGCGCCTGCGCGTCGCCGAGGCCGGTGGCGCGCCGCAGATCGATCCGGCGCAGGCCGGCGTGCCCGGCGAATGGCAGGCCATACCCGCCTTCGTGCTGCAGGGAGACGCCGCGCTCGAGGTGACCGAGCGCACGCGCGGCCTCTCGCCGCAGGACCAGAACCGGCTGGTGTTGCGACGCTCGATGTGGCTCGATTTCGACGGCGCCGACTACTCGACCGAGGACCGGGTCGAGGGCCGGCTGGTCCGCGACTGGCGCCTCGACGTCGCCGCGCCATTCGTGCTGACGCGCGCGGCATCCGCGGGCGAAGGCCTGCTGGTGACGCAGGGTGCGACCCCGGCGCTCACCGGGGTCGAGCTGCGCACGCCGCAGTTGCAGCTTTCCGCCAGCACGCGCCTGGCCGGCGCCGGCGGCGAGCTGCCGGTGAGCGGCTGGCAGCAGGCCTTCGACGCGGTCGAGACCACGCTCGACCTGCCGCCCGGATACCGGCTCTACGCCGCGATCGGCGCCGACCGTTCGCCGCAGGCCTGGCTGTCGCGCTGGAACCTGCTCGACATCTTCCTGGTCGCCGTGACCGTGCTGGTGGCGCGTTGGCTCGGCGGGCGCCTCCTGGCCCTCGTCACGCTGCCGTACCTGGTGCTGGCGTGGCAGGAATCCGGCGCGCCGCTGGTGCTGCTGCTGGCCGTGCTGGCGGTGGCCCTGCTGGCGAAACTGGTGCCGGCCGAAGGGCGCATGGCGTCGGTGCTTTCGGGCGCGCGCCTCGGCGCGTTGGTCCTGCTGGTGCTGGTGGCGCTGCCGTTCGCGGCGACGCAGTTGCGGCTGGCGCTGCATCCGCAGCTCGAACGCGGGTCGCCGCGGTTCGAGGCGTCCTACGACGAGCCCGGGCGTTTCGCTGGTGGGATCGCCGCCGATGCGCCGGCGCCCGCGGCGGCGCCGCCGGTGCTGGCCATGGAATCGAAGGCGATGCAGGAAGCCGACGGCAGCGACCGGCTGGAGTCGATCACCGTGACCGGCAGCCGCATCAATGCCCAGGCCATGGTCTCTCGCTACGCCTCGAACCTGCTGCTGCAGGCGGGTTATGGCGAACCCGGTTGGTCGTGGGCGCGCTACTCGCTGGGCTGGAGCGGACCGGTGCTGCCCGACCAGAGCGTGCGGCTGGTGATCGCGCCACCGTGGCTGACCCGGGCCCTGCGCGTGCTCGTGGTCGCACTTCTGGCGCTGCTGGTCGTGCGCCTCGCGCGCGACGACCAGCGCCCGCGTCGCGCCGGCGCGTCCGCTGGATCCGCCGCTGCGCTGGTCGCCGCACTGGCGCTCTCGGGCGGAATGGCGTTGCCGGCGCCTGCCGGCGCGCAGGCCCTGCCGTCGGAGGAACTGCTGCAGCAGTTGCGCGACAAGGTGTTCGAGGCGCCGCAGTGCGCGCCGCAATGCGGCAGCATCGCCCAGGCACGCGTGATCGCCGACGGCGACAACGTGCGGGTGGCGCTGGAAGTGCACGCGGCGGCGCGGGTGGCGCTGCCGCTGCCGGCCGACGAGGAGCGCCTGGCGCAGGCCACGCTGAGCGTCGATGGCGTGGCGGTGTCCGGCGTCCTGCGGCGCGGCGGCAGCGAACGCTGGATCGTGCTCGAGCGCGGCGTGCACCGGGTCGAACTCGGATTGCGCGCCGGCACCGGCGACCAGGTCGCGCTGCGCTTTCCGCTGCAGCCGGGCGCGCTGGCCTTCGACGGGCGCGGCTGGGAGGCGAGCGGGATCCGCGAGGGACGCCTGCTGACCGACACCCTGCAACTGGTGCGCGTGCGCGAGTCCGCCGCCGGCATCGCCGCCGGCGTGGCGCAGCAGTTCCCGCCCTTCGTGATGCTGGAACGGCGCCTGATGCTCGACCTGGACTGGTATGTCCAGAACACCATCCGGCGGGTCGCGCCGCTGCAGGCCGGATTCTCGCCTTCGC
>JAGOEZ010000242.1 GCA_017997455.1 Lysobacterales bacterium | reverse complement strand
CACCAGGCCATGCGCAGCGCGATGCTCGCCGCCGAGCACCTCGCCGCCACCGGCAAGGCCGAGGGCTTCAACTTCGTGCTGCGCAACTCGCCGGTGATGGCGGAACTGCGCAAGGTGCGCAACATCAAGCCCGGCTTCAAGAAGGGCTTCTGGTTCGGCATGGCCAATGCCGGCTGGGAGACCGTGACCGCGGGGTACTCGCCGTGGACCTTCCGCAACAAGCCCGACTACGCGCAGACCGCCAAGCTGGCCGAGTTCGTGGCCCCCGACCGCCACTGGGTCGAGCGCAGCCTGGAGCCGCGCGATCGGCTGGCGGCCGTGTACTTCGCCGCCACCGAGCACGACGAGGACCAGCCGGTGCACCTGCACGTCGCCGACACCAACGTATGCCTGACCCGATGCACGACGGAATTCGGCAACCCATGCACGAAATTCTGCCCGGCTGGCGTCTACGAGATGGTCGGCGAGGGCGCCGGGCGGCGCCTGCAGATCAACGCCGCCAACTGCGTGCACTGCAAGACCTGCGACATCAAGGATCCGTACCAGATCATCAACTGGGTCACGCCCGAGGGCGGGGCCGGGCCCAACTACCAGAACCTGTGAACATGCCGACCCGAAACCCGGACTCGCCCGGTGCGGGCATCGCGCGCCGCATCGCCAGCCTGGCGCTGCTGGTGCTCGCTGCGACGCCGGCCATGGCGCAGGAGCTGGCCGAGTACCGCGTCGAGTTCCCCGCGGGCCAGTCGGCGCAGCGGCCGGTCGCACCCGGCGCGTCGACCACCCTCGAATTCACCGTGCGCAACACTGGCGCAACGACCGGTATCGCGGTGGTCGGCGGCAGCATGGGCTACGACGTCACGTCGCTGGCCGGTTATGTTTTCGTCGCGGACGAGCCCGCGCGCTGTCCGGCGCCTGCGGTGGTGCAGGACTTCGGCTACTACGTCCGGTTCCGCGTCGGCCCGCTCGCGCCCGGCGAGAGCCTCGCCTGCCGCTACCAGGTGAGCAGGGCAGCCGACTCGCGCAACGACCTCGGCTTCGAACTGTGCGGTCGCAGCGCGAGCTACCAGCCGTGCAATACGCCGCACTGGTTCGGCACGCTGCCCGCATTGACGCTGCGCGTCGATCCCGCCGAGCCGGTCGCCTACGGTGCCCGCAGCGTGCTGGTGCGCGTCACGGCCACGAATCCCACCGCGCGCGCGATCGCGCGGCGCATCGCCGCGACGGGCTGCTGGGAGTTCGGCGGCGGCATGTTCGGTCCGCCGCCCTTCGAGATCGTGAGCGGTTTTCCCGGTTCGTGCGCCCCGCGCAACGACCTCGACCAGTGCGCCAATTTCACCGGCCAGAACTTTTCCTCGCAGGAACTGGAGCTCGGCGCGATTCCCGCCAATGGCACTGCCAGCTGCCTGCTGCGCCTGGATTTCGCCCAGCCGCTCATCGCGCCCACCTTCATCGACCTCAATTTCTACGGCAATGCCGTGGCCTTCGCCGACGGCGGCATCGGCCTCGACCCCGCCGCGGCCCTGGTCTCGGCTCCGCTGGGCGCGGCACCCCCGTCGCAGGTGCCGCTCGGCCGCCCGGGCCTCGGGATCGCGGCCGTGCTGATGGTGCTGGCCGCGCTGCGCGCGTTGCGGCGTCGCGGTAGCGACGCGCGGCCCTGCTAGAATTCCCACCCTTCGCCGCCGATCGAGCAGGATGCCGAACGATGAAGATCCTCGTCGCTTACAAGCGGGTGGTCGACTACAACGTCCGCATCCAGGTCAAGCCGGATGGGTCGGGCGTGGTGACCGAGGGCGTCAAGCTCTCGCCCAACCCCTTCGACGACATCGCGCTGGAAGAGGCGCTGCGGCTGCGCGAGAAGGGCGTGGCCACCGACGTGGTGGTCGCCACCATCGGCCCGGCCGACGCGCAGGCGCACCTGCGCAACGGCCTCGCGATGGGCGCCAACCGCGCGATCCACGTCACCACCGACAAGCCGATCCAGCCGCTGACCGCCGCGCGCGCGCTGCTCAAGCTGGTCGAGAAGGAACAGCCGCAGCTGGTGATCCTGGGCAAGCAGGCGATCGACGACGATTGCTCGCAGACCGGACAGATGCTGGCCGCGCTGTGGGGCCGGCCGCAGGCGACCTTCGCCTCCGAGCTCGAGGTCAACGGCGCCGTGGCCAAGGTCACGCGCGAGGTGGACGCGGGCCTGGAGGTGATCGAGGTCGACCTGCCTGCCGTCGTCACCGTCGACCTGCGGCTCAACGAGCCGCGCTTCATCAAGCTGCCCGACATCATGAAGGCGAAATCCAAGCCGCTGGAGACGATCGCGCTCGATGCGCTGGGCGTGGAAACCGGCGACCACCACAGCGTGAGCAAGTACGCGCCGCCGCCCAAGCGCAGCAAGGGCGTGATGGTCAAGGACGTGCCGGAGCTGGTGGCGGCGCTCAAGGCCAAGGGGCTGCTGTAGCGCCGTCCGCGACACGGCAAATTTCCCTTCCCCCTTGAGGGGGGAAGGGCCAGGGTAGGGGGTGCACGCCCTGCCCGAACGTCTCACCCCCTCCCCTACCCCTCCCCCCTCAAGGGGGAGGGGAAAAGCACACGAGGCCAGACCGATGAGCAAGATCCTGATCGTCGCCGAGCACGCCAACGGCAAGCTCAACGCCAGCACCGCCAAGTGCCTGAGCGCCGCGAAGCAGATGGGCGCCAGCGCGATCGAGGTCGCGGTGTTCGCCGCCGACCCGGGTGCGGTCGCCGCGCAGGCTGCGCAGCTCGACGGCGTGACCCGCGTGCGCACGGTGGCCAACCCGGCCAACGCCAACGCGATGGCGGCGGTGCTCGCGCCGCAGGTGGTGGCGCTGGCCGCCGACTACACGCACGTGCTCGGGCCGTCCACGACCTATGGCAAGGACCTGATGCCCTGCGTCGCCGCGCTGCTCGGCGAGGCGATGGTCAGCGACATCATGAAGGTGCATGGCGCGCACCGCTTCGAGCGGCCGATCTACGCCGGCAACGCGATCATCACGGTCGAGTGCCCGGCGGCGCGCAAGGTGGTCGCGACCGTGCGCAATGCCTCATTCGCCGCTGCGGGCAACGGCGCCAGCGCCGCACCGGTCGAGGCCGCGAGCGTCAGCGCCACGCTGCCCACGCATACCCGCTACGTCGAGCTCAAGGCCGGCGCCTCCGACCGGCCCGACCTGCAATCCGCGGCGCGCGTGGTCTCGGGCGGCCGCGCGGTGGGCTCGGCGGACAACTTCGCCCTGATCTACAAGCTGGCCGACAAGCTCGGCGCCGGCGTGGGCGCCTCGCGCGCCGCGGTCGACGCGGGCTACGCGCCCAACGACATGCAGGTGGGCCAGACCGGCAAGATCATCGCGCCGGAGCTCTACGTCGCGATCGGCATTTCGGGCGCGATCCAGCACCTGACCGGGATCAAGGACGCCGGCACCATCGTCGCCATCAACAAGGACGGCGAGGCGCCGATCTTCGAAGTCGCCGACATCGGCCTGGTCGGCGACCTGTTCAAGATCATCCCGGAGCTCGAGCAGGCGCTGTAGCGC
>JAGOEZ010000241.1 GCA_017997455.1 Lysobacterales bacterium | reverse complement strand
GCGCGCGCGTTGCCGCTGGCCGGAACGCGCTGGCCGAAGGTGCGGGCGTAGTTGCCGAGGTAGTCCCGCACGTTGATCACGCTGCCTTCGCGGAAGCTCTCGTCGTCGTTGAACGGGAACAGGAGCGAACCGCCGGAGAACTGTCCGGTGATCGAGGTCGGTCCGGGCGTGGTGCCGTAGATCAGCGCGTACAGCGCTTCGCGGAAAAATGGCGTGGCGGCGTAGGGGTCGTAGCCGAAGTCCGCCGCGCTCACGAAGGGCACCAGCGGGTAGGAGAGCATCACCGCGCCGTAGTCGGGTCCCTCGGCGAACACGCCGCCGCGGCCGAAGTCGTTGTACCAGCTGGCGAACCACTGGTTCATGCGCAGGTCGAGCGCGTTGTCGATGAACTGCTGCGCGCGCGGGTTGTCGCCGAAACTGGCGATGCCCCACATCAGGTTGTTGCGCACCCGGCCCCAGAAATAGTTGTTGGCCTCGGAACCGCGGTTGGCGAAGGTGTCGGCGTTCTCGGTGTCCAGGTACCCGTTCCAGCGCGCCACCAGGGTGCTGATCTGCCCCGGCGTGAGGCTGCCGTGGCACCAGTCGTAGATCTGCAGCAGGCCGTCGCCCTGCTGGCGGATGGCGTCGCGGAACGGGCCTTGCCCGGTGGTGGTCCAGTTGGCGAGGTGGGTCGCGGCCTGGGTGCAGTCGGCGCTGCTATTGAGCAAGAGGCCGCGCAATGCGCGCGCGGTATTGAGCTCGGTGGCATCGCCGCCAGCAGGCGTGAAGGGCGTGGTCTGGAAATAGGCCCTTGCCTGCGCCAGGCGCGCGGGGTTGCCGTACCACAGGCGCGGATGGGTCGGCGGGATGTTGAGCGGGACGGCCAGCGCCTGCGTCGCGCAAAGCAGCAGGCATGCGCAGGCCAGCAGGCGGGTCCGATGCATCGGTGGTTTCCTCCCCGGGCGCGGCGGGTCGTGGTCCAGCCGGCGTCCGGCGCGCGCACGCTAGCACAAGCGCCGTAAGCGGCGGTAAAGCGCCATTGGCGCCAGCCATGGATCGACCGGGCTGTCCTGGCTAGAGTGGCGCGACCGCCTGGCCATGCGCCGCCGCGACCCGTCGATGTCCGATCCCGCCACCCGCGTCCGCAGCGTCAACTGCGCCAACTGCGAAGCGGTCTGCTGCCGCATGCAGGTGCTGCTCATGCCCGGCGACCGCCCGCCGGGGCATTTCGTCACGGTCGATCCCAGCGGCGTCGACGTGATGGCGCGCCTCGACGACGGCTGGTGCGCGGCGCTGGACCGCCACACCATGCGTTGCACGATCTACACCGTGCGGCCCCAGGTGTGCCGGGACTACGAGATGGGCGGTCCGGACTGCCAGTCCGAGCGCGCCGCGTGGTTCAGGCCCGCGGCGCCGATGGCTTGAGCAGGCGACGCCGCGCCCTCAGGGTTGCGGCAGCGTCGTGATGCCGCGTTGGCGCTTGTCCTGCGCGACCATCGCGCGCACGTCGGCCAGCAACGCCCTGGCGTCGTAGACGATGCCGTCCTTGATCGTGTACTTCACGCCGCCGACGCGCGCCAGCTTGCCGTCGTCGCCCAGGCGGATGTGGCCGGTGCCGTAGAGCACCTTGAGGTTGGCCAGCGGGTTCTCCTCCAGCACCGCGAGGTCGGCCAGCTTGCCCGGCTCCACGGTGCCGATGCGGTCGGCGGCGCCGAGCGCCTGCGCGCCGGACAGGGTCGCCGCGCGCAGCACCTCCAGCGGGTGGAAGCCGGCCTCGCGCAGCAGCTCGAGTTCCTCGATGGTGCCGAAGCCATAGAGCTTGTAGATGAAGCCGGAGTCGGAGCCCACGGTGACGCGGCCGCCGCGGTTCTTGTAGTCGTTGACGAAGGCCATCCAGCGCTTGTAGTTGTCGCGCCAGGCGACCTCGTCCTCGGTGCCCCAGTCGAAGAAGAAGCTGCCGTGGTTGTCGCGGTTGGGGGTGTAGAAGGTCCACAGCGAGGGCATCGTGTACTCGTCGTGCCACTCGGCGCGGCGCGCGCGCATCAGGTCGCGCGAAGCCTGGTAGATGTTGAAGGTCGGGTCGATGGTGAAGTCCAGCGCGAGCAGCTCCGCGATCACGGCCTCGTAGCGCTCGCTGCCGCGGGTCGAGGCCTGCTTCCACAGCCGGCCGGCCTGGCCGAAGCGGTCCTGCTCGTTGTTGTAGTTGTAGTCGGCGGGGTAATCCTGCACGGTGCGGTCGTCGAACAGCGCCTCGGGCAGGCCGTACCAGTGCTCCATCGTGGTCAGGCCCCAGCGCGCCGTGGTCAGGACGTTGACCCGCGCCACGTCCAGCTGGGCATGGTGGCAGGCGCTGCGCATGCCCTGCTTCTTCAATTCGTCGAAGGCCGCCTCGAGGATGTCGGGGCGGTAGCCGAAGCACTTCATCCCGAGCGCGCCCTTGGCCTTCACCTCGCGCACCCAGGCCCGCGCGTCCTCGGGATCGGTGATCGGCGCCTTGCGTTCGGCGGCGAAGAAAGCGTAGGGGAAGATGCGCGGCGCGGTGATGGCATTGGCGGCGCTGCGCCGCTGCTCGCCGGCGCACCAGTCGACGCCGTTGCCGCAGCCGGGGTCGCGGATGGTGGTGATGCCATGACCCATCCACAGCTTGTAGACGTACTCGGCGGAAACGCCCTGCTCCTCGCCGCCGATGTGGCCGTGCATGTCGACGATGCCGGGCATCACGTAATGTCCGCGCAGGTCGATCTCGCGGCCGCCGGCCGCCAGCTTCGGCCGGTTCGGGTCCTCCTTGCTGCCGCCGGGTGCTCCCACCGACATCACGCGGGTGATGCGATTGCCCTCGATCACCACGTCGGCGGGTCCGAAGGCGGGGGCACCGGAGCCGTTGATCACGGTGACGCTGCGCAGGATGAGCTGCGAATAGGGGCCGTCGCCCTCGCTGCGGTCCGGGGCGGGCGCGACGCCCGCCGGCTTCGGATCCGGCGCCGCTGCGGCAGCTGCCGCAGCGAGCGGGAGCAAGAACGGGATCAGGCACAGGGCGCAGCGCAGCAGCATTCGCATGGGCGGTTCCGGCAGGGTGGGGCGGCGTTGCGCATGATGCCGCAAACGCCGCGCCGCGGGCGCGGTCCGCGGCCGCCTGCGGCACAATGTGGGGCATCCCCTGCGCGACCGATCCGGAGCCAATGATGAGCCGCGCCAGTTCCGCAACCGCCGAAGCATTCCAGGCCCTGCATGCGGCCGGCCTCCTGATCCTCCCCAACGCCTGGGACGCCGGCAGCGCGCGCCTGGTCGAAAGCCTGGGCGCGAAGGCCGTGGCGACCAGCAGCGCCGCGGTGGCGTGGGCGCATGGCTATCCCGACGGCAACTTCCTGCCGCTGGCGCGGCTGGTCGCAACCACGGCCGCGATCGCGCGCGTGCTGCGGGTGCCGCTCAGCGTCGACATCGAGGGTGGCTACTCGGATGATCCCGCCGCCGTGGGCGAGGTCGTCGCGCGGGTGATCGATGCGGGTGCGGCCGGCATCAATCTCGAGGATGGCGCCGGCGATCCCGCGCTGCTCTGCGCCAAGATCGCC
>JAGOEZ010000066.1 GCA_017997455.1 Lysobacterales bacterium | reverse complement strand
CGCGCGGGCGGGCTGGCGCCGATCTACCTGGGCGGCGCCAGCGCCGCGATGCAGGCGGTGTTCGCGCAAGGCGACGTGGTGGTGGCCCTGATCGACGTGCCGCCGCGCGCGGGCCAGGGCACCGCGCCCGTCACCCTGCTCGGACGCGCGGCGCGCCTGCCCGACGGCCTGCTGCGCCTGGCGCAGCGCGAGCGGGTGCCGCTGGTGCCTTTCGCGATGGGCGTGGACCCGGCTAGCGGCGAGCGCCGGCTCGACATCGGCGCGCCGATCGCGGTCGCGGAGGTCGACGCCGCGGCGCGCGCGGTGGCGGCCCATTTCGACCCGCTGCTCGCGCGCGAATCCGCCGCCTGGCACCTGTGGCCGCAGGCCGATGCCTTCTTCGATCCCTCGCGCGGCGAAACGGCGCGGTAACATCGCGGTCTCCCCGGCTCGGCAGGAGCGCAATCCATGAGCACGCGTCCGTTGCGGCGGGTCGGCATCGTCGGTGGCAGCCGCATCCCGTTCTGCCGCCAGAACACGGCCTACGTCGACCTCGGCAACTTCGGCATGTCGGTCAAGGCGGTGGGCGCGGTGGTCGAGCGCTTCGGCCTCGCCGGCGTGGAGTTGGGCGAGGTGGCGCTGGGCGCGGTGATGAAGCATTCCAGCGACTGGAACCTCGGGCGCGAGGTGGCGCTGTCCTCGGGCCTGTCGCCGCGCACGCCGGGCATCACCATGGCGCGTGCCTGCGGCACCGGCCTCGACACCACGATCACCATCGCCAACAAGATCGCGACCGGCCAGGCCGAGAGCGGCATCGCCGGCGGTTCGGACACCACCAGCGACGTGCCGATCGTGTTCGGGCGCAAGTTCGCCGGGCGCCTGCTCGCCACCGCGCGCGCGAAGAGCTTCGGCCAGCGCCTCGCGGCGTGGAAGGGCTTCCGTCCCTCCGAGCTCAAGCCCAGCTTTCCCGGCGTGTCCGAGAAGCGCACCGGCAAGAGCATGGGCGAGCATTGCGAGCAGATGGCGAAGGAGTGGAAGGTCAGTCGCGCCGAGCAGGACCAGCTCGCGGCGGACTCGCACCGCAAGGCCGCCGCGGCCTACGAGCGCGGCTTCTTCGACGACCTGGTGGTCGAGTTCCGCGGCCTCAAGCGCGACAACATCCTGCGCCCCGATACCACGGTCGAGAAGCTCGCGGGCCTCAAGCCCGCCTTCGACAAGACCTCCGGGCAGGGCACGCTGACCGCCGGCAACTCGACCCCGCTGACCGATGGCGCGAGCGCGGTGCTGCTCGCGAGCGAGGAATTCGCGGCCGCGCGCGGCCTGCCCATCCAGGCCTACCTGTCGCACGCCAAGGTGGCGGCGGTCGATTTCGTCGGCGGCGAGGGCCTGCTGATGGCGCCCACCGTCGCGGTGTCCGAGATGCTGCGCGATGCCGGCCTGACCCTGCAGGACTTCGATTTCTACGAGATCCACGAGGCCTTCGCCGCGCAGGTGCTGTGCACCCTGCGCGCCTGGGAGAGCCCGGCCTACTGCCGCGACCGCCTCGGCCGCGAGCAGCCGATGGGCAGCATCGATCCAGCCAGGCTCAACGTGGTGGGCTCCAGCCTCGCCTTCGGCCACCCCTTCGCCGCCACCGGCGCCCGCATCGTCGCCACCGCGGCCAAGCTCCTGTCCGAACGCGGCTCCGGCCGCGCCCTGATCTCGATCTGCACCGCCGGCGGCATGGGCGTGGTCGCGATCCTCGAGCGGCCGTAGGGCGGGGATCGCGATACCAAGCGCTTGGGGAGTCTGGCGGCGCTGATCGCGCGCAGAGCGCGCTCCTACAGGGCGGACTTCGTAGGAGCGCGCTCTGCGCGCGATCGGCACCGCTCGATTGCAGAAACGCCGAGGGCGCCCGCAGGCGCCCTCGTGATCCTGCCGGTTGGCTTGCCTCAGCCGACGCGGAACAGGCTGCCGCCGCCGCCGCCGGAACTGTTGTAGCTCGAACGGCGCCGGCGCATGCGTTCCTGCAACTCGAGGCGGCGCTCTTCCAGCCACTCGGCGCGGCCGACGGTGGCGGGATCGAGCCCACGCCCCGAGGCTTCGCCGGTGCGGAAGGAGCAGAAGTCCTCGTAGGACTCGAGCTCGTGCTTGAGCTCGCGCACGCACAGCTCGATCATGATCGCGTCGTCGAGCAGGCCGACGACCGGGACCGAATCCGGGATGACGTCCTTGGGGTCGGCGAAGTAGCTCAGCGCGGTGAGCACGCGCTCCTTGTCCTCGCCCGACAGCGCCCAGCCCTCGTCGTGCACCATGGCGATGAGCGAACCCAGCTTGCCGAGGCGCGAGGCGATGAACTCGGGCACCTGCTTGCCCTCGCCGTCGATCAGCAGCTGCTTGGCGGCATTGGTGATCTCGGTCGGGCTCTTGGCCGTGACGTTGGACTGCGCGCGCTTGACCGCTTCCTGGAAGTGGGCCAGGTCGGCATCGGAGAGGTCGATCGTGATGGAAAGCGACATGGCGGAACCTCGATCGGAAAGCGGACGAGCGGGCCTGCGAGCCTAGCCATGCCCCGCAGGGGCGTCAATCGTGGCAGCCGGCGCGCACGGGGGATACGGGCGCCGGCATGTCCGACGGCACGGGGCGACCGGACTCAGGCCGCCACCGCCCTGACCATCACGCGCTTGCCGTAGCGGTGCTGCTCGTAGGCGTCCGGCGGCGGCGCCAGCACCTCGATGTCGCGGAAGCCGATCCGCGACAGCACCCAGACCAGTCCCTCCACGCTGGGCGCGAGGCAGATGCCGGTCACGCTGGCCTCGGGACCGTGGGTCTCGTCGGCTTCGTCGATCAGGCCGAACACGCCCTTGAGCGGCTTGACGAAGCGGTAGGCGCCCCAATCGACCGGCCCGGAGAGGTTGGGCACGACCTGGGTCTCGACCAGGCACAGGCCGCCCGGCCGGGTCAGCGCGCGCGCCACGCGCAGGGCGCCGACCGGGTTCTCGAGGTGGTAGATGAGGCCGAAGCACAGCACCAGGTCGTGGGTGCCGTGCGCCCCGGCAGTGGCGGCGTGCACGTCGCACTGCACCGCGCGGACCTGGGGCAAGCCGAGTGCGCCGGCCATCAGCGTGCAGTCGGCCACGTGGTCGGGCCGCGCATCCAGGCCCAGCACCGCGCGACAGCCGCGGCGCGCCAGCTCGGTGGAGAAGTAACCCTGGTGGCAGGCCAGGTCGAGCGCGTCGACCTGGGCCAGGCCCTGCGGGAAATGCGCCGCGAGCGCGCCGTCCATCATCGCCAGCCGGGTCTCGTGGATCGCGTCGAGCACGCCATCGTCGTAGCTGCGCGTGATCGCGCCGGATGGCAGCTTGAAGCGGTAGAACCAGGTGCGCTGCAGGATGTCGCGTTCGAGCTCGTTCATGGCTGCGGCAATGCGGATGGCCGCGTAGTCTAGCGGCGACCGGCATGGCGCTGCAGGCGCCGCGGGCGCGGGCATTGGCCGGTCGGCGGATCGTCGCCACGGACCCGCGGGCAGGGCGTGCCGTGCGCGGGCCGGGCGACGTGCGGCGATCGCTGGCCGCGGCGCGGCGCGCCTACAGGGGCGCGCCCGCGGCGTCCGTGGCGTTGAGCTGGTGGGCGTCGGGTGCTTCGGCGGGCGTGGGGATCCACGCGCCGTAACAGGCCCGGTCGCGCAGGCAGGGGTCGGTCAGGGACTCGAGGAAGGCGATCATCAATGCGGTGTCGGACGGCTGCACGACGCCGGGATCGACCACCGGCATCGCGTCGCGCGGGGTCGCGGCACGAACCGCGTTCATGCGCGCCAATGCGGCATTGGTGTTGGCGGCGACCGTGGCCGCCGTGGCCGCGCAATTGCCCGCCGTATTGAACGGCGGGCGGCTGCACCATGCGCGATTGCCCAGCCAGTCGCGCACGATGATGTCCGTGACCACGTAGTGCCCGAACACCGAGTCCAGGTCGGCGTACGCGCCGCTGTGTCCGTACGGCGCCGTCAGCTCGACGTTGAGCAGGCTCGGCGTGCGGTGGCGATAGCGATCGTCGCCCACGCCGGTCTGGCGTTCACGGCCGAAGTCGTCGGCATTGCCATCGCCGACCCCGGGGCCGACCTGGGGAAAGCCGAGCACGTGGTGGCGCTCGTCGGTGAAGAAGTCGCCCGCGTGGCACTGCGAGCAGGCCGCGCCGCCCTCGTCGATGCGCCGGTAGAACAGCAGCGCACCGGCCTTGGCCTCGTCGCCGATGGCCCCGAGGTCGCCACGCACATAGCGCGCCCACGGCGCTTCCACGAACAGCGCCGAGCGCTCGTACTCGCCGATGGCCAGCATGATCCGGTCGAAGGTGATCAGCGACTCGGCCGCGGCATCGCTGCCGAAGGCCGTGCGGAAGCGCTGCAGCCAGCTCGACTGTGCCAGCAGGCCGGTCCCGCTGCCGTAGTCGCCCAGTCGCGCGGCCACGTGGCTGCGCACTTGCGCGTCGGTCATGCCCGGAAAGCCCTCGCCGCGCATCTCGGCCGCACCGACGATCGGAAAGCGCGCCTGGGCCGCGACCAGGTTCGGGCCGGCATCCGGATCGGCGCTGCCGAATGCGCTGTCCGGCGTCCGGATGCCGCCACCGGCGCCGTTGTAGCCCTGGGTCCGCGCCAGGCTCTCGATCCGCGAATCCCAGAACAGTCCGGCGTCGTAGAGAGCGCTGTTGAAATAGGTGTTGGCGTTGCGCCCGACCAGGATCGCATTGTCCGGGCGTCGCCGGCCCGGTCCCACCACGTTGGCAGCCACCGCGCCCGCACCGATCGACAGCGCCAGCTTGTCCCCGCCGGCAAAGCGCGGGTGATGGCAGGTGGCGCAGGCGACATCGAGGTCGGCACTGAGGGTCTTGCTGAAGAACAGCAGCTTGCCGAGTTGGGCCAGCGGAGCGCCGATCCCCGGAATCACGCGGCCGGCGGCCGCATCGCCGCTGAGCCCCTCGCGCTCGATCAAGGGCCGCAGCGCCTGGTCGAGCACCGACGCGGCGGGAGTCTCCGGAACGCAGGGCCCTTCGCCGACCAGCGGGCCGATGGTGCGGGTCAGGGTGACGCCGTAGTTGACCGCGCCCGAATAGCGCAGGCGCATTTCCCCGCAGCTCACCCGATCGACCGTCGCGGCGCCGGCCGGCGCCAGCACCACGTCGGTGCTGGCGAACCCCGGGCCGAACGCCGCGCCCGAGCCGCGCACCAGTGGAATGGTGACCGACGACGCGTTGGCGGCGAAATCGGCGCTGCCGACCAGCCAGCTCGCGCGGCGCTGGTCGTCGTAGGTGAACCAGGCCAGGAAGGCGACATTGCGCCCGCCGACGGTCTCGAAGTTGAGCAACTGGCCTTCGCCGCTGCGTTGCGGGTTCCACCAGGTACCGGACATCGATCCGCCGAAGCTGCCCGCGGCCGCGGCCTTGGTCGCCACGGCCGGCGTCGCCGGCCCGCAAGCGCTGCTGCCCAGCAACGGCCCGATGGTGCGGGTCAGCGTGACGCTGTAGTCGACTGCACCGGTGTAGCGCAGGCGCAGTTCGCGGCAGGACACATACTCGATCGTGGCCGTGCCCGCCGCGGCGGTCACCACGTCGGCAGGGGAGAACGTGGCACCGAAGCTGGCACCGGACCCGCGCACCAGCGGGATGGCCAGGCTGCGGGCATCGGGCTGGAAGTCGACGCTGCCGACCAGCCAGCTTGCGCGGCGCTGGTCGTCGTAGGTGAACCAGGCCAGGAAGGCGACATTGCGCCCGCCAACCGTCTCGAAGGTGATCAGTTGCCCTTCCCCGCTGCGCTGCGGGTTCCACCAGGTGCCGGACATCGCCCCGTTGAAGGTCTCCGCCGATGCGATCGGCATTGCAGCCATGCCCAGCAGCAGGCAGGCCACCCGGCTCCAGGCCGTTGCGATGCGTGACGGAAGCGCGATCCTGAACATGGTGGCAAGACTCCGGGTACCCATCACCGCCACGGCAAGACCGCCGCGACGGGGCCATGAACTCCCGGCTGGCGCGCGGGAACCGACCCCATCCACCACATACCCGGACCAGTCCGTCCAGTTACAGGATCGGCGCCAGCCCCAGCCCGAAGGCGATCAGGATCCGGGTGTAGAGGTGCTTCATCGACACCGCGACCTCGGGAAAATCGCCGACCGGCTCGTAGCGCGCGCCGAAGGCCGGGTCGTAGGGTCCGACCGGTTCCTGCCCGGGCTTGAGCTGCCAGCTGGTCGCGTAGCGGAACGGCCACAGGTCGAAGAAGGGCAGTTCCTCCGAGACCGTGGCGATCGCGCTGTTGACTTCGGTCACGCCCGGCACCAGCGCGCGCGGCGCGATCACCCAGGCATTGCCCGGCGTGAGATCGAGCGCGATGTCGGCTTCGAGCGCGCGGGCGAAGGCGGGATCCCAGACGATCAGGCCGTTCTCGGTGTTGAGGTCGTCCGAGCGCGGATCGAAGTTGTGCGAGCCGATCAGGGCGATGCGGCGGTCGATGACGATGCTCTTGGCGTGCATGCCGCGGCGCATGCCGGGACGCGCCAGCGGCACCGGTTCCTTGCGATTGAGTTTGGGCTTCGACTTTCGGTCGGGCGTGGCGGGCGTCGCCCCGTCGCCGGGCGCGGCCCCGGCCGCCGCCTCGTCCTGGCCCGGGAAGGGCCGGTACTCGTAGATCTGCATGCGCAGGTCGCGCACGAACTGGCGCTTGTATTTCTGCGACACCGCGTAGACGTAGAAGGCGTCGGTGGCGGCCAGGCTGTTGGTCGACACCACCAGTTCCAGTCCCGGATTGGCCTCGCGCTTGGCCAGGAGCAGCTTGCGCGCCTCGCGCGACAGGACCAGGTACGGCGTCTGCAGCACGATGCGCTCGCGCGCCTCGGCCAGCAGGGCGGCGATCCGCGCCGAGAGGTCGCGGTTGCTGGCGTCGCGCTCGAAGCGCTTGTCGGGGCGGTCGGCGAAGTACTCGACCCGCTCCACCGCGAAAGCCGGCAACACGAATTCGCGCCGCACCCAGTCGGGGTCGTCGGCGCGCGCGAGCACGCGCGCGAGGCGCTGCGGGTCGGCGACATGCTCTGGCGCCGGCGCCTCGGCGCCGCGCGCCTCGGCCACGATCTGCTGCGCCACGTCGCCGAGACGCTCCACCGCCACCGAGCGCGGGTGGACCCAGAATTCCTCGAACGAATCCGCCATCGCCGCCGCGACCGGCCCGACCACGAGCACGTCGCGGTCGCGATAGATGAAATCGGCGCCCCAGTCGAAATAGCGGTCGTCGACGTTGCGCCCGCCGATCACCGCCACCTCGCCGTCGACCAGCAGCAGCTTGTTGTGCATGCGCTGGTTGAAGTTGGAGAAGCAGCAGACGATGCCGGCCGCGAACTCGAGCTTGCCGGTGCGGGCCTTGCCGAAGGTCGGGTTGTACAGCCGCATCGCCAAGTTGGCGTGGACCCGCGCCAGCCGCGCCAGCAGCGCGGTGTTGTCGATGGAGAAAAGCTGGTCGGCGAGGATCCGCACCTGCACCCCGCGGCGCGCCGCGGCGACCAGTTCATCGATCACGGCGAGGCCGGAATCGTCGTCGCTGAGGATGAAGGTCTGCAGGTCGATGCTGCGGCGCGCGGCGCGCAGCAGGTGCAGGCGCAGGGCCAGGGAATCCTCGCCGCGCGGCATCAGGACCAGGCGGTGGGCCGGCGCGCCCGCGGCCACGGCCGCGCGGCTGGCTTCCACCAGCTCGTCCAGCGGCGACGGCCGCGCGCAGGTGTGGCCGGCGACGCAGCCGCTGGCGGTCTCGCGCGCCTGCGTCGCGAGCGCGGCCGACTCGCGCACCAGGGCGCGGTTGGGCGCACAGGCGGCCAGCGCCAGCAGGCAGGCGGCGTACAGTGCGATCCGGCCAGCCACGCCGCGCATGCCAGCCTCAGTCCGGCTCGATCGCCGCGCGGTGGGCCACGATGCGCAGGTCCAGCGCCACCGTGTCCGAGACCGCGCCGCGCCGCGCGCTCATGCCGAAGTCCGAGCGGCGGATGTTGCCGCGCACGACCACGGTGCAGGTCTCGGCGCCATCGACCGCGCATTGGCCCGGCGCCACCACGAAACGCACGCCGCGGGTGCGGCCGCGCAGGCTCAGGCTGCCGTCCAGTGCGCCGCCGTCGACCAGCACCGCGAGCGGGAACTCCGCCGAGCGGAAGCGGATCTCGGGATGGGTCGCCACGTCGAAGAACTCCGCCGACTTGACCCAGTCGGTGTGCGAGGGGTTGGGCATGACCACGCTCGAGGCGTCGATGCGCGCGTCGACCCGCGCGCGGCGGCCGCGGCGGTCGATCTCGATCGAGCCGGCGAAGGCGCCGAAGCCGCCGCGCAGCGGCAGCAGCGCGAACAGGCGCACGCGGAAGCCGGCCGAGGAATCGCGCGGATCGATCGTCCAGCGCTCGGCCTGTGCCGTGCCGGCGTGCAACAGCAATGCGATCGCGCACGCCCAGGCGGCGCGCGCGGCCTGGTTCATGGCCACCAGAAGTCGAGTATCCGGCCCGTGGCCGGCTCGATCGGACCGGCGTCCGGCAGCGCCAGCCGCGCCACGCCGGCGGGCGGCAGGCCGCGGAAGTCCTCGCTGCGCCCCTCGGACAGCAGCGCGACCAGCTGTTCGAGGCCGGGGTTGTGCCCGACCAGCGCGGTGATGCCCTCGGCGGCGCCGGCATCGACCAGCGCCAGCAGCGTGCCGGGCGTGGCTTCGTAGACCTTCGACTCGAATCCCAGCACCACGCCCGGCAGCGCCACTTCGGCGGTGCGGCGCGCGCGCACCGCGGGCGACACGATGCTGCGCGCGATCTTGAGCCCGTGGCGCGCGATCCAGTCGCGCACCGCGCGCGCCTCGCGCTCGCCTTCCTTCGACAGCGGCCGGTCGAAATCGGCGCCGCCCCCGACCAGGGGTTCGGCGTGGGCGTGGCGCAGGATCAGCAGTTCGCGGGGCATGGCGGCCTTGTGGATGCGGTGGTTGCGTGGCACGGGCGCCCGTGCAGCCTACTGCGACGGGCGCGAGATCATCTCGATCGGCAGGTTGTTGCGGATCCAGCTCAAGGGCGGATTCGCCAGCGTGCTGTTGCTCGAGTAGGTGCCGCGGGTCTGGCTGCTGTAGCTGCGGTTGAGGTTGCCCGCCGGCAGCGGCAGGTCGAAGAAATCCGGGAAGCTCGGGCAGGTCGGGCAGTGCACGCGGAAAGTGCTGAGCGACATCGCGCCCTGGTTGAGGTCGGGGCTGGCGCCCAGGGTCCAGCGTGCCGTGCCGTCGGTGCCGTAGTTGTAGTTGATGATCACCGACTCGTTGGCGCCGTTGAGCACGTGGTCGTCGACGATCGGGCCCCAGCCCGACTCGCCCGGGTTGTACCAGGCGCCGGTGCGGTCGGGCGCCGAGCCGCGCTGCGGATACAGCTTGTCGAGGATCTCGGCGCCGGATTGCCCATCCACGGTCCAGCTCAGCACGATGCGCTGGCGACTGGCCGGCGCGATCGTGGCCGAACCCACGACCTCGGAGCTGACCGTGAAGGGCGAGGCGCCGGTCTGGCGGAAGCGGTAGATGGTGGCGTTGCCCTGTTCGCCGAAGGGCGAGGCCACGTAGCGCCCCTGCAGGATCAGCCAGGTCGGATCGCGGTCCGCTTCGCCGGTGAACCAGGCGCCGAAATAGGTGCTGTCGCCGCTGCCGGGAATGATGAAGCTGCCGATGCCGTTGCCGAAGCGCCGCGGATTGGCGTAAAGCCCGTCCTCCGCCGGCAAGGTCAGGGGTGGCGAGAACGCGACGTCCAGGCACTGTCGCTGGACCTGGCAACTGGCCGCGACGGTTCCTTCGTACAGGCGCCGCGGCACGCGACTGTAGGCATTGGCGTCGACTGCGCCGAGGAAGTCCACGGCGACGCGGCTGCCGCAGGCCGCCTCGCCCTCGACCTGGAATTGCACCTGGCCGGACTGCGTCGCGCCGATGCCGATCGTGGCCGGCAGCGCGCCCGGCGCCATGATCAGCTTCGACGGCCCGAACTGCGACGGCAGCGCGCTGGGGTGGAAGTAGCACACCGCGCGCCCGGCGCCGGCGCTGCCGTTCTGGTTGCAGGCGTACTGGGCCCGGTCGGTGGCGGTGGCGTTCTGCAGCGAAAGCGTCGCGCCGCCGCCGCCGAGCGGATCGGCGGCGCGGTACTGGTACACGATCTGGTAAGTGCCGTCGTAGAGGATGGCCTGGAACTCGGCCGCGCCCTCGGCCTGGCCGCTGCTGTTGTAGCGTCCCATGTTGGTCCAGCTGAACACCGTGCAGCCGCGCGGGCCGCTGCCGGCCTCGGGCGCGCGCGGGCACGTGGCGAAGTACTGCCGCCGCAGGCCGCCGCCGGCCTGCACCACGAGGTCGTCGTGCAGCACGCGGATCTGCCCGCCGGCGCCGCCGGTGCTGGGCAGCTCCAGCGCGCAGGTGTTGCCGAACTCGCCGCCGTTGTCGTTGTTCGAGGTCGACAGGTAGCCGTTGGTGGACATCACCAGCTGGCTGACGCTCTCGCCGTAGAAGTTGAACGGGGTCGGGCCCAGCGCCTGCGCCGCGGTGCGGCCATCGTCGTCGGCGCCGAAATTGCCGGTCGAGGCGGTCAGCGCGAGCGCGGCGCCGGCATTGATGTCGATGTAGTCGTAGGCGCAGGCGCCGCTGGTGTTGTCGAGGATGCGGTAGCCGAAGGCATCGGCCGCGGTCCCGCCGCCCTGCGAGGGGCCGAAGGTCGCGTAGCCGGCATTGAGCGCCGCGCTGCCGTTGTTGACCAGGCTCACCGGCAGGCGCCAGAGCTCGCCGGGGTCGAATTCGGCGTCGTTGTCGCCGCAGGCCTGGGTCGGCGCCTGCGCGGTGGCCTCGATGCGCGGGCCGGTCACCGACATCGCACGCTGGGTCGTGATCGCGCAGCCGGTGGCGTCGGTGACGGTGACGCCGACGTTGACCGCCGCGCGCGCGCCCGGGTAGCGCAGCGTGACCGAGCTGCTGCCGCCGGCGCCCGCCTGCGTGCGGTCGATCACGCCATCGCCATCGATGTCCCAGGCGTAGGTGAAGGGACCATTGCCGATGGCGCCCGCGGTGAAGACCGCATCGGCGCCGGACTGGATCGAGGAGGGCACGGTCAGCGTGACCGTTGAAGGCGTGCAGCCGCCGCGGCCATCGAGGGTCTGCGCGCCGGTGCCGGCCGGATCGAGCCAGTTCGACAGGCGGCTGGCGTTGTTGCCGCCGCCGGTCCAGCCCACGGACAGGCGCCCGTAATAGTCCTCGAGGTCGTTGCCGCACAGGGCGGCGCCGCCCGAAAGGAAACCGACGACGCGTTCCTGCGGGTCGTACAGGCCGCTGCCCGAGGAACCGCCTTCGGTGGTGCCGACGTCCCAATCCAGCACGCGCAGGCCGTTGCCAGCCGGCAGGATGCGTCCGCGCCCGAACAGCACGTCGACGGTGGTGACGCTCAGCGGATCATTCTCGAGGCTGATGCGCTTCTCGTCGCCCGCGGGATGGTGCAGGGTGAAAGCCGAGGGCGGGGTCGTGCCGCTGCGATCCCAGCCCGACCAGTAGGGCTCGACCCCCGCGGGGAACGCGGTGCGCAGCTCCAGCAGGGTGAAGTCGCTGGGCTCGTAGGTGGCGAGCAGCGCAGCGCCGCCGGTCTGCGTGATCGAGTTGCCGTTGCGCGGGATCGGCGTGCCGTTGGCCGCCGAACCGACCGCGCGGCAGGTCGGGCTTTCGTACTTCCAGTACAGCACCGCGCTGTCGGCCTCGGTGGCGGAGCTGACGCAGTGGTTGGCGGTCGAGAACAGCCGGCGCCGGTCCTGTGCCGTGTTGTTGAGCAGCTGGCCGGTGCAGGTGAACGTGCCCGGCTCGGCGTCATCGAAGAAGGTATAGGAGGCAACCGACTCGATCTGCTCGCGGTGCGGGTCGCCTTCCGGGCAGCGGGTGTCGACGTTGCAGCTGCCCGACTTGGACTGGTACGGGCTGGTGCCGCGCATCACGTCGCGGAAGGCCCAGCCCACCGCCCGGTTGCGCAGGCTCACTTGCGCGCGCAGCGCCGCCGGCACCACCAGCTCCAGCAGCGCGGTGTCGCCCCACACCAGCGGCGTATGGAAGCGGCCGTTGGCCGGATTGTCGACATCGGTCCAGGGGCCGCGCACGGTGCTGCCGTCGGGGCTGGAGAACCACAACTCGGCGCCTTGCGGGAGGAAGAAGCGGTCGAAGGCCAGCTCCAGCGACACCGCGCCCGGCGAGCGCAGCTCCAGCCGCCACAGCCAGCGCCCGTCGGGCAGGGTCTGCCAGGTGCCGGCATCGCTGCGGCCGGCGTCCTGCACGGTGAACGATTGCGGGATCACCACGCCGTACTGCATCGGCTGGCCCTTGCCCGTGGGGCGGTCGGCCAGTGCGTTGAGCTTGGCGGCGGCAGGCGGCTCGATCTCGATCCGCTGCTTGGCCGGCAACGGCGCGAGACCCAATGCCAGGCCGGGCGGCAGCGTCGCGGCCGCGAACACGGGGCTGGCGAATGCCACCAGCAACGATGCAATGACGATTCGACGCACGGCGGCCACTCCTTCGATCCACGCCCGGACGCTCGTCCATCCCCGGCGGAGCGGCTACGCCGCGGTTGCCGCCCGCGGCGGCCAGGCGCGCCACACGCGGACGCCGGGGCCATGCCAGCGGCCGCGACGCGAGCGATGACGCAGGATACACCCGCCCCCGCCACCCGACCGTGAACCACGGCCGCCTCAGCGCGCGTCCGCGCCGAGGTCGAAGGAAATGCTGATGCGTTCGCCCGGGCCTTCGTAGGGCAAGGTGCGGTGGTAGAGGTAGGACGGAAACAGCAGCAGCGTCCCGACCTGCGGACGGATCCGCAACAGGCGTGATTCATCCAGCTGCGGCAGGCCGCGGTGCGGTTGCCCGAATTCGATCCAGCCGGCCGCATCACCGCCGTCGTCCACCGCCGGCGGCAGCTCGACATAGTAGGCGCCCGAAAGCCAGGAGCCGGAATGCAGGTGGGTGTCGATGCGGCCCTGCGCGGCAACGCGCGTGGCCCACAGGTTCAGGGTCCAGCGCGCCGGGATCGTGCCCAGGAACGGATGCGCGCGATCGGATGGCAGCGCCGCGATGTAGCGCGCCACCGCCGCGCGCAGCGCGCGCTCGAAGCCCGTGATCGCCGGGGTCGGGTCGGCGAGCAGGTCCTCGGTGAGGTAGCCGCCGCGCGCGGCGAGGCCGACCGGCTCGTAGCGCAGGCGGCTGTGCCGGCGGATGTCCGCGGCCAGCGCGGCATTGAACTCGGCCGGGTCGCGGAACGGCG
>JAGOEZ010000065.1:4877-13319 GCA_017997455.1 Lysobacterales bacterium | reverse complement strand
AGCGCGTGCCGATCTCGCCGTCGGCCAGTTCGACGTGTTCGTAGTCGTTGTCGGCGAAGCGGAACGAGAGCTTGTCCAGCCAGGTCCACGGCGAATAGATTCCGCCGCGCACGTCGACCCGGGTCTGCTCCTGGTCGAGGCGTATCTCTTCCGCTTCCTCGCCCGCTTCGGGTTCCGCGTTGCTGGGCCCCAGCGGGATGCCGTAGAGGCTGTCGTAACGGCTGAAGCTGACGCCGAGGAACCCGGCATCGGACGCATAGCCGGCGCCCGCGGCGCCGGATTTCTGGTCGATCGCGCTGTTGAGCAGGGAGCCGTCCGGGAGGTCGAAGTCGTCGCCGTCGCGACGCACGTAATCGACATGCATGGCCGCCGCGCCATTGCCGGCGTCGAGACGGACCATGCCGGCGCGCTCGTTGTTGACCGTGTTCCCGTGCAGTTCCGCGCGGCCGCCGAAGCCCTCGACCGGCGCCTCGGCGATGCGGCCGTCGACCATGTTGACGACGCCGCCGATCGCGCCCGAGCCGAAAAGCAGGGTGGAGGGGCCCTTGAGGATCTCGATCTGGTCGGCCAGGAAGGGCTCGATGGTCACCGCGTGGTCGGCGCTGACGGTGGAAACGTCGAGGGAGCTGACGCCGCTTTGCAGCACCTGCACGCGCGCGCCCTCCAGGCCGCGGATGATCGGCCGGCCGACTGCCGGCCCGAAGGTGCCGGACTGGACGCCGGCCTCGCGCGCGACGGTGCCGCCGATGGTATTGGTGCGCCGTTGCTCCAGTTCCGCACCGCCCAGCACGGCAGCCGGGCGCAGCAGTTCGGCGCCAGGCTCGGCGTTGGGGATCGCCGTGACGACGATCTGCTCGAGTTCCCGTTCGTGACGCCGCGACCCGGCCGCGCCCGGCTCGTCGGGCGCCGCTTGTCCCGGCGCCGTGAACGGCAGCAGCGTGGCGATGGCGAGGACGAGGGCGCGTTGGCGCGGCATGTTCGGAATCCGGCTTGAACGGGATCGAGTAATGTTATAGTATATCAACCAAGATTTCGGCAAGTACGGAATAGACCCGGTCGCGCCGCGACTGGCCCGATCAAACCCGGATACGTTATAACTGCAGCCATGAGCGTCCCCTCGCAAGCATTGCCCGGCTGGCTCGGCCAATGGCAGCCACGCCTCGATGCCGTCGGCGCACTCGCCTCGGGACTGTGCGCCGCTCATTGCGTGCTGGTGCCGCTGGCGATCGCCCTGATGCCCTACGCGGGCTGGCAGGCGCTGGAAAGCACGGCGTTCGATATCGGCTTCGTGGTCTTCGCCACGCTGTTCGGCGCGATCGTGCTCGGAGCGGGCACCTGCCGCCACCTGCTGCGCTGGACCGCGCCGATGTACTTGGTCGCGGTCGCGATGCTGGTGGGTGGCCTGATGCTGGGCCACCAGCGCTGGCTCCACGCCGTGCTGCTGGCGGCGGGCGGTGCGCTGATGGCCCTGACCCACCTCGTCAATCGCCACGCCCTGCGCCATCACGGCTGCGTGCCGCTGCGCCTGTACGGCGCCAACTGAGCCGATCGACCCCTGCGTTCGCGCCCGCGCCGCGATTCCGGCGCGGCACGTGCTCGCTGGCGGACTCACGGGGCCGGCGAAGGTTGGTACCCTATGCGTCCCAACTGCCCCCAAGGAGCACATCACGATGGGACGAGGTGACCGCAAGACCCGCAAGGGCAAGACCGCGATCCGCAGCTACGGCAACAAGCGGCCGCACGCGGTGAAGAAGGCGACGGCCGGCAAGAAGCCCGCGGTGTCGAAGCCGGCGGTGAAGAAGCCGGTGGCTCCGGTACGCAAGGCCGCACCCAAGAAGGCCTGAGCCGCGCAGCGCGCGTCCCGGACGGCCGCCCCCTGGGCGGCCGTTTTCGTTGCGGCTCCGCTCAGTCCGACAGGACGACGGGGCTCCCCGCCAGCAGCACCCGGCGCGCCATCGGCCCGCCGATCCAGTACGCCAGTTCGGCCGCCGTGCTGGCCTCCCAGACCACGATGTCGGCGCGCATCCCGGGCCGCAGGCGGCCGACGCGGTCGCCCAGCGCCAGCGCATCCGCCGCGACCGCGGTGGCTCCGCGCAAGGCTTCGTCCGGCGTGAGCCGGAACAGGGTGCAGGCCATGCCGATCGCCAGGCGCAGCGAACGCAGGGCCGAGGTTCCCGGATTGAGATCGGTGGCGACCGCCATCGGCACGCCGTGGCGCCGCAATGCGGCTACCGGCGGCAGGCGCTCCTCGCGCAGGGAATACCAGGCGCCGGGCAGCAGCACCGCGATGGTGCCGGCGGCTGCCATCGCGCGCACTGCCTCCTCGCCCGTGTACTCGACGTGGTCGGCCGAGAGCGCGCCGTACTCGGCCGCGAGTGCAGCGCCACCGAGATCGCTGAGCTGGTCGGCATGCAGTTTCAGCGGCAATCCCAGCGCACGCGCCGTGTCGAAGACCCGCCGTACCTGCGCCGGGCTGAAGCCGATGCCTTCGCAGAACGCATCGACCGCGTCGACCAGGCCTTCGGCCGCCAGCACCGGCAGCATCGCGCAGACGGCCTCGGTGTAGTCGTCCGCGCGGCCGGCGTACTCCGGCGGCACCGCGTGCGCGCCCAGGAAAGTGGTCCGCAACTCGACCCCCAGCGTGGCGCCGATGCGGCGCGCAACGCGCAGCATCGTGCGCTCGGTGGCGAGGTCGAGGCCATAGCCGGACTTGATCTCGAGCGCAGTAACGCCGTCGCGCAGCAGCATGCGGGCGCGGGGCAGCGACTGCGCGTACAGCGTGTCCTCGTCGGCCGCGCGCGTGCGCGACACGGTCGAGACGATGCCGCCGCCGGCGCGCGCGATGGCCTCGTAGTCGGCACCTTCGAGGCGCATGCGGAACTCGTCGGCGCGATCGCCGGCGAACACCAGGTGGGTATGGCAATCGACCAGTCCCGGCGTTACCAGCGCGCCGGCGACCGATTCCACGCGCGCCGCCAGCGCCGCCGGCGCGCCCGGCAGGCCGCCCATGGGGCCGGCATACACGATGCGGCCCGCCTGCCATGCCAGCGCGCCGTGCTCGACCAGGCCGATGCCGGCGCCAGCCATGGTGGCGAGCCGCGCATCGACCAGCAGGTGGTCCCAGGGCGCCTTCATCGCGATCTCCGTGGCAAGGCGCGCAGGGTAGCGCGCGGCGTCCGGCTTATCGAATTGCTAACGGCTTGCTTATGCCGGGCTAACGACCGCTTAAACCTCGCTTAATTGCGCCCGCCTAGCATGTCCCGCAATCCCGAAGCGGAACCAGCGCATGCCTGCCAGACCCGAACACCGCGATGCCCGTTCGCAATCGACCTTCGCGCGCATGCGCTGCTTCGGCCCGGTTGCGCCGGAACGCGCGGCGATCGAAGGCTTCATCGCGGCGCGCTATGCGGCGGCCTTCGGCGCCAGGCTGCGCCGCTTCATGCCGTGGCTGGCGACCTTCGAGGACGATGCCGGCGAGCTGCACGCGGCACTGGGCCTGCGCGCCGCCGATATCGAGCCGCTCTTCATCGAGCGCTACCTCGACCTGCCGGTGGAGGATGCGATCGGCGCGCTCTGCGGCGAAGTGGTGCCGCGCGCGTCGATCATCGAAGTCGGCAACTTCGCCGCGCGCCACGCCGGCGACACCCGCCGCATGATCCACGCGCTGGTCGAGCGCCTGGCCGACTGCGACTACCGCTATGTGGTGTTCGCGGCGACCGCCGGCCTGCGCAACGCCTTCGCCCGCCTCGGGCTGGCGCCGGTGGCGCTGGCAGCCGCGGATCCGCTGCGGCTGGGAGCCGAACGCGCCGACTGGGGCAACTACTACGCTGGCGATCCGAAGGTGCTGGTCGGCGATCTGGAATCCGGATTCGCCTGGCTGGCGGCGCGCGGCAGCGAGCGCTCGACGCACAGGGTGCAGTCCGGTTCGGAGTGCACCGCGTGCGCGTGAGCGCCGTGCTGTCGGCACTGGATGCGCGCCACCGGCGTGCCCCGCGGTCGCCGTTGCTTGCGACCGCCGAGGGCGCCGTGTTCTCGACTGCCGACCTGTGCGAGCGCATCGAGCGCTGGGGCGAACTTCTGGAACGACATTCGGCGCGGGTGGTCGCGACCCGGCTCGACAACGGCCCGGACTGGCTCGCGCTCGACCTGGCGATCCGTGCGCGGGCCGCGGTCCATGTCCCGATCCCGACCTTCTTTTCGCCGGCCCAGGCGGCCCACGCGCTGGCCGAGAGTGGCGCGGACCTTGCGGTGGAAGCCGGCGGCGCGCCCGCGCAGGTTTCGCGCGGCGTGGACGACTACCAGATCCGCGCGCTGCCCGGCCCGCGCATCACCTTGCCGGCGGCGACCGCGTGCATCACCTATACCTCGGGCACCACCGGCCAGCCCAAGGGCGTGTGCCTGGACGCGACGACGCTGGAGACGGTGGCCGCCTCGCTGCTGGCCGCGACCGCTGCGGTGGCGCCGCGCGTGCACTTGTGCGCGCTGCCGCTCGCGACCCTGCTCGAGCAGGTCGCCGGGCTATATGCGCCGATCCTGTCCGACGCCGTGCTGGCGATCCCGGCGCTGGGCGAACTGGGCTGGAACGGCTCGGGTGGCCTCGACATCCCGCGCTTCATGGCCGCGCTGGCGCGTTACCGGCCGCAGAGCGTGATCCTGGTGCCGCAGATGCTGGCCGGGATGGTGCAGGCGCTGGAAGCCGGCGCCCCGCGACCGGATTCGCTGCGCTTCATCGCCGTCGGCGGCGCGCGGGTCGGCGCCGGCTTGCTGGCCCGGGCCTGGGCGCTGGGGCTGCCGGTGTACGAGGGCTATGGCCTGAGCGAATGCGCGTCGGTCGTCTGCCTGAACCGGCCGGGGCGTCGGCGCAGCGACACGGTGGGACCGCCACTCGATCATGCCGCGGTCACGATCTCGCCCGACGGCGAGGTGCTGGTCGGCGGCCCGCGCATGCTGGGCTATGTCGGGCGCGAGCGTCCCGCCGCGGGCGCGTGGGCGACCGGCGACCTCGGCACGCTCGATGCCGAAGGCTGCCTGCGCATCCAGGGGCGCCGGCGCAACGTCTTCATCACTGCCTACGGGCGCAACGTCTCGCCCGAATGGGTCGAGGCCGAACTGCTGCAGCATGCGGCGATCGCGCAGGCGGCGGTGTACGGCGAGGCGCGCCCGTGGAATGTCGCGGTGATCGTTCCCGCACGGCCGGACCTTGCCGCAAGCGCGATCGACCGTGCCGTCGAAGCGGTCAACGCCGGCCTTCCGGATTACGCGCGCATCGGCGCCTGGATCCGCGCCGCCAGCCACTTCCACGCCGGCAACGGGCTGGCCACCGCCAATGGCAGGCCGTGCCGCGCGCCGATCTGGCAGCGCCACGCGGCCGAGCTCAACCGGCTGTACGAATCCGCCACGATTTCCTGAGGAACGATCCATGGGCTTCTATGCCGAACTGCTCGCTGCCACTGTTGCCGATCGCGATCGCTTCAGCGCGACGCCGGTCCTGCGCGATGGCGCCGGCGGCCGCATCACCCGCGCCGAGTACCTGGCCTTCCTGGGCGAGGCCTACCACCACGTGCGCCACACGGTGCCGCTGCTGATGGCCTGCGGCGCGCGCCTGCCGTCGCGCCTGGAGTGGCTGCGCAGCGCCGTGGCCGAGTACATCGAGGAGGAACTCGGCCACCAGGAGTGGATCCTCGACGACATCCGGCATGCCGGCGGCGATCCCGGGCGCGTGCGCGAGGGGCAGCCTGCTGCAGCGACCGAACTGATGGTCGCCTACGCCTGGGACACGGTGCAGCGACGCAACCCGGCCGGCTTCTTCGGCATGGTGCTGGTGCTCGAGGGCACCAGCGTGGCGCTGGCCACGCGCGCCGCCGACGCGATCGAGTCCAGCCTTGCCCTGCCGCGCAACGCCTTCTCCTACCTGCGCTCGCACGGCGACCTCGACCAGGCGCACATCGGCTTCTTCGAAGGCCTGATGGACCGCCTCGACGACGCCGGCGACCGCGCCGCCGTGGTGCATGCCGCGCGGATGTTCTATCGCCTGTACGGCGACGTGTTCCGGGCCTTGCGGCCGGTCGCGGCGGACCTGGCGGCGGCGGCATGATGCAACTGGCCGGGACCAGCGTGCTGCTGACCGGCGCCGCCGGCGGCATCGGCGCGGCGCTGTGCGCCGAACTCGCGGGCACGGGCGTGGACGTGGTCGCGGTCGGCCGCGATGCGCCGGCGCTGGCGCGGCTGGCGGCCCGGGGCGGTGCTCCCGGCGACGGCCACGTCGTCCCGGTGACCGCCGACATCACCCGGCCCGAGGGCCGCGCGCGCGTGCTGGCCGCGGTCGCCGCCGCGCGCGCGCCGCTGCGCTGCGTGATCCACAATGCCGGCGTCAGCCGCTTCGGCCTCTACGCCGAGATGGAGCCGGCGGCGATCATCGAGCAGGTCGAGGTCAACCTGCTGGCGCCGATGCTGCTCACGCAGGCCCTGCTGGGTCGCTTGCTGCGCGAGCCGGAGGCGGCGCTGGTCGGCATCGGCTCGACCTTCGGCAGCATCGGCTATCCCGGCTATGCGGGCTACTGCGCCGGCAAGTTCGGCCTGCGCGGCTTCCTCGAGGCGCTGGCGCGCGAACATGCCGATACGGCCCTGCGCGTGCTGCATGTCGCGCCGCGTGCCACCCGGACTTCGATGAACCCGGCGGCGGCCACCGCGCTCAATCGCGAACTGGGCGTCGCCATCGACGAGCCGGATGCGGTCGCGCGCCAGATCATCGCCGCGATCCGCAAGGGTCGCCGGCGCCTGCAGCTGGGCTGGCCGGAGAAGTTCTACACCCGGGTCAACGGCGCATTGCCCGCGCTGGTCGACCGTTCGATCGCCCGGCAATTGCCGCGGATCCGCCGCCATGCGCGCCTTGCGGCCACCTGAAGTCCCATCCCCAGCCACTGGAGACATCCATGAAAGCCAATCCTTACCTGCACGCCTGGCTCGCTTGCGCCTGCCTGGCCATTTCCGGCGCCGCCGGCGCCAGCGATCCCGAGGCCGTGCGCTCGCTCCAGCGGCGCTGGGCCGAGGTCAAGTACGCGGCCGAGGGCGATGCGCAGCAGAAGCAGTTCGAAGCGCTGGCGGCCGACGCGGCGCAGGTCAAGGCGCAGAGTCCCGGCGACCCGGACGCGCTGATCTGGGAGGGCATCATCCTGGCCAGCTACGCCGGTGCCAAGGGCGGTCTCGGCGCGCTGTCGTTGTGCAAGTCGGCGCGAGCCGACTTCGAGGCCGCCCTCGAGATCGATCCGGCCGCCATGGGCGGATCGGCATATACCAGCCTCGGCAGCCTCTACTACCAGGTGCCGGGGTGGCCGTTGGGCTTCGGCAACGACGACAAGGCGCGCGAGATGCTGCGCAAGGGGCTCGCGGTCAATCCGGACGGCATCGACGCCAACTACTTCTACGGCCACTTCCTCCTCGAACAAGGCGAGTACGCGGACGCGGTGCCGGTGCTGGAGAAGGCCCTCGCGGCGCCGGCGCGCCCCGGGCGCGAGCTGGCGGACCAGGGTCGGCGCTCGGAGATCGAGCAGGCACTGGCCGAAGCGCGCGCGCACGGCGGGAGCTGAGCAGCGACTACAATGCCGCATGCGCGTCCTGCTGGCCGAAGACGACACCCTGCTCGGTGAGGGCATCCAGACCGCGCTGCGGCGCGCGCTGATGACGGTGGACTGGGTGCAGGACGGCGTGGCCGCGCTGGCCGCCCTGCGCCAGGAGCCTTTCGACGCCGCCGTCATGGACCTCGGCCTGCCGCGCCTGGACGGCACCGCGGTGATCCGCGATGCACGCCGCGCGGGCGTGCGCACGCCGATCCTCGCCCTGACCGCGCGCGACCAGGTGTCGGATCGGGTCCAGGGGCTCGAGCTGGGCGCCGACGACTACATGGGCAAGCCCTTCGACACCGACGAACTGGTGGCGCGGATCCGCGCGCTGCACCGGCGCAGCAGCGGCCAGAACTCGATCCGGATGGAACACGGCGCGCTGGTGCTCGACCCGGCCGCGCACCTCGCCACCTACGAGGGCCGCCTGCTCGATCTTCCGCGCCGCGAGTTCGCGCTGCTGCAGCTGCTGCTCGAGAACGCCGGGCGCGTAGTCTCGCGCGAGGCGGCGCAACAGCGCCTGTACGGCTGGAACGAGGACCGCGACAGCAACGCGCTCGACGTCCATGTGCACCACCTGCGGCGCAAGACCTACCCGGGCCTGATCCGCACCGTCCGCGGCGTCGGCTTCCTGGTCGAGGCGCCGCCCTGAGATGCGCCGGCAATTGTCCATGCGGCGCCTGCTGGTGGTCACCCTGCTGGCGGTGATCGGCGCCGGCTCGGCGATCACCGCCGCGCTGTCGTATCGCGACAGCCTGATCGAGACCGACGAACTGTTCGACGCCAAGCTGGCGCACTCGGCGCGCGTGCTCAAGGCCCTGAGCGA
>JAGOEZ010000065.1:0-4777 GCA_017997455.1 Lysobacterales bacterium | reverse complement strand
CCGGCTCGGCGAGGCGATCGCGCGCGAACGCCACTTCGCGGCTGATGCCGCGCACGAGTTGCGCACGCCGATCAGCGCGCTGAAGGTGCACCTCGACAACCTGCGCGGCAGCGCCGATGCGGCCGGCCGCGAGGCGAGCCTGCAGAGCGCGCGCAACGGCGTGGCGCGGCTCGAGCGCACGGTTGAGCAACTGCTGCTGATGTCGCGCCTCGAGCCCGGCGCCGCGCTTCCGCTCGATGCGCGCCTGGACCTGCGGGCTTGCGTGGCGGGCGAACTCGCCGAGCTGGCGCCCCGGGCCGCGGCCCGCAACATCGAGCTCGCGCTCGATTGCGGCACGCCGGCGCCGTCGCTGCAGGGCGACGAGGTCGCGATCGGCGCGATGACGCGCAACCTGGTCGACAACGCGATCCGCTACACGCCGCCCGGCGGGCGCGTGCGCGTGCGGCTGAGTGCCGGCGATGGCCGGGTGCGGATGGAGGTCGAGGACAGCGGCCCGGGACTGGACGATGCCGCGCGGGAACGCGCCTTCGATCGCTTCTATCGTGGCCTGGGGACCGGCGTCGAGGGCAGCGGACTGGGCCTGTCGATCGTGCGGCGGGTGGCCGAACTGCATCGCGGCGAGGTCGGACTGGCGCGCTCGCGCGCGCTCGGCGGCCTGCTGGTGAGCGTCGACCTGCCGGCTGGCTGAGCGTGCGGGAGGCGCGGCGGGGCGGATGCGGGCGCCGGCATCGGCGCTATCCTCCGCACCATCCGAGGAGCCGACGATGCCGCCCGACAGCGCCAGCCACCGCACCTGGTACGCCGAGCAGGCATTGCTGCCGTCGGGTTGGGCGCGCGACGTCTGCCTGACCATCGACGCCGCCGGCGACCTGGTCGAGGTGGCGGCCGGCGCATCGCGGGCCGACGCCACGCCGCTGGGCCGCTGGGTGGTGCCGGGGATGCCGAACCTGCATTCGCACGCCTTCCAGCGCGCGATGGCCGGGCTCGCCGAACGCCAGGCCGCCGAGCGCGACACCTTCTGGAGCTGGCGCGAGACCATGTACCGCTATGCCGGCGCGGTCGACCCGGCGGCGCTGCACGCGATCGCCGCCCAGCTCTACGCCGACCTGCTGCTGCATGGCTACACCGCGGTCTGCGAGTTCCACTACCTGCACCACCAGCCGGACGGGCGCCCCTACGCGCCGCCGCGCGCGATGTGCGACGCGCTGGTCGCGGCGGCGCTGGAGACCGGGATCGGGCTCAGCCTGCTGCCGACGCTGTACATGACCGGCGGATTCGACGGCCGTCCGCTGGGCGAGCGCCAGCGCCGCTTCCACCACGAGGTCGACGCGCTGCTGGCGCTGGCGGGCAGCGTGCGCGCGGGCGCCGGGCCGCAGCTCGCGGTCGGCCTCGCGCTGCATTCGCTGCGCGCGGTACCGCCCGAAGCGCTCGCGCGCTCGCTCGCGTCGGCCTACGCGGAAGCGGGCCCGATCCACATCCACGTCGCCGAGCAGCTCGCCGAGGTCGATGACTGCCTCGCCACGCGCGGCACGCGGCCGGTGGCCTGGCTGCTCGACAACGCGCCGGTCGATTCGCGCTGGTGCCTGGTGCATGCGACCCATGTCACCGCGGTCGAACTGCAGGAGCTCGCGCGCAGTGGCGCGGTCGTGGGCCTGTGCCCGACCACCGAGGCCAACCTCGGTGACGGCGTGTTCCCGCTGCGCGGCCTGCTCGACGGCGGCGGCAGCTTCGGCATCGGCTCCGACAGCCACGTGTCGGTCTCGCCGGTCGAGGAATTGCGCTGGCTCGAGTACGGCCAGCGCCTCGCCGGCCTGCGCCGCAACGTCGCCGCCAGCCACGACGAGCCCTCGACCGGCGCCGCGCTGTGGCGCGAGGCGCTGGTCGGTGGCGCGCAGGCCAGCGGGCGGCGCATCGGCGCGCTCGCGCCCGGGCACCGCGCCGACCTGCTGGTGCTCGACGAGCAGGCGCCGGAACTGGCCGCGAAGCGCAGCGGGCAGGTGCTCGACACGCTGGTGTTCGCCGGCAATCGCAACCTGGTCCGCGACGTCATGGTCGGCGGCCGCTGGGTGGTGCGCGCCGGCGCGCACGTGGCGGGCGAGCGGATCGCGGCACGCTACCGCCAGGTCGCGCAGGCGCTCGGCGACCACCTCTGAGCGACGCGGCGTCAGGCGCGCGGCGGCTTGCGCCGCTTGCGGTCCTTGCCCTCGATCCTGTCGACGATCTCGCGCAGCACCGGGTCGTCCTCGACCGATACCGGCGGCGGCGCGTCGGCGGCCTCGATGCCCTCGAGATGGCCGAGCACGCGCGCGGTGAACAGCGTCGCGCCCGCCGCCAGCGCGATGTGCGGGGGCACGATGGCGCCGACCACGGTCCGCGACCACAGCGAGCTGGCGGCGATCTCCGGCGTGATGCCGCCCGGCGGGAGCGTCACGAACATGAAAGCCACGGCGATGAATACCCAGAAGGTCAGGGTCAGCGACGCCATCACCAGCTCGTGGCTGGCTTCGACCCGCCAGCGGCGGCCGCTGCCCGCGTTGCCGCCGCGCCGGCCGCCGACCCGCATTCGCACCGTCCCGCTTTCGACCTCGTGCGCGCCGTCGCCTTCGGCATAGGTGATCCACGCCCCGCGCACGCGCGCACTGCGGTCGATGCGGCCGCTGGCCACGCGCCACAGCAGGCGCGCGGACAGGGCGAGCACCGCGAGCAGGCCGCCCGGGCCGAGCAACATCGGCGCCATCAACGCGACGATCACGATCGGCACCAGCACGAAGCCCAGCTTGCTGCGCCGGCTCAGCCCCGGGTCCTCGATCCGGGTCACGCCGCCGAACAGCAGGAGCAGCGTAAGCGGGAACTCGACGAAGTACAGCGGCGCGGCCCACGCGATCAGGTCGAAGCGCACGGCGGTGGGCGCAAGCCAGGCGAGCAGGCACGCGCCCAGGGCCAGGGTGTCGGGCAGCGCGTCCATCAGCGCGACCGCCCAGGTGCGGCGAACCTCGACGACCGCTGCGGCGGGTGCCTTTGCCATGCGCGTTCCCCGGCGCCCGGACTGGCGCCTGCCTGCAGTGTCGGACGCCGCGCGCGCAGCGGCAAGCGCGGTGCGCGGATGCGATAATCGTCGCCTCGCCCCGCGTCCCGGATCGCCCGCCATGAACGCCCCCAGCCGTCGCGACGACACCCGCGTGGTCCGCGCACCGCGCGGCAGCGAGCGCAGTTGCCGCTCGTGGCAGACCGAAGCCGCCTACCGGATGATCCAGAACAACCTCGATCCGGAAGTGGCGGAGAATCCGGCCGAACTGGTGGTCTACGGCGGCATCGGCCGCGCGGCGCGCGACTGGGCCTGCTACGACGCGATCCTGCGCACGCTGCGCGAACTCGGCGACGACCAGACCCTGCTGGTCCAGTCCGGCAAGCCGGTCGGGGTGTTCCCCACCCATGCCGATGCGCCGCGCGTGCTGATCGCCAATTCCAACCTGGTGCCGCATTGGGCGACGTGGGAGCACTTCCACGAGCTCGACCGCAAGGGCCTGATGATGTACGGGCAGATGACGGCCGGCTCGTGGATCTACATCGGCTCGCAGGGCATCGTGCAGGGCACCTACGAGACCTTCGTCGAAATGGGCCGCCAGCACCATGGCGGCAACCTCGCCGGCAAGTGGATCCTGACCGCCGGCCTCGGCGGCATGGGCGGGGCGCAGCCCCTGGCCGCCTCGCTGGCCGGCGCCTGCTCGCTCACCATCGAGTGCCAGCAGAGCCGCATCGACATGCGCCTGCGCACGCGCTACGTCGACGAGCAGGCGCGCGACCTCGACGATGCGCTGGCGCGCATTGCGGCCCACACCGGTGCTGGGCGCGCGGTCTCGGTGGCCCTGCTGGGCAATGCGGCCGAGTTGTTGCCGGAGATGGCCCGCCGCGGCGTGCGCCCGGATGCCGTCACCGACCAGACCAGCGCGCACGATCCGATCAACGGGTACCTTCCCATTGGCTGGAGCGTGGAGCAGTGGTTCGAGCGCCGCGTCGCCGACCCCGCCGGCACGCGCGACGCCGCCTGTCGCTCGATGCGGGTGCACGTGGAGGCGATGCTGGCCTTCCAGCGCATGGGCGTGCCGACCTTCGACTACGGCAACAACATCCGCCAGGTGGCCAAGGATGCCGGTTGCGCCAACGCCTTCGACTTCCCGGGCTTCGTTCCGGCCTACGTGCGCCCGCTGTTCTGCCGCGGCATCGGCCCGTTCCGCTGGGTCGCGCTCTCGGGCGATCCGCAGGACATCGCGCGCACCGATTCCAGGGTCAAGGAACTGATCCCCGACGACCCGCACCTGCACCGCTGGCTCGACATGGCCGCGCAACGCATCGCCTTCCAGGGCCTGCCGGCGCGGATCTGCTGGGTCGGCCTCGGGCAGCGGCACCGGCTCGGCCTGGCCTTCAACGAGATGGTCCGCTCGGGCGAACTCAAGGCGCCGGTCGTGATCGGCCGCGACCACCTCGATTCAGGTTCGGTGGCCTCGCCCAACCGCGAGACCGAGGCCATGGCCGACGGCTCGGATGCGGTCAGCGACTGGCCGCTGCTCAACGCCATGCTCAACGTGGCCGGCGGCGCGACCTGGGTCTCGCTGCACCACGGTGGCGGCGTCGGCATGGGCTACAGCCAGCACAGCGGCGTGGTGATCGTGTGCGACGGCAGCGAGGCCGCCGACCGGCGCCTGGCGCGCGTATTGTGGAACGATCCCGGCACCGGGGTCATGCGCCATGCCGATGCCGGCTACGAGGTCGCGGCGCG
>JAGOEZ010000240.1:2303-3585 GCA_017997455.1 Lysobacterales bacterium | reverse complement strand
GCCTTGCCGCGGTCGTACGCGTCTTCGAGGCCGTCCAGCGCCATGTGGTCGTAGGCGGTGAACGCGCCGTAGCGGGTGCCCTTGCGCGCATTGAGCATCAGGTGCGGCGCATTGGTCATGCTCTCCATGCCGCCGGCGACCATGATGTCGCAGGTGCCCACGGACAGCATGTCGTGGGCGAACATCACGGCCTTCATGCCCGAACCGCACATCTTGGACAGCGTGACCGCGCCCACCGATTGCGGCAGGCCGGCGGCCAGCGTCGCCTGGCGGGCAGGGGCCTGGCCCTGGCCAGCCATCAGGCAGTTGCCGAACAGCACTTCGCCGATGTCCGCCCCGGCCACACCGGCGCGTTCGACGGCGGCCCTGATGGCCACGGCGCCCAGATCGTAGGCGGGGATCGCGGCGAAGTCGCCGAGCAGGCCGCCGATGGGCGTACGGGTGGCGGATACGATAACGATGGGATCACTCATTGTGTCTCTCCCTGAGCTTGGGTTGGGTGTGGATCGGACCGATGGGGCAGGGCAGGGTCGATGCTTTCGCTGCGCTGCACCAAACCTTCGAAGGATGCTCCAATCGCGGCCGGTTGTCGACCCGGGTCCCCGATCCAGTGCCTGAACCGGACGCTGTCCGGGTACGGGAACACGTCGTCCAGCACGCCCTCGCGAATGCGCTGCTGGCACGACTGCCAGTAGACCGGATCCAGCAGGTCGGCGTGGTGGCGCATGAAGATTTCGCGCACCCGCGGGTTGCCCAGCAGGAAGGTGCCGAACTCTTCGGGGAACACATCGCGCGGGCCGACGCTGTACCAGGGTTCGCAGGACATCTCGTCCTCCGGGGTGCGCGGTTCCGGGATCCGGCGGAAGTTGCAGGTCGTCAGGTAGGCGACTTCGTCGTAGTCGTAGAACACGACCCGGCCCTGGCGGGTCATGCCGAAGTTCTTGTAGAGCATGTCGCCGGGGAAGATGTCGGCGGCGACCATCTGCTTGATCGCCTCGCCGTACTCGATGATCGCGTGTTCGGTCTCCTCGGGGGTTGCGCTTTCCAGGTACATGTTCAGCGGAACCATCCGCCGTTCGATGTACATGTGCCGGATCACGAGGCTGTCGCCCTCGTCCTCGATCAGGGACGGCGCCAGGTCGCGCAGTTCCTCGAGCAGCGCCGCGGACAGGCGGGCCTTCGGAAACGGCACGTCCGAGTACTCCCAGGTGTCGGCCATCCGGCCCACCCGGTCGTGGAACTTCACCAGCTGGTACTGCGACTGGACGAACTCGCGGCTCAC
>JAGOEZ010000240.1:0-2203 GCA_017997455.1 Lysobacterales bacterium | reverse complement strand
ACCCAGCCCTGGGTGTTGGGGTAGTAAGCGCGGTACGAGGGCGGGTCCGCATCCAGGTATTCGGTGGACACCGCGGGCCGCACGAAGATGAAGTTGTTGTGATAGTAGGTGCGGTGCAGCAGCTTCGTGCACACCGAATTGAAGAAGGTCTCGGCCAGCTCCGGCTGGCGGTGTTCGGCCAGCAGGTTGACGAAATCGCGCTTGACCAGCGCCCACGCCTGTTCGCCCAGGTCGGCGGCACCGAACTCGGACTCGATCCGGGCCACCGCCTCGAGCACCCGCTGGTCGTAGAACGCGATCCGGTCGCGGGCCAGGCGCCGGATGCCGTGCCAGTCGGCGCGTTCGAACCGGCTCTTGGCCTGCTGCGCGTTGTAGCGGAACAATCCGTAGTGGCGATCGAAGCCGGCGAGGATCGAGTTGGCAATCGCCAGCGAGACCCGGCGCGGCATGATCAGGCCGTTTCGGCGAACAGCTCTCGGCCGATCAGCATGCGGCGGATCTCGGAGGTGCCGGCGCCGATCTCGTAGAGCTTGGCGTCGCGCCACAGCCGGCCCGTGGAGTACTCGTTGATGTAGCCGTTGCCGCCCAGGCACTGGATGGCCTCTCCGGCCATCCAGGTGGCCTTCTCGGCGCAGTACAGGATGGCGCCGGCCGCGTCCTTGCGCAGGCTGCGCACGTTGACCGTGCCGGCGCGGCTGCGGTCGCACTGCCGGCCCACCTCGTAGACGTAGGCGCGGCAGGCCATCATGGTGGTGTACATGTCGGCGAGCTTGCCCTGCATCAGCTGGAACTCGCCGATCGCCTGACCGAACTGCTTGCGCTCGTGCACATAGGGCAGCACCGCGTCCATGCAGGCGCTCATGATGCCCAGCGGCCCGCCGGAGAGCACCGCCCGCTCGAAATCGAGGCCGCTCATCAGCACGTTGACGCCCTTGCCCAGGCCGCCCAGCACGTTCTCGGCCGGCACGATGCAGTCCTGGAACACCAGCTCGCCGGTGTGGCTGCCGCGCATGCCCATCTTGTCGAGCTTCTGCGCGACCGAAAATCCCTTGAAGGACTTCTCGACCAGGAAGGCCGTCATGCCGCGCGGGCCGGCGGCGGGATCGTTCTTGGCGTAGATCACCATCACGTCGGCGTCCGGGCCGTTGGTGATCCACATCTTGCTGCCGTTCAGCACGAAGTGATCGCCCTTGAAGTCGGCGCGCAGCTTCATCGACACGACGTCCGATCCGGCATTGGGTTCGGACATGGCCAGCGCGCCGACGTGTTCGCCCGAGACCAGCTTGGGCAGGTACTTCTGGCGCTGGGTCTCGGTGCCGTTGCGCATGATCTGGTTCACGCACAGGTTGGAGTGCGCACCGTACGACAGGCCCACCGAGGCCGAGCCGCGCGAGATCTCCTCCATCGCCACCACGTGGGCCAGGTAGCCCATGTCGGTGCCGCCATATTCCTCGGGCACCGTCATGCCGAGCACGCCAAGTTCGCCGAACTTGCGCCACAGCGCCATCGGGAACTGGTCGCTGCGGTCGATCTCGCCGGCGTGCGGGGTGATCTCGGCCGCGGTGAACTGCTGCAGCGTCTCGCGCAACATGGCGATGTCTTCGCCCAGATCGAATTGCAGTCCGGGGATGTTCAGCATGGGGTGTCTCCAGTGGGATTGTCGTGAAGGGCGAGCAGCTGACGAGCGCGCATCTCATGGGCCGCGATCTCGGCCAGGGTTTCCTGCAGATCGGCCAGCTGGCGCTCGAGCGTGCCGCGATGCTGGCCGAGCACGGCCAGGAACCGGGTCAGCTGGGCCGTCGTGTCGGACGGCGACTCGTACATGTCGATCAGGTCGCGGATCTCGGCCAGGGTCAGCCCCAGGCGCTTGCCGCGCAGCGTCAGCTTGAGGCGCGTGCGGTCGCGCGCCGCGTATTCGCGCTGGCGTCCGCCGGCGCCGGTGCGCCGGGGCGCGAGCAGCCCACGATCCTCGTAGAAGCGGATCGCGCGGGGCGTGACCTCGAACTCGCGGGCCAGTTCGGTGATCGTGTAGGTGGGCATTCGCAGGGTGTCGGCCCGCCGGATCGGAATCCGGGGCGCGGAAAGACTTACACTTGACGCAAACGTCAATCTTACCGCCGTCGCGGCGGCGCGCCTGCATGAATGCACTCGAACATTTCCTCCAGTATCCGCTGGGCGACCAGCTTCCCGGGCCGGCCGCCCG
>JAGOEZ010000064.1 GCA_017997455.1 Lysobacterales bacterium | reverse complement strand
TGGCGCAGCCACGGCCGCTCGAGCGCGGACTCCGGGCCGGCGGCGGGAGGGCTGCGTACCAGGCCAGACGCCGACATGGGCGCGCGCACCGGGGAAGGAGCCGGCATTCTGGCGCGGCGCCGATGCCGGCCAATTGACCTGGATCAGGTGCCCGCGACTCGGCGCCAGCCCGTCCGCCCGGCCGGCAGGCTCAGCGCCAGAACGCCTCGCGCTGCTCGCGCGACAACTCCCCGTAGCGCGCGGCGTCGGCGGCAAGGCGCTCGAGGTATCCCAGCGCGAGTTCCCAGTACATGCTGCCGCGCTCCTCCGGCGTCAGCAGGGCAAGGATCCTCGGGGCGTAGAAGCCGAACAGGTAGACCTGGGTCTGGCGCGGGATCGCGCGGTTGTTGGCCAGGACCGCGAGGCGCTCCAGATCGAGCAGCATCAGGTGGAACTTGCGCTCCATGTCGGCATTGCCCAGGTCGCGGTGCAGGGTCTCCGTGGCCATCGCGGTGAGATTGCGCGCAAGGTAGCCGTTGTCCTCGAAGAGCCGCTGGTGCACCTGGTTGAAGCGCGTGATGTTCTCGATGCGGCGGTTGCGCATCTGCGAGACGACGTTGAGCATGAAGACCATCAGGGCCACCAGTGCCGCGAGCACGGTGGCGTAGTCGCGCAGTTCGCTGCTGGTCATGCGGCGTCCTCGACCGGGAATGGCGCGCGATCGGCGCGCGGGCTACTGCAGCGCCCGCTGCACCAGCACGGTGTCGGTGTGCTGGCGGAAGGACACCACACCCCCGGCGCCGAAGGTCCAGACATGGACCATCGGGGCCCGGAAGTGCTTGCCCGTGGCCTTGAACGTGCCGCTGTATTCGCCCAGCGCCACCACGGTGTCGCCTTCGGCCACCAGCCGCTCCGGCACGGCGGCAAAGCCGTCCCATTCGCCACCGATCCGCATGAAGACGTTCTGCAGCACCGCCTGCGGCCCGACGTAGGTTCCGCCGTACGGAAATCCCTCGGCCTCGGTCCAGCGGCAGTCCGGCGCCAGCACCGCCAGCACGCCGGGGATGTCGCCGCGCGCGAAGGCGGCGTAGACCGCGTTGATCGTGTCCTTGTGCCCGGCCATGTCAGCTTCCTCGGTGGGTGGCGTTCAATTGGCGTTGGTAGTCGGCGGCGTCGAAGTGCCCGAGCGAATCCGCGATCAGGCCGTCCGCGTCCAGCGTCCATTCCTCGTGGCCACTGATGCGCACCGACGCGCCGGTACCGCCGTGGGTCCCGGTCAGTCGCCAGCGATAGACCGCGCGCGCGCCGTCGATAGCAATCCCGTCCATCGCGACCACGAGGTCGGGGAAGTCGGTCATGAAGCCCTGCGCCGCCGCGGCGATCGCCGCGCGGCCCACGGACGGCGTGCCGCCGTTGATCGTCAGCGTACCGTCGGCCGCGAAGTGCGCGGCGACGCTGGCCGCGTGCTGGCTGCACCAGGCGGCGGTGTAGCGGGTCGCGAAGTCCCTCAACCGGGCGGCGTCCATCGGCGTCCTGCTCGAACGGGTTGGGGCCAGTGTAGCCAACCCCGTCGCCGTGGCCATCCCGAGCCCACGGCCTGTCCCGTACCCCTTTCGCGCCCGATGCCGGACTCAGCCGCCACCGGCGGGCGCCAGCGGGGCACGCTCCGCCAATCCCCGCGCCAACAGCCACAGCGCCAGGGCCAACTGGCACAGGCCCAGCGGCATCAGCATCGCGAACACCACGGGCTCGCCGTACAGCGGCATCGCGACCGAAATCATCTGGAGCAGCACGGCCGCAAGGCCGAAGGTCGCCAAGGCGCGCGGCACCAGGCGGAAGCGGTACAGGCTGCCGTAGAAGACCAGCAGCATGAAGCCCACGATGACCAGCCCGACGTAGTGCGCCCCGTTGCGTGCCGAGGCCACGACGCCGCGCAGCGCCTGGTACAGGCCTGCATCGGCAACACCGGCCTTCGCATAGGCCTGGCTCAGGTTCAACAGCGACCACGTGGCGACATACTCGGTGGCGCTCACGGCGAAGGCGGCCACCGCCAGGGCCAGCAGCCATTGGGCCATCGCGCGGCTGTGCGGGCGGACGACCGGCCAGGCGGCGATCGCGATGCCGAGCCCGAGCGCGCTGGTCGCGAGCCCGAGCAGGACGGCCAGGGCGACGTGCATCGGATGCGTCGCGGCATTGACCAGGAATCCCGGTGCCTTGAATACCGGCCCCAGCAGGACGAAGTTCACGATCACGCTGCCGACGATCTGGGCCAGCAGCAGGACGGCAATCGTTCGGCCGGTACGCTTCGCGGTATCCATCGTTGCTCCCTCGGTTCGGGTGTCCGATGCAGCCGGGCGGCCGCATGCCCGCAATCGCCGTGCCCCGCGCGCCGTCCCATCCGGGTTCCGGCGCTGCGTGTCGCGAGTGCGTGCCGCCGAGTGTGGCTCCCGGGCCAGGTGGTGCAAGCCGGCTTGCGACGAACGACGAGCCCTCGTGTCCGGGCTGCCGAGCGAGGAGATGAACGGCGGCGCCCGAAGGCGCCTACATCTGGCGGAACAGGTGCAGGTAGCTGCGGCTCACCGGCAGCACGTCCTTGCGTCCCCGGAGGTGGATGTCGGCGGTCTCGTTGTCGCCGCGCGTGACATGGCTGATCGCGCGCAGGTTGACCACCACCGAGCGGTGGACCTGCGCGAACTGGGCCGGATCGAGCTGCGCCACCAGTTCCTTGAGCGGGATCCGGACCACCGCTTCGCCCGGCTGGCCCGCGTCCCCGCGCCAGGCGACCCGCGTGTACTTGGTGTCGGAGCGCAGGTAGTCGATGTCCTCGACCGGGATCAGGCGCAGGATCTGGCCGACCTGGGCGCGGATCCAGCGCAGCGGCGCAGCGGCCGCACCGCCCTGCATCCGCGCCAGCTGCGCGGCGAGCTGCTGCAACAGGGCTTCGGTGTTGAGCGCCGGCTGCGCGGCCCGCACCCGCTCCTTGAGGCGCGCCACGGTTTCGGCCAGGCGCGCCAGTTCCACCGGCTTCACCAGGTAGTCGAGCACGCCCTCGGCGAAGGCCTGCACCGCGTAGTGGTCGAAGGCGGTGACGAACACCAGGTGCGCGTTGCGGCCGATATGGCGCGCCGCATCGATGCCGGATACGCCCGGCATGTGCACATCGAGGAAGCACACGTCCGGCCGCCTGGCCTCGAAGAGCCGGATCGCTTCGCGGCCATTGCGCGCCTGCGCAACCACCTCGAGCTCCGGCCATGCCTGGGCGAGCTGGCGCGACAAGGCTTCGCGCAGCAGCGGCTCGTCGTCGGCAATCAGTGCAGTCGGGCGCTGCGGCATCAGTCCGGCTCGTCGCGCGCGGGAAGGTCCAGTTCGGCCATGACGCCGTGCGGTTGCACGGCGCTCAGGCGCAACTGCGCATCGTCGCCGAACACCAGCCGCAGGCGCTCGCGCAGGGTCGACAGCCCGGTGCCCAGCCCGCCGCTCGATGCCTGCAGCCCCACGCCGGTGTCGCTGACGCGCACGAGGCAGCGCCCGTCGCGCCGCTCGACCTCGATGTCGATGCGACCGCCCTCCTCGCCCGGATCGATGCCGTGGCGCACCGCGTTCTCGACCAGCGTCAGCAGCGTCATCGGCGGGCAGCGCAATGCGAGCGCCGTCTCGTCGACGCGCAGCGCGAACTGCAGGCGGTCCGGCATGCGCATGTGCATCAACTCGAGGTAGGCGCGGACCAGTTGCAACTCCTGGCCCAGCGTGGTGGCCGGCTCGTCCAGGCGCGGCACCGCCGCACGCAGGTAGGCGACCAGGCTGCGCAATACCGCGGCGGCCTGCGGCGAACCGGCGTCGACCAGCGCCTGCACGTTGGCCAGCGTGTTGAAGAGGAAATGCGGCGCGACCTGCGCCTGCAGCAGGTGCAGGCGCGCGTCCACGGCCTGGCGCTCGAGTTCGCTGCGCTCGAGGTCGAAGGCCAGCGCCTGGTGGCGTGCGAGCGCGTCCTTCTGCCGCACCAGCGCCGCGAGCGCGGCCCACGGCGCCAGCAGCAGGCCGAGGACGGTGAGGACGGCGAAGCCCTCCATGCGATCCGGGACGTCCCAGAACGGCGGCGCGCCGGCGTCAGTCGACAGCACGTAGATGAAGTACGTCGCCACGGGCATCGCGATCGCCACGCCCAGCACCTGCAGGACCCAACGCGCCAGCCAGCGCGGCAGCCGCCGTGGCCATTGCTCGAAAAGCCCGAACACCAGCATCCCGACCAGCCCCAGCGCCAGCGTGCGCTCGATCACCGACCACAATCCCGATTTCCAGCCGATGCCCAGCAGCAGCCCGAGCGCGAGCGAGAAGCCCAGGGTGAAGCGCAGCCGGCGCCAGCCCAGCATCAGTGCGAGGCCGCGCGGTCTCTCCGGAATGGCGCTTGCGGGCATGGCGCGAAGAATAGTCCAGGGTCTGGCCGTCGCAGGCCGCGACGATCCCAGGTCGCCCATGTTCGCCGACGGATCGCGCCACGGGTAGCGGGCCTGCGACGCGACGCGCAGCGGGGGCCATGAGCGACGCCTGGCGCCGACGGGCGGCGCCTCACGGCGAGCGCTGCGCAAAGTTGCGAACGGCGGCACCTGCCGCATCGGTCGCGGGTCGCTTCAGAGCCTGTGCCAGGCCTGCCGCAGGCCCAGGAAGTGCACGACGCCGATGCCGAAGCAGATGGCCGAACTCCAGAACCAGAAGGCCGGCGAGTTGCCGGGAAAACGGTCCATGAGCGCCACGAAGCCGACGCCGCGCAGCAGGTATATGCCGGTAATGGCGCCAAGCGCGACGCGGCGGAACGGAAGCCTGCCGATGACCCCGGCGCCCGACAGGGCATAGAGGGACCAGGCCAGGAGTACCCCGGCGATGACCGCAGCGGCGGTGTTCGGGTACCAATGCCCCGCGTCGGCCATGCGGGCCATGCGCTCCCCGGCGCCGAGGAACCGGTACCACGGCGCGCCGAAGGCGATACAGCCCAGGTGCAGCAGCGCGGCGGCGCCGCTCAGCGCTGCACCGGTGATGAGGAATCCGCTTCCGCGCGTGTCGGGCATCGAGGATCTCAAGGATCGTGCAGGCTGAATTCCTGCAGCGTGCGCCACGGCGCCGAGTCCACTTGCTCGATGAGCCGCACGCTGCGGAACGTGATCGTCAATCCTTCGGATGGTACTGCCGCATTCGACATCCGGTTGCCGGGCGCTCTCGGGTTGCGCGGATGCGCGAGCGTGATGTGGGGCGCGAGGCGCCGGGATGCGGCTTCACCGAGCAGCTGCCCGCGCAGCGCGTGGAAGTCGTGCGCGCCTTCGACGCAGGGCAGGAGCACGCCGTGCGCCTGGAACGCCTCGGGTCCTCCGAAACGCAAGGTCAGCGGACGCGCCGCGCGGCCGTCGAATGCGGTGCCGAGATCCGCAAGTCCAATTCCCGCAAGCTCGTCCTCGCGGCACAGGGTGACATGCGCGGGAATCAGGCGTCGCTGCAGCGGATCGAACAATTCGCGCATCGCCTCCAGCAGTGCGTCGTCCGGAGACGGCACGTAGAGGCTCAACTGGACGCGCCTCATCAGGCCGCCCACGCGCTGCCCGCGCGTTCAGACATGCTGGTCGACGAGGATCGGGATGAGCCGGTTCTGCGCGGCATTCCCCCCGAAGGTCCTGACGCCGGACCTCTCGTAGAACTGCCGGGATGCCTCGAGGTCCTTGACCGCGAGGCTGATGGAGAACGCGCCGAGTTCCATGCCCTGCTCCTCCGGTTAGTGAGGGTTTGGCCAGCCGGCGTCGCGCGCGCCGGGACCACGACCCCAGTATAGGAAGAACGACAGGTTCGGGGTCGCCCGTGATCCGTCAGTCGGCGGCGGGCGCCACCTGCGGCACCGGCTGCAACGCGGAAGTGTCCACGCCGCGCGCGGCCAGCTTCGCCACCAGCGCATCGAAGCGCGCGGGTTCCATCGTCGGCTCGCGGCCGAACACCCAGGCGAGCTTGCGATCCGGGGTGGCCAGTGCCGCGCCCCGGTAGTCGTCGTCGACGTGCACCACGACCAGTTCGGTGGAAATCGGCCACACGAACTGCACCTTCCAGCGCGCCCCGTTGCTGCCCGGCACCACGCTCGAAACGCCGTTCCAGCGCCGGTCTTCCTCGCCGAAGCGCTTCTTGAACACGAAATCGTTGTCGATGCGGCCGTCGGGGCGCAGCCGGTACTCGTCGCGGGTTGCGACCTTGCCGTTCTCGAAGAAGTACGGCACGTTCGCGATCACGTACCAGGTGCCCATGAAGCGCGGCAGGTCCACGGTCGGTGCCGCTTCGAGCGGCGGGCGCTCGCGCGCACCCGGGCTGGCGCAGGCGGCCAGCAGGACGGCGGCGAACAGGGTCGGCAGGCGGATCATCATCGGCAATTCCTTCAACGGGTGACCGCCGCGGCCTGCGCGGCGAGGAAATCGCACAGTTGCGCGGCGTTCACCGCGGTCTTGCGCGTCATCGAGAACTCGTGCTCCGGATCGAGCACGCGATCGAGCCAGATGCCGCCGTCAGCGGCGATCTCCGGCCGCGTGCTGCCGAGCCAGAGCGCGGTGTCGGCGCCCTCCTGCGGGGTTCTCAGGTGCCGCCGCAAGGTGGCACGGAACGCCGGCAGGGCGGTCTGCACGCCGGCCGTATCCACCCATCCGGGATGCATCACGTAGACCCGCGGTTGCCCTTGCCAGCGCTGGTTCCAGGCCCGCGTCAGCTCGACCTGGGCGCGCTTGTGCATGGCGTAGGCGGCCATGCCGTCATGGTCGCCGGCGCTGGTCGCCGCCATCTCGGCAAGGCGCAGCGGCGCGCCATACATGCCGCCGGAGCTCATGTTGACCACCGCGGCGCCGTCGGCGAATCGCCCGGCAGCGCGCAAGCCTTCGGTGAGCACGTAGTGGCTCAGCAGGTTGGTGACGAACGAGGTCTCGAGGCCTTCCGGGGTGAGTTCGAAGCGATCGAGCAGCAAGCCGACGTTGTTGACCAGCACGTCGATGCGCTCGCCGCGTGCCGTCAAGTCCTGCACGAGGCGGCGGGTATCGGCCACGCTGGCGAAGTCCACGCGCAACGGCACCATCCGGCCCGGAGCCCCGGCATCACGCACCAGCGCGGCGAGCTTGTCCTCGCTGCGCGCTGCCGCCGGCACGCGCGCGCCGCGTGCATGGGCCAGGCCCGCGATCGCCGCGCCGATGCCGCCGCTGGCGCCGGTGACCAGCCAGGCCTGGCCGTCGAGGCGCTCCGGGTATGGGTGCCAGTCGCGCTGGCGGCGCAACAGGCCAACGCGGCTGAACCGCGTGAAGAAGCGCGAGTAGAAAATCAGGCTGCCGAGCGCTCTTAGCATGTGGGGATTGCGCCGTACCGTTCATCGAAGACGCGAGGGTACGCCGGGCGATGTGTGCAATCCGCAATGACGGAGGCACGGGGTTCGGGAGTGCTGGACGGGAGTGCCGGACACCCAGTCCGTGCCGGGCAACGCCTGCCAGGACCAGCGGCATTCCAGGTGTCCCGATTGCGGTTGCCTGTCCCGGCTACAGGTGCCGAAACCACTCCGGCGCGCTCTGCCAGCGGTCGTTGCGACCGTCGACATAGGTGACGGGCGCGTTGGCCAGTTCCTCGTCCGAGGCGTCGTCGAGGCAACCCAGGTTGACGCCGATCATCTTGCCGATCGGCGTCTCGTTGCCGACGCCGAAGGCGCGCACGCCGCAGTGCCGGCAGAAGTAGTGGTGGTTCTTGCGCGTGTTGAACTCGTAGCGGACCAGCTCCGGCTCACCCGCAAGCAGGCGAAAGTCTTCCGGACGAGCCACCGCCGGCCAGAACCGCGTGCGCCGGCAGATCGAGCAGTTGCAGCGGTAGGTGGGCAGCGTCAGGTCGAGGTCGGCCTCGAATTTCACCGCGCCGCAGTGGCAACTGCCATGGTAGATCCTGCGCATGGGCGAATCCTGCCCGAGGCGTGGGTCGCAGTCGACTGGCGGATACCCGGCGGCGCGCTCAGCCCGGCGCGGGCCGGACGCGCCGGTACGCCTGGATCGCGTGCGCCAGCAGCGAGAAGGCGACGATCAGTCCCATCAGGCTCTTGGCGGTCCCATCGCTGGTCGGCGTCATCAGGACCGGTCCATCCACGATGGTCCAGACCATCGCCGCGCAGGTGGCCAGGCTCAGTCCGGTGGCGAGGCGACGCATGCCAGCCGACCAGCGGCCCTGCACGACCACGGTCGCGAAGATCGGAATGTTGAGCAGCAGCAGCGCGAGCAACCACGGCGCCTGGCGCTGGCGGAAGGATTCGGTATAGGTGAGCGCCTCGTACGCCGCGGGCGCGGCGCCGCCGCTCCAGACCACGTCCAGCAACCAGCGTGGCTCGATGAGCACGTAGATGCCGCACACGATGCCGATGAGTCCGAACACCAGCCCGGTGCGGCCGCCCTCGATGCGATCGCCGGCGCGCGGCTTCCAGGCCCCGCGCTGCGGCCAGCGGTGCCGCACCCAGCCGGCCAGCCCGTAGCCGACGACCAGCATGCCCGGCCACCACAGCGAGGGAATGAAGGCGCTACCCCACCAATGGGCGACTACGTGCAGCAGGTCCCATGCGGAGTCGATGGCGATCGGCTGCCGCAGGCTGCCCACGAGCCCCAGGATCCAGATGACCGCCATGCCGATCACCGTCGCGCGCAGGAAGCTGCGCCCGTCGGCGGGATCGATGATGGTCAGCGTCGGACGATAGCGCGCGGCGACTTCCGCCGGCCGGCCGAAGGCGCCCAGGAATTCGGTCGCCATCGCGGCATCGACGCCGCGCCCGGCCGCCTCGGCCCGGGCCTGCAGTTCCTCGTTGAGCAGCGCGCGCAGCTCGAAGGCCACGTCGTTGCGCTGCCGGCGCGGCAGCTGCAGCGCCACGTCGGTCACGTAGGACTCGATCACGTCGTTCGCATTCATCCTCAATCCTCTTGCAATAGCCGATCCATGGCGCCGTTCAGGCCGCGCCACGCGTCGGTGAGTCGTTTGAGCAGTTTCCGGCCATCGCCGTTGAGCGCGTAGTAGCGCCGCGGCGGGCCGTCCTCGATCTTCCACTCGCTCTTGAGCAGGCCCTGGGTCTCGAGGCGGCGCAGCAGCGGATACAGCGTGCCCTCCTCGATCGGCATGCCGTGGTCCGCCAGGGCCTGGCGCAGCTCGTAGCCGTAGCGCGCGCCACGCAACTGCGACAGCGTGGCCAGCACCACCACGCCGCGGCGCAGCTCGAGTTCCAGTTTGCCGAAAGCGTCTGCGTCACCCATGGGCCGCACAGTACTGTGTGTTGCACAGTATGTCAACGGCCGGGCCAGCCCGGGGTTCTGGGTGGCGCTGATGGACTAGGCCGGGAGCCCCAGCGACGCAAGTGCGGATCGGATGAACGGACCCTTGCCCGCCGTATACGCGGACTTGTCGTACGCGAACCGGGTCGCCAGTTCCAACTTGAGCGATTGATAGCCAGCGCGGAGGGACTCGTCGGCGCGAAGCGCATCACGGAAGGCGATGTGCTCCCGCCAGATCGGCGAACCGCGCACGACCCCATGCAGGTGCACACGCAGCGACCCGGATCCTGCGGGCTTGACGAAGTAACGCCGCATCGGGATTTCCCGCTCGTATCTGGGCACGTACTGGTAGCCCGCGCCCTCCACGGCCCCGATCCGCGATTCGATGGCGGCGAGCGAGTCGGCGCCGAGCAGCACGTCGATGACCGGCTTGGCCGCGAGGTCGGGAACCGACGTGCTGCCGATGTGCTCCACTTCGACCCCCATGCCGGCGAAGGCCTCGAGCAGCGCCGCGCGCAGGGCCTTGAACTGCAGCGGCCAGTCGTCGGAATGCGGCACGATCGAGACGGACGACATGCGCGATGACCTACGGATCAGCCCACGGCCGCAAGCATGGCCGGCGCGCTGGCATCGTCAGATCCCGGCCGCGGCATGGCCGAGCAGGGACTTGAGCGACGGCACCGGGATGAACGGCATGTAGTCGTGCCAGTCGAACAGGAACGAGAAGGCGACATGGATTGCCGGTGACGAAAGAAATGCGAGGACCAGGTACTGCAGCAGTTCCTTGCCGTAGAGCTTGAAGGCAACGGGCGGCACGACGAGCGTGGCGACTGCCGGGACCGGATAGTAGATCCACCACGGCAGTCCGGCGTTGTTTCCGTACTTGGCGAAGACCATGCCGCCGACCACGACCACGGCCGCGACCGCCATCACGGCCGCTGCGTGCGGCCGCCGCGGTCGATGGCGCGTGACGAAGCGCAGGATCGCGATGAACACGACCAGAGAAACCAGCACGAAGACCGGGAAACGGCTCGCCGCGGAAGTGACCTGATCCTGCATCGCATTCGACGCCCGGCGCAGCGGTTCGCCCGCCGGCTACTGGCCGGCCGGCGGTTGCCAGAGTTCGAGCTTGTTGCCCTCGGGATCTATGACCCAGCCGAACTTGCCGTATTCGGATTCGTCGACCTTGTCGACGACCTCGACGCCTTCCGCGCGCAGGGCCGCCAGCACGGCGTGGAGGTCGTCCACGCGGTAGTTGATCATGAACGGTGCGGAGCTCGGCGCGAAGTAACTCGTGTCCGCGGCGAAGGGGCTCCAGACAGTCGTTCCGACACCGTCCGGATTATCCGGCCCCTTCCAGCGGAACGCCGCACCGCCCCAGTCCTCGACGCCGATGCCCAGATGGGTCCGGTACCAGGCGCCGAGCGCCTTCGGGTCCCTGGCCTTGAAGAAGACGCCTCCGATGCCGGTTACACGCTTCATCGTCTCTCCCCTGCGCAGTGTAGGTCTGCCTAGTCCTCGACGCACCACACGCGGCTGGTGGTCCCGCATGCCTGGACGGTCGCGTCCCACGGCGTGACGAATTCGGCCGCCAGCGCCCATTGCGGCTGCAGGTTGACCCGCGTGCCGTTCTGCGCCGCGCTGTTCGAAGTCCAGGACGTGCAGTTGGCATTGCCTGGAACCGTATTGCTGAAGCTCGGGACGCCGGTCCGGATCCAGCCGGCGATCGAGGCCGGCGGGCCGCTGCCGCTGTCGGTCGCGGTAAATCCGAGGCTCGTGTCGTACTGCAGCGTGGAGACGTCGTGGATCTCCCAGAGCGACGCCATGTGGAAGCCGGCAGCGCATGCGGTCGTCGCCGCGTTGCCGAGCACCGTCGTCGTGGTCAGGTAGAAGCTGCGCGGCGTGACCCGGCCCGCGGTCAGGGCATGCACGGCGTAGGGCGCCGCGGCGATCGCCTGGCGCGGGCTCAGGACCGTGAACGCGACGGCGCTGCCGCCCGGGCGCACCGCGATCTCCAGGAAGCGCGCGTCGCCGCCGAAAGCATCGGTGCCATAGTCCAGCACGAGGTTGAACAAACCACCGACGACCGCGAAGTTGGTGAAGGTCAGCGTGTCCGGTGTCCCCACCAGCGCGCCGCCGGCCACGGCATCGAACAACCGGAAGCGCAGGTCATAGTTGCCGTTGGCGAGCGCGCCAAGATCGAGCAACTGGCCCTGGTAGCTGATGCCGGTGCCCTGCGCGGCGCGTACCTCGCCGTTCACTTCGGCAGTCTGCGACCATGCCGGTGACGTGCCGAGAACCGCGGCCAGCAGCATCACGACGCGAATCGCCGCGCACAACGAAACCCGTTGCGACGGTTGCGAGTAGTCACTCATGACTGCGCTCCCTTTCGATCATTCAAAGCCGTTCGCGAACAGGCCATCGGGCGGCGCTGCCTTGGTCGGCAGGAATCCGGCCAGCAACTGGTAGGAACCGGCGGCGGACCTTGCCGCATCGGCCTGTCCGATCACGCCTTGCACGGCATAGCTACCAGCACTGCTGCGAGTGCCGCCGGCGTCGATGCTGTTCCAGAAAACCTGGTAGTTGCCGCCACTGGAGACGATGACGGCCGGGCGCTCGACCGCCGCGGAATGCGCGAGCAGCGGCAGCAGCACGGCCGCGAGGAAGGCCCCGGCGCGGACTGCGCCCTGGAGCGGCTGGCCGCCGCATTGGACCGTCATTGGCATGGCGCGAGTCCACTCCAGCCGTTCCCGCCCGGAGCGTACTGGGGTTCCGGAACGGGGACAATGATCGACCGCGTCCAGGCAGCGGGCCACACGCTGGTCGCGCCGTCCTGGATCGTCCGCAACTCAGCCGCGGCGCGCCGCCTCGATCGCGGCGATGTCGATCTTTCGCATCGTCATCATCGCATCGAAGGCGCGCTTGGCGGCAGCCGGGTCGGGATCGACGATCGCTTCCGTCAGCGCCACCGGCGTGATCTGCCAGGACAATCCCCATTTGTCCTTGCACCAGCCGCAGGCGCTCTCCTGGCCGCCGTTGCCGACGACCGCGTTCCAGTAGCGATCGGTCTCGGCCTGGTCGGCGGTCGCGACCTGGAACGAGAACGCTTCGGTGTGCTTGAACGCCGGGCCGCCGTTGAGTCCGAGGCAGGGGATGCCCAGCACCGTGAACAGCACGGTCAGGACATCGCCTTGCTTGCCGGAAGGATAGTCACCGGGTGCGCGGTACACGGCGCCGACGGAAGAATCCGGGAAGGTGGCGGCATAGAAGCGTGCCGCCTCCTCCGCGTTGCTGTCGTACCAGATGCAAACCGTGTTCTTCGCGGGCTTCGACATGGAATCCTCCGTGGCGATCAGAAGCGTCACCGGGTAACCGGGAACCGAAGTGGAAAGCGGCTTCCCGGCCTAGCAAGGCAGCCGGTTCAGGCCTGCTCCTCGACCAGCGGGAGCAAGCGTGAATCCTCCAGTGCAGCGAGGCGATGCCCGATGCCGGCGAGGTAGTCCTGGTTGGACGCGAACTGCAGGAATGATGCAACGCTGGACTGTCGGACGAGCATGGCTGCATCCCAGCGCTCGTTGCCCGGGCCGATCAGGAAGTTGCCGCCCCGCCCATGGAACAGGACTTCCCCTCCGGACGCCTTCAGGTACGGAAGCGTGTGCTCCATGTAGAGGCGGTAGGCGGCCTCGCCGCTGATCGGCGACGCTGGCGCGAGACCAGGCGTGCCCGAGTAATCGGCGACGGCGCGAAAGCGGAGCAGGTTCAGCATCACGATGCTGCCGGGAATTGCTCGCGTGAAGAAGGCGCGACCCGATTCCTGCGTGGGTTCCAGATAGGTCTGTGTGTCGGTCATGGGTGGCTACTATCGAGATGTCGTGGCGGGAGGCGCCATGAGTCGACTTGAAGTGGCACTCTGGCGGCCGCGCCGCCTCAAGGCAAGCGGCAGGCAACGGAGCAAGACCATGAACATGCTCGCAGCAACGGTCCTCATCGGCGCCGGCGCGACGGCGCTGATCGACCTCTGGGCGGTCGCCCGCAGGCAGGTGTTCGGCGTGCCCATGCCCAACTACGGCCTGGTCGGCCGCTGGCTCGCCCACATGCCGCGCGGACGCTTCCGCCACGATTCCATCGCGAGCGCGCGGCCGGTGCAAGGCGAGCGGCTGCTCGGGTGGACGGCCCACTACCTGATCGGCATTTCCTATGCGGC
>JAGOEZ010000239.1:2429-3621 GCA_017997455.1 Lysobacterales bacterium | reverse complement strand
CAGCCGGTACTCGAGGAGCTGGCGGCCGAGGAGCGCGCCTACGCGCCCGCGCTGTGCGTGAAGCCGCCGCATGGCTGACTTCCTCCTCGCCGCCGCGATCTTTGCCGTGGCCACGGTCGCGGTCGCGCTGATCCGCATCCTGCGCGGCCCGGGCGATGCCGAGCGCATGATGGCGGCCCAGCTCCTGGGAACCGGCGGCGTCGGCGCCCTGCTGTTGTACGGGGCCGCCAGCGGCGAAGGCAGCGCGATCGACGTGGCGCTGACACTCGCGCTGCTCGCGGCCTTTGCCGCGGTCGCCTTCTTCATGAGCGCGTCGCGCGATGGCGACGCCGGGGCCGGGCGCGAATGAGCGCGCTCGATATCTTCAGCGTCCTCGCGATCGGCGCCGGCTCGCTGTTCTTCCTCGCCGGCACCGTCGGCCTGCTGCGCTTTCCGGATGCGCTGACGCGCTTGCACGCGCTCACCAAGGCCGACAACCTCGGGCTGGGCCTGATCGTGCTCGGCCTGTTGCCGCGCGCGGGCAGCATGGGCGACGGCCTCAAGTTGCTGCTGATCTGGTTCCTTGCGTTGTTCGCCAGCGCGGTTTCCTCGCAACTGATCGCGCGCGTGGCGCGCGCGCGCGGACCGCGCGCATGAGCTTGACCGACGCCTTCAGCATCGGACTGGCGCTGGTCGTGGTCGGGCTGGCGCTGTGGACCGTGGCGGCACGCGATGCCTTCGCCGCGGTCGTGGGCTTTGTCGCCTACGGCATGCTGCTCACGCTGGTCTGGGTACGGCTCGACGGCTTCGACGTGGCGCTGACCGAGGCGGCGCTGGGCAGCGGCTTGACCGGTGCGATGCTGATCCGCGCCGCCGGTCGGCTGCGCGACACCGAGGCCGCGGCGAACGCCGAGCGACCCGGCACGTTGACCCGCTTGGTGGCGGCGCTCGCGGCCACCGCCGTGACCGCCGCGCTGGCCTTCGCCGTGCTCGCACTGCCGGTTCCGGCGCCGACCCTCGCACCGCAGGTCGCCGCAAACATCGAAAGCACCGGCGTCGGCAATCCGATCACCGCGGTGCTCATGGCCTTTCGCGCCACCGACACGATGCTCGAGGCGATCGTGGTCCTGCTCGCGCTGATCGGCGTGTGGTCGCTGGGGCCGGACCGCGCATGGGGCGCGCGCCCGGGGCCGCGCTACCGCGCCGACCCCGA
>JAGOEZ010000239.1:0-2329 GCA_017997455.1 Lysobacterales bacterium | reverse complement strand
CGGAAGCGGCCCCCGATGCCTGAAGCCCTGGCCACCACGCCGGATGGAATCCTGCTCGTCCTGGCGGTGATGGTGCCGTTCGCGGGCCTCCTGGTGGCTTTCGCCTTCGGCGGGCGCAACGCGCAGCGCATCGCGCTGCTGACCATCCTCGCCACCGCCGGGGTCGCGGCCGCGATCACCGCGGTGGCGCTGCGCGGCGACACCAACCTGGTCTACCTGCTGGGCGGCTGGGCGCCGCCGCTGGGGATCGCGCTGCGCGCGGACCCGCTGGCGCTGGTGATGATTCCGGCGATCGCGCTGGTGATCGTGGGCATCGCGCTCTATGCCTGCGCCGATTTCGGCACGCCGGCGGGATTGCGCGAGTCGCGCGCCCCGCTGGTGTTCTGGGTGCTGCTGCTCGCGATCTGGGGCGCCCTCAACCTGGTGTTCCTGAGCGGCGACCTGTTCACCCTTTACGTGGCGCTGGAACTCCTGACCTTCGGCGCGGTGCCCTTCGTGGCGCTGGATGGCAAGCCGGAAACCTTGCGCGCGGCGCTGCGCTACGCGCTCTATGCGCTGCTGGGCTCGGTCTTCTACCTGCTCGGCACGGTGCTGCTGTACGGGGCCTACGGCACGCTCGACATCGCGCTGCTGCGCGAACTGGTGCGGCCGGAGCCAGTGGTGCTGGTGGCGGCGGCGCTGATGACCGTGGGCTTGCTGGCCAAGACCGCGCTGTTCCCGCTGCACCTGTGGTTGCCGCCGGCGCACGGCGGGGCGCCGCCGGCCGCGAGCGCGGTGCTGTCGGGACTGGTGATCAAGGGCTCGTGGTTCCTGGTCGTGCGGCTGTGGTTCGACGTGCTGCCGGGCGTGGTGACCTGGTCCTCGGCGCAACTCGTGGCGGCGTTTGGCGCGGCCGCAATCCTGGTCGGCAACGTGGTGGCGCTGCGGCAGGAACGCCTGAAGCTGCTGGTGGCGTATTCCACGGTGGCGCAGATCGGGTACCTGTTCCTGATGTTCCCGCTCGCCTTCGACGCCACGGCGGGCGCGCTCGCGCCCGGCGCCGCACAGGCCGGTGGCATGCTGCAGGCGATCTCGCACGCGCTGGCGAAGGCGGCGATGTTCATGGCGGCGGGCCTCGTCTACAAGGCGCTGAGCCACGATCGCATCGGCGAGATGGCCGGCATCGGCCGCGCATTGCCCCTGACCGTGCTCACCTTTGCGCTCGCGGGCCTCGCGCTGATGGGCCTGCCGCCAAGCGGCGCCTTCGCGGCGAAGAAGCTCCTGCTCGACGCCGCGGCCGACTCCGGGCAATGGTGGTGGGGAGCGGTGCTCGACGTGGGCGGCCTGCTCACCGCGAGCTACGTGGTGCTGGTGCTGTCGCATGCGCTCGCGCCGACGGCGACGCCGATCGCGCTGCGTGCGCCGGTGTCGCGGCTGGGCGAATTGTCGGCGCTGGCGCTGGCGGTGTGCTCGCTCGCGCTCGGGCTTGCGGCGCTGGGTCCCGCGCCGTTCGATGCGCTGCCGGATCCGCTCGTTGCCAAGGAGTTCGGGGCGGCGCTGGTGACGCTGCTCGGCGGCGCGGTGCTGGCGCTGGCACTCGGGCTGCGGTTGCCGCCCGTGCGCGGCGGCGGTGCGCTGGGCGCGGGCCTGCGCCGCGCCACGGTCGCCGTGGGCGCGGGCTTCGTGCGCGCCGACGGCGTATTGCGGCAGTGGCCGGTTGCGACTCTGGCGCTGATCCTCGCGGCGCTCGCGTTCGGCGTGGCGTTCGCGCCGAGGAGTTGAGGTCAGGCACGACGCGACGCCTATCGCGCGCAGAGCGCGCTCCTACAGGGCGCGGCTCTGTAGGAGCGCGCTCTGCGCGCGATAGGCGCCGCGTCGTGCCGAACGACCGCTCGCGGCCCGGTCGCTTTCGCGAGGACTATGCCATCTACGCGTGCGTCGGCGATGCCTCAGCCGTCGCCCGAACTCATGTTGACCTTCTCGACCTTCCAGGCGCCGCCTTCCCTGGCCATGCGCGCAACGCCCTTGGTCGGGCTGCCGTCGTCGTGCTTGCCGGCGAGGGTCAGCTCGGCGCGGTCGCCGAAGTCCTGGCCGCCGGTGACCGTGATCTCGGCCGGGGCGAAGGCCTTCATCATGTCGATCATGCCGTTGAACTCCTCCGGGCTCTTCCGCGCCTCGCGCATCTGCGCGGCCTGCGCCGCGACCACGGTGGCGAGCATGCCGTCGACATCGCCGGCCTTCATCGCCGCATGATTGGCCATGAAGACCTTGCCGGGCTCGCCGCCGCCCGCGGGCAGGGCCTTGCCCGCCGGCGCCGCGGTTTCGGCCGCGAGGACCGCGCCGGTGCCGG
>JAGOEZ010000238.1 GCA_017997455.1 Lysobacterales bacterium | reverse complement strand
CAGGAGCGAATCCGGCGCTTGCAACGAAAAAGGCCGCGGAATCCGCGGCCTTCTCGATCCTGCGGGACGGCGCCGGCTCAGGCCAGGCCGGCCTGCTTCATCACCTCGGCGGCGAAGTCGTCTTCCTTCTTCTCGATGCCCTCGCCGACGGCGAGGCGATGGAAGGCCAGCACCTTCGCCCCGGCCTTCTTGAGCACGTCCTCGACCGTGACCGCGGTGTCCATCACGTACGGCTGGCCGGTGAGGCTCATCTCCGACAGGGTCTTGCGCAGCTTGCCCGCGATCATCTTCTCGAGGATCTCGGCCGGCTTGCCCGAGTCCTTGACCTGGGCCAGCGCGATCTCCTTTTCCTTGGCCACGATCTCGGCCGGCACCTGCTCGGGCGAGACGTAGGGCGGGTTCATCGCCGCCACGTGCATCGCCACGCCCTTGGCCAGTTCGGCATTGCCGCCCTCCATCTCGACCAGCACGCCGATGCGGCCGCCATGGACGTAGGCGCCGAGCGTGCCCTTGCCCTTGACCGCCACCAGGCGCCGCAGCTGCACGTTCTCGCCGACCTTGGCCACCAGGGCCTGGCGCGCCTCCTCGACGCTGCCGCCGCCGGCCGCCTTGGCGGCCTTCAGGGAGTCGACATCGGCGACGCCGCCGGCCAGCGCCTGCTGCGCGACCATGTCGCAGAAGGCGAGGAAGTTGGCGTCCTTGGCCACGAAATCGGTCTCGGAGTTGACCTCGACCATCACCGCGTCGGCGCCGGCGCCGGCCAGCGCGATGCGGCCCTCGGCGGCGACCCGGCCGGCCTTCTTGTCGGCCTTGGCCAGGCCCTGCTTGCGCAGCCACTCGATCGCGGCTTCGATGTCGCCCTGGTTCTCGGTCAGGGCCTTCTTGCATTCCATCATGCCGGCGCCCGAACGCTCGCGCAGCTGCTTGACCTGGTTCGCGGTGATTTCCATCGGTAGACCTCTGAATTCGATTGCGGTGATGCCGCCGCCGCAGCATCGCGGCGGCGCATGGCGTTGCAGCGACTATTCGGCGGCGGGAGCGGCGTCGGGCTTGGGCTTGGCGCCCTTGCGCGCGGCCACGCCGACCGGCTTGCCGCGCGGCGCGGGCTTGTTGCCCCGCGGTGGCGGCTTGCGGCCGCGCGGGGCGTCGTCGCGGCGCGCCACCACGTTGCCCTCGGCGTCGGTCTCGACGAACTCGTCCTTGGCCTGCGAGGCGATGATCGGCGCCGCGGCCTTGCCCTCGAGCACCGCGTCGGCGGCGGCGCGGGTATAGAGCTGCACCGCGCGGATCGCGTCGTCGTTGCCCGGGATGGCGTAGTCCACGCGCGAGGGGTCGTAGTTGGTGTCGACCACCGCGACCACCGGGATGCCGAGCTTGCGCGCTTCCTGCACCGCGATGTCCTCGTGGCCGATGTCGATCACGAACAGCGCGTCCGGCAGGCTGTTCATGTTCTTGATCCCGCCCAGCGAGCGCTCGAGCTTCTCCATCTCGCGCTTGAGCTGCAGCACCTCGTGCTTGACGAACTTCTCGATGCTGCCGTCCTCGACCATGCCCTCGAGTTCCTTGAGGCGGTTGATCGACTGCTTGACGGTGCGGAAGTTGGTCAGCATGCCGCCGAGCCAGCGCGAGCTCACGTACGGCATGCCGCAGCGCTTGGCCTCCTCGGGCAGGGTCTCGCGCGCCGAGCGCTTGGTGCCGACGAAGAGCAGGGTGCCGCGCTTCTGGGCCAGGCCCGAGATGAAGTTCATCGCGTCGGTGAAGAGCGGCAGCGTCTTCTCGAGGTTGATGATGTGGATCTTGCCGCGCGCGCCGAAGATGTACGGCGCCATGCGCGGGTTCCAGTAACGGGTCTGGTGACCGAAATGCACGCCAGCTTCGAGCATCTGGCGCATCGTGACCTGAGGCATGGGAAAACTCCGGAAGATGATGAAGCGACCCGGCATCATGGATTGGCCGGAGACGCTTCGGGGTTGGGGGCCTGACACGCTTCCCCGGCCCCGACCCCCAGGGCGCGCAACGCGGGACGCCGAATGGCCCCGCGCCACGCGGACCCGGAAGCACCCCGGAACCGGTGACGAAAACGTGTGCGGATTTGCGCCTCGCGGCGCGCCGCGGCGAAGTCGTGCCGCACGGGGCGGCGCGCTTGCGCGCGGGCCTTGCAGTCGCCGGATTACGCTACGGCGGCTGCAAAGCCTTGAAATGATAGCCGAAGGCACCGAATTAGGCGACCATAGGACGCAACGGGACGGCTGCTGCGACCCGCTTGCCGCCCGCGGCGCCTCCGCCGTGGGCAATAAACCACTTACTGGTCAATGGCTTGCACTGCAAGTCGACCCGGGACGAACGGCGATGAAGGACACTGTGCGGGCCATGAGCGTCGGGACCAAGTCCGCGGCCGAGATCGAGGCCATGCGCGTGGCCGGCCGCCTGGCCGCCGAGGTGCTCGACATGATCGGCGAGCACGTCAAGCCGGGCGTGAGCACCGACGAGCTCGACCGCATCTGCCGCGAGCACATCGTCGAGCGCCAGAAGGCGATCCCGGCCAACCTCGGCTACCGCGGCTTTCCCAAGACCATCTGCACCTCGGTCAACAACGTGATCTGCCACGGCATCCCGAGCGCCTCGAAGCTGCTCAAGGCCGGCGACATCGTCAACATCGACGTGACCGTGATCAAGGACGGCTGGCACGGCGACACCAGCCGCATGTACTGCGCCGGCGAGCCCAACGTGCTGGCGCGGCGCCTGGTCGACGTCACCCGCGAGGCGATGTGGCGCGGCATCCGCAGCGTGGGCCCGGGCGCGACCCTGGGCGACATCGGCCATGCGATCCAGTCCTTTGCCGAATCGCAGCGCTTCTCGGTCGTGCGCGAGTACTGCGGCCATGGCATCGGCCGGGTCTACCACGAGGATCCGCAGGTGCTGCACTACGGGCAGCCGGGCACCGGCATGCGCCTGCTGCCGGGCATGACCTTCACCATCGAGCCGATGATCAACGCCGGCGCGCGCCATACCCGCCTGCTGCCGGACGGCTGGACCGTGGTGACCAAGGACCAGTCGCTGTCCGCGCAGTGGGAACACACCATCGCGGTGACCGAGCACGGCTTCGAGGTGCTCACGCTGGGCGCGGGGGAAACCGCGCCCGCATGACCCGGCTCGCCGCGCCGCCGGAGTCCACCCGCTGGTGGCCCGAGGCCGGGGGCGGCAAGCCACTGCGCCAGCGCGTGGCCGAGGCCGACGCGGCGCTGTCGGATGCGTTCCGCGCCGGCGAACCGGTCGAGGGGCTGGTCGCCGCGCGCGCCTGGGTGGTCGAGCAGGCCGTGCTCGAGGCCTGGGCGGTCGAAGCCACGCGCCGCGACGACCTCGCCCTGCTGGCGGTCGGCGGCTTCGGCCGCGGCGAACTGTTCCCGCGCTCGGACGTCGACCTGCTGGTGCTGGCTGGCGGCCCGCTGGGCGCCGATGCCGCCGCGCCGATCGAGCGCTTCTTCGCGCGCCTGTGGGACGAGGGCCTCAACGTCGGGCACGCGGTGCGCACGCCCGCGGAATGCGGCGAGGGCGCGGCCGCCGACGTCACCATCCTGACCAACCTGCTGGACGCGCGCCTGCTGGCCGGGCGCGGCGACCTCGCCGAGGCCATGCGCG
>JAGOEZ010000237.1 GCA_017997455.1 Lysobacterales bacterium | reverse complement strand
GATCGCGCAGCACGCCGGGAGGGCGTTCAGGGGGAGGGACCGTCCGGAACCCGGCGGCTGCGCGAAGGCGGGAATCACATCTTGAGCGGGCGGTTGCTCGCGTCGACCGGCCGCACCGGCTGGCCCTCGGCCAACTTGTGCACGCCGGCGGTGACGACCCACTGGCCGGGCGCGAGGCCGGCGAGCACGGTGACGCCATCCTCGCGATAGCGGCCGACCTCCACCGGCTTGAGGTGGACCTGGCCGGACTTGGGCTCGTACAGCCATACCGCCGGCTGGTCGCCCTGGCGGTGCAGCGCGGTCAGCGGCAGCAGCAGCACGTCGGCCTGGGCTTCGCCGGCGAGGTAGATGCGCGCGGTCATGCCCAGTTGCGCGGCCTTGGCTTCGTCGGCCAGGGTCACGCGCACGTCGTAGGTGCGCGAGGCCGGGTCGGCCTCGGGCGAAATCTCGCGCACGGTGCCGGGCACGCGCAGGTTGTCGCGGGCCCAGATTTCCGCGACCACGGCCTGGCCCGGCGTGAACGCCGAGAGCCGCCCCTCGGGCACGTTGATCAGGACCTCGAGGTCGCCATCGTGCGCCAGCGTCATGACCGGCTGGCCGGCTGCCACGACCTGGCCGGTCTCGGCCGCCACCGCGGTGATCACGCCGTCGTGGTCGGCGCGCAGGGTGGTGTAGCCGGCCTGGTTCTGCGCCACCGCGAGCTGCGAGTTGGCCTGGTCCAGGCGCGCCGCCGCCGCGTCGTAGGCGTTGCGGCGCGCGTCGTACATCGACTGGCTGATGTAGCGCTTCTCCAGCATGCTGGCATGGCGCTCGAGCTCGGCCTTGGCCAGCGCGAGGTCGGCCTTGGCCGCGGCGGCATCGGCGCGCGCGGCGTTGACCTGCAGCATCAGGTCCTGCGGCTCGAGCACCGCCAGCTCGTCGCCCTCGCGCACCCGCGCGCCGACATCGACCTTGCGCTGCTGCAGCTTGCCGCCGACGCGAAAGCCCAGCACGCTCTCGTAGCGGGCGCGGACTTCGCCGGCATAGGTGTCGATCGCCTGCGCTGGCGCCGGGACCGCCTGCTGGACCACGGCGGGGCGCGCCAGCTTGTCGCTGGTGGCCTCGCTCGCGCAGCCGGCGGCGGCCAGCGACAGGACCAGGATCAGGGACTTCGGGGTGGCGCGCATGACGGCGTTTCCTGTGGTGACCGGTCGCGGGTGGTAACTGAACTGGCCGGTATAGTATAGTTGTTGAACTGTACCGTCCAGTATTACTATCGACACCCGGGAAGCCAGTGTGAAAACCGCCACCCCCAAGCCCGATTCCACCCCCCGGCCGGCCCCCGTGGCCCAGCCGCCGGGCCGTCCCAAGGACCTGGAGAAGCGCGCGGGCATCCTCGAGGCCGCCAAGGACCTCTTCCTCGCCCGCGGATTCGAGGCCACCAGCATGGACGCCGTGGCGCAGGCCGCCGGGGTGTCGAAACTGACGGTCTACAACCACTTCCAGGACAAGGACACCCTGTTCCTGTCCGCGGTGAAGTCCAAGTGCGAGGAACGCCTGCCGCACCTGCTGTTCTCCGGCCAGCTGGTCGGCTCGGTGCGCGAGCAGTTGCTGGCGATCGCGCGCGCCTTCCATGCGCTGGTGACCAGCCCGGAATCGGTGGCGATGCACCGGATGATCGCGGCCGAGGGTGGCCGCGGCCAAAGCCACCTCGGCCAGCTGTTCTACGAGGCCGGCCCGCAGCGCACGCTGGACGAGATGCAGCAGTTCCTCGAGCACGCCCGCGCCAGGGGCCTGCTGGAGGTCGACGATCCGGCCCGCGCCGCCGGGCACTTCTTCTGCATGATCAAGGGCGTGGACCACATGCGCATGCTGTGCGCGTGCGAGCAGCCGATGTCGCCCGCGCAGACCGCCGCGCACCTCGACAGCGTGGTCGACCTCTTCCTGCGCGCCTGCGCCCCGCGCTGAGCGGGTCGCGGGCACCCCTCGTCGGAACGCGGCCCGCCCGGGACTTCCGGCGGGTGGTCCGGCGTGCCCGCACGGCTAGACTTCGCGGCCTGTTTCCCGGGAGTTTTCCATGCGTGCCTCCATTTCCCTGCTCGGACTGGTCCTGACCATGAGCCAGTTTTCCGCCACCGCCGCCGACACGGCCGCGAAGACGCCGGAGACGGCGGACAAGTACCGCTGGCTCGAGGACGTGACCGGCGACGCCGCCCTGGCGTGGGTGCGCGAGCGCAACGCCGAGAGCACCGCCGCGCTGGCCGAGACCGAGGTCTTCAAGGCGCTCGACGCGCGCCTGCTCACGATCCTCGATTCCGACGCGCGCATTCCCTACGTCGACAAGATGGGCGGGCACTACTACAACTTCTGGCGCGATGCGCGGAACCCGCGCGGCCTGTGGCGCCGCACCACGCTGGCCGAATACCGCAAGGCCGAGCCGGCCTGGGAAACCGTGATCGACCTCGACGCGCTGGGCAAGGCCGAGGGCGAGAACTGGGTCTGGCACGGGGCCGATTGCCTCAAGCCCGACTATCGCCTGTGCCTGGTCTCGCTCTCGCGCGGCGGCGCGGATGCCGACGTGGTGCGCGAGTTCGACCTCGCGAAGCAGGCCTTCGTCAAGGACGGCTTCAGCCTGCCCGAGGCCAAGTCCAGCGTCGGCTGGATCGACGCCGACACCCTCTTCGTGGGCACCGATTTCGGCGCCGGCTCGATGACCGAGTCGGGCTATCCGCGCATCGTCAAGGAGTGGAAGCGCGGCACGCCGCTGGCGCAGGCGCGGGTGGTCTACGAGGGCAAGGCCGAGGACGTCGCCGCCTTCGGCTACCGCGACCACACCAAGGGCTACGAGCGCGACTTCGTCAACCGCGCGGTCACGTTCTACACCGATGAGCTGTACCTGCGCCGCGACGGCAAGCTGGTCCGGATCGACAAGCCCGACGATGCCAGCGCCAGCGCCTTCCGCGACCTGCTGCTGCTGCAGTTGCGCAGCGACTGGACCATCGGCGGCAGGACCCACGCCGCCGGCTCCCTGCTGGCCGCCGATTTCGAGGGCTACCTCGCCGGCAAGCGCGAGTTCGAGGTCCTGTTCGAGCCGACCGAGCGCAGCACGCTGTCGGATTTCACCCCGACCCTCAACCACGTGATCCTCAACGTGCTCGACAACGTGCGCAACCGCCTCTACGTGCTCACGCGCGTGGACGGCAAGTGGCAGCGCGAGCCGTTGCCGGGCATGCCCGAGTTCGGCACGGTCAGCGTCGACGCGGTCGACGACGAGGAGAACGACGACTACTTCCTCACCCTCACCGACTACGTGACCCCGACCAGCCTGCTGCTGGGCACCGTCGGCAAGGGCGCGCCGGAAAAGCTCAAGCAGTTGCCGGCGTTCTTCGATGCCGACGGACTGGTCGTCACGCAGCACGAGGCCACCTCGAAGGACGGCACCCGCATCCCGTACTTCCAGGTCGCGCGCCAGGACCTCGCGCTCGACGGCAGCAACCCGACCCTGCTCTACGGCTACGGCGGCTTCGAGGTGTCGATGGTGCCGGGCTACAGCGGCAGCGTCGGCAGCGCCTGGCTGGAGAAGGGTGGCGTGTACGTCGTGGCCAACCTGCGCGGCGGCGGCGAGTTCGGCCCGAAGTGGCACCAGGCCGCGCTCAAGGCCAA
>JAGOEZ010000236.1:2481-3647 GCA_017997455.1 Lysobacterales bacterium | reverse complement strand
GCGTAGTGCATGCGCAGCTTGCGGTTGCGGCTGGTGATGTCGACCAGGTCGCGGAATATGAAGCGGTAGTCCCACATCACCTCGAAGGCAAGGTGCAGCTGCAGCCAGATGTCCTCGAGGTTGGGCAGCCGGTCCTCGGGCACCGTGAGCGCGAGGTCGATGCGGGCCTCGTAGCGCGCGAACAGGTGCTCGACGATGTCTTCCTTGTTGCGGAAGTGGTAGTAGAGATTGCCCGGGCTGATCTCGAGCTCGTCGGCGATGTGGTTGGTGGTGACGTTGGGTTCGCCGCGCTCGTTGAACATCGCGAGGCTGACGTCGAGGATGCGCTCGCGGGTCTTGGGAGCCATGGGCGGGCGCGAGGCGGGCCTCGGGCGCGAAGCCGTCGGGGGGCTCAGCCGGACAGCTTCTTCACCAGGTCGACGTACTTCTTCATCGCGTCCTCGCTCGACGTGCCCTTGAGCTTGGCCCAGGCGTCGTACTTCGCGCCGCCGATGAAGTCGAACATGCCCGGGCGGGGACCGCTGACGTCGCCCGCGGCGCCCTGCTTGTACAGGGCATACAGCCTGAGCATGGTGTCGTTGTCCGGGCGTTCCTTGAGGTTCTTGGCCTGTGCCGCCGCGGCCGCGAACTGGCTCGCCAGGTCGCCCCCCTTGGCCGGCGCTGGCTTGGCCGGCGCGGACTTGGCAGCTGGCTTCTTGGCGGCGGGTTTCTTGGCGGCCATGGACGGGCTCCGGGCGGCATCGCGTGAGCCGGGCTTGTAGCACGCGCCTTCGAATTCGGTCAACGCGATCCGGCCGCGTCGCGCGGGCACGGCGGCCGTGGCGCAAAAAACGTGGAACCGCATCGCCGCCGGGGCTATCTTTGGCCGGCGCAGGCGGGACGCTGCGTGCGAGGATGGCGGGCCAACGGTGCCGGGATGCCGGCCGCAGCGGGAGGGGACACCCCATGAGCTATTTCATCACCGGCGGCACCGGCTTCATCGGCCGCCACCTGATCCAGAAGCTGCTGGCGCGGCCGGGCACGATCCATGTGCTGGTGCGCAAGTCCTCCAAGGACAAATTCGACGCCATGCTGGCGCAGATGGGCTTCGACCCCAAGCGCGTGGTGGCGGTGTACGGCGACCTCGGCAAGCCGAGGCTGGGACTGTCGCCGACGCAGGTCAAGCA
>JAGOEZ010000236.1:0-2381 GCA_017997455.1 Lysobacterales bacterium | reverse complement strand
GCAAGTCCTCCAAGGACAAATTCGACGCCATGCTGGCGCAGATGGGCTTCGACCCCAAGCGCGTGGTGGCGGTGTACGGCGACCTCGGCAAGCCGAGGCTGGGACTGTCGCCGACGCAGGTCAAGCAACTGGCCGGCAAGGTCAAGCACCTGTTCCATCTCGCCGCGATCTACGACCTCACCGCCGACGAAGAGAGCCAGATCCGCGCCAACGTCGACGGCACCAAGCATGCGATGCAGCTCGGCGTGGCGGTCAAGGCGGGCTGCTTCCACCACGTCAGCTCGATCGCCGCGGCCGGCCTCTATCCGGGCGTGTTCAAGGAAGACATGTTCGACGAGGCCGAAGGGCTCGACGATCCGTACTTCCGCACCAAGCATGATTCCGAGGGCATGGTGCGGCGCGAGTACCCGCGCCCGTACCGGATCTACCGCCCCGCGATCGTGCTCGGCCATTCGCAGACCGGCGAGATCGACAAGATCGACGGGCCCTACTATTTCTTCCGCCTGATCAAGCGCATGCGCGCGCTGCTGCCGCAATGGGTGCCGACCATCGGCATCGAGGGCAGCCGCCTCAACATGGTGCCGGTCGACTACGTCGCCGATGCGATGGACTGGATCGCGCACAAGCCCGGCCTCGACGGCCACTGCTTCCACCTGACCGACCCGGCGCCGCAGCGCGTCGGCGAGGCGCTCAACACCTTCGCGCGCGCCGCCAACGCGCCGCAGATGACCATGCGCGTCGATGCGCGCATGTTCGCCTTCGTGCCGCCGATGGTGCGTGGCGCGATCTTCAACCTGCCGCCGGTCAAGCGCTTCACCAACATGATGCTGCGCGACCTCGGCATTCCCCGCCAGGTCCTCAAGTACATCAACTACCCGACCCGCTTCGACAGCCGCGAGACCGAGCGCGCGCTCAAGGGCTCGAAGATCAAGCTGCCCAAGCTCGAGAGCTACGCCTGGCGCCTGTGGGACTACTGGGAGCGCCACCTCGACCCGGACCTGTTCATCGACCGCTCGCTGAGCGGCAAGGTCAAGGGCTCGACCGTGCTGATCACCGGCGGATCCTCCGGCATCGGCCGCGCCGCGGCGATCAAGGTCGCGGCCGCGGGCGCGCGCACCATCGTGGTCGCGCGCAAGCAGGACGAGCTCGACGCGGTCAAGGCCGAGATCGAGAAGGCCGGCGGGACCTGCTTCACCTACAGCGCCGACCTGGCCGAGATGCCGGCCTGCGACGAACTGGTCAAGAAGGTCCTGGCCGAGCACGAGACGGTCGACGTGCTGATCAACAACGCCGGTCGTTCGATCCGGCGCTCGGTGGCGCTGAGCTACGACCGCTTCCACGACTTCGAGCGCACCATGGGGCTGAACTATTTCGGCTCGCTGCGCCTGATCATGGGCTTCCTGCCCTCGATGACCGCGCGCCGGCGCGGCCACATCATCAACATCTCCTCGATCGGCGTGCAGGCGAGTTCACCGCGCTTCTCGGCCTACGTGGCCTCGAAGGCCGCGCTGGACGCCTTCTCGCGCTGCGCCCAGGCCGAGTTCAGCGACCAGAACATCACCTTCACCACGATCAACATGCCCCTGGTGCGCACGCCGATGATCGGCCCGACCAAGATCTATGACAGCGTTCCGACGCTCACGCCGGAAGAGGCCGCCGACATGATCGTGCAGGCGATCATCGAGCGGCCGAGCCGCATCGCCACCCGGCTCGGCACCTTCGCCGGCGTGCTCAATGCGCTGGCGCCGAAGGCTTACGAGGTGGTGATGAACACCGCCTACAACCTGTTCCCGGACTCGGCCGCGGCCAAGGGCATGAAGGGCCGCGACGAGGCGCCGTCCAACGAGCAGATCGCGTTCGCCTCGCTGATGCGCGGCGTGCACTGGTAGCAGCCGATGGAGCGCGATCCGGTCGGGCCGGACGCGCCGCTGTACGCCACCCGTCCCGGCCGCATCGAGCGGCAGGACGGCGGGCGCTGGCGCTGGCTGGACGCGGCGGATGGCGCCAGCCGCGGGATCCCGCCGGACCTGGTGCGGGTCGCGGCCACCTGCGATCGCTTCGCCACGAGCGCGAGCCACGCCGACCGCGTGCGGCTTGCGCTGGACCTGGCGCCCGACGCGGCCACGGCGTGCGTGCGTGCATGGATCGACGCCGGCATCGGCATCGAGGCGCGCACCTGGCTTGCCGCCGCGGCCAGCGCGAGCCCCGGTCCCTTGCCCGAGCCATTACTCGTGCTGCGCGCCTACGAGCGGCCGCAGGGCCTGCGGCGCCTGCTGGACTCGATCGCGGCGGATTCCCGGCGCCACGGCGTCCGCCATCGCTGCCTCGTGGTCGACGACACCCGCGATCCCGCGGCAGCGCGGCGCACGCTCGAGGTGCTG
>JAGOEZ010000235.1 GCA_017997455.1 Lysobacterales bacterium | reverse complement strand
CCTTCACGGGCGGGGGGATGGGATGCCCGTGTCAGAACTTCTGGGTGTAGCTCGCGTACCAGAAGCGGCCCGGCAGCTCGTACTGCGGGTCGAAGCTGTTGGCGAATGCGGAGTACGAGATCGGCGGGTCCTCGTCGAACAGGTTGTTGATGCCGGCGGTGATGCGCCCGTTCCATGGCGTGTCCCACGCGCCCTGGATGTCGAAGTACCAGGTGTCGTCGATCTCGTTCTCCGGACCGCCGAAGGTCGGCGTGCCGTCCGGGTCGGAGCAGACTTCCGGCACGCCGGCCAGCACGGCCGAGGTGCAGGACTCGTCCAGCGCCGACAGGTAGCGCGCGCCGAAGGTCGCGCCCCAGTCGCCGTATTGCCAGTTGAGGTCGATGTTCGACTTCAGGCGCCACACCGGGAAGAACTGGAAGTAGTTGCCGACCACCGACAGCGGCCCGGATCCCAGCGGAATCTCGGTGATGTACTCGCTGATGTAGGTGCTGGCCCAGTTGACCCGGAATTTGCCGTAGCTGGTGTCGAAGCGGTAATCGAAGGTGACGTCGTAGCCTTCCTGGGTCAGCGTGCCGTTGTTGGCCGCCAGCGCCAGCATGTCGAGGATGTCGCCCGAGGCCGGGTTGCGGGTGATGAGCGCACACGAGCTCAGGGTGCTGTTGACGTAGCAGTCGGTGAGCAGGAACTGCGCGGTCGGCGCCGCGATCGTGTTCTCGATCTCGATGTCGTACCAGTCCAGGTACACGTCGAGGCCCTCGGCCCAGTTCGGGCTGTACACGAGACCGAGGGTCTTGGTGGTCGCGGTCTCGGGCGTAAGGTTCGGGTTGGAGCCCACGGTCGCGCGCACCTGCGAATTCGAGATTTCGTAGCCCGGCGGAACCGGCGCCACGCCGCCGATGCCGTTGAAGCAATTGGCCGACGGATCCGGGTTGAGTTCCAGGTTCGCGGCATCGCAGGGATCGGCGATGTCCGGGAACGAGTCGGCCTGGCCGCCGAACAGCTCGGTGATGTTGGGGGCGCGGAAGCCATCGGCATAGCTGCCGCGCACCAGCAGGTCGCTGACCGGCTTCCAGCGGAACCCGATCTTGGGGTTGGTGGTATCGCCGAAGGAGGAATAGTCGGAATAGCGCGCCGCGGCGTTGATCTCGAGGATCTCCGCGCCCGGCAGGTCCTTGAGGATCGGCACGTTGAACTCGACGTAGAACTCGTCGACCGAGTAGCCGCCCTCGGTGGGCAGGCGCGCGCTGCCGGTGCTGAGCCCGGCGGCGACGAAGGCATCGGGCGAGTCGTAGCCGGACTCGCGCCGGTACTCGTACCCCGCCGCGAAGCCCAACGGCCCGGCCGGCAGTTCGAACAGGTCGCCGGTGAGGTTGGTGGTGTAGTTGGTGCTCTTGTAGCCCCCGCTGTCGTGGATCACGATCGCGGCGTAGTCGAACATCTCCTGGGTGAAGCCGTCCGGGCCGCCGAGGAAATTGAGCGGCACGCAGCCCGCGATCGGCGCATCCGGCGTGCCGCAGGTGGCGACCCCGCCGTCGATGAACGACGGCCCCACGCCCTGCGCGACGTTGCCGACGTTGTAGGCGCCGAAGTTGGTGTCGTTCTGCTCGCTCTCGTTGTAGATGTAGCTCGCGTCCCACGAGAAGGAGCGTTCCCACAGGTCGAAGGCGCCGTCGAAGCCGCCGGCGAAGTGGAACGCATCCACGTCCTGGTTGAAGCTGCGGCCGCGGCCCAGCGGCCGGAACTGCGCGCGCGTGATGTCCTGCCCGAACGGGTTGTAGACGCTTTCGGCATCGATGTTGACCCCGAAGGCGCCGCCGGACCCGAGCGTGCCGAGCACGATCGGCGTCGGCGCGAGCAGCAGTTCGGAGCGGCGCTCGTTGTAGAGCACTTCGGTGCGGAAACCGATCGACTCGGTGAGGTCGTAGCGCCCCTGGGCATAGAGGCCGATGCGCTCCTGCGGCGTCAGCAGGTAGTTGTCCGGGGCGAAGTTGTAGCCGTCGGTCGCGGTGCTGAAGGGACGGAAGTCGCTGGCGCTGTCGCCGGACTGGCCGTCGGACAACGTGAGCGTGCCGGCGCTGCCGTCCGGCAGGCGGTTGCCGCCCGCGCCGAAGCCGAAGCGCCCCTGCGGCGTGGTCGAACTGGGACCGCCCGGGTAGACCGTGCCCGAAGGCAGCCCGAAGGTCGGCACCGCGCTGATCTCGCGGTCGCCGGCGCCCACCACTTCCTGCTTCGTGTAGGAGACGTTGAGCACCACGCTGGAGCGATCGGTGGTGGCGCCGAGGGTGAAGTCGTACGACTCGGTGCGGCCATCGCCCTCGTCGTACTCGCCGATGTAGGCGCTGGCTTCGGCGCCATCGAAGGTGTCGCGCGTGGTGATGTTGATCACGCCCGCGATCGCGTCGGAGCCATAGATCGACGAGGCGCCGTCCTTGAGCACCTCGACCCGCTCGACGATCGAGATCGGGATGGTCGACAGGTCGACGCCGGTGCCGATGACGCCGCCGCTGGCGCTCTGCACCCAGCGCCGGCCGTTGACCAGCACCAGCACGCGGTTGGAGCCGAGGTTGCGCAGGTCGGCGCGGGTCTCGCCGTTGCCGGCGTTGTTGATCGAGCTGTTGAGCGTGGCGCCGGCGCTGGTCAGTTCCTGCAGGATGTCGCCGATCGAGGTCAGGCCGGTGCGCGCAAGCTCCGCGCGCTCGATCACCAGCACCGGTTGCGAGGTCTCGATGTCGGTGCGCTTGATGCGCGAGCCGAGCACGGTGACCGTTTCAAGCTGCTCGGGGCTGTCCTGGTCCTGGTCCTGGTCCTGCGCCTGCGCCATCGGGGTGGCGGCGACCGCGAGGGCGGCGGCGCCTTGCAGCGAGCGCCGGATCGCGGCGCGCAGCGGGGTGGTTCTCATTGGTTTATGTCTCCTCGTAATCGTGGGCACCGCGTCGTGACGGGTGGATCGTCCGAACTTCCACGCGCGGCGCCGCCAGCGGCGACGCCGCGCGTGGATCGATCCTCGGCCACGGTTTCCTCAGGCGGGTTGCGTAAGTTGCGCGGCGGCGGTGCCCGGATTGCGAATCTCCGCGCGCGCTGCCTGCGCCGCGCCATCGACGCGCGCGCTGCCGCGCAGGTGGGTCGGCGCGATGCCGTAGTGCTGCTTGAAGGAGCGCGCGAAGGCGCAGCGGTTCTCGAAGCCCAGCGCGCGGCAGACCTGGGTCACGCCGAGGCTGGTCGAGAGCAGCATCGCGCGCGCGGCCTCCATGCGCGCCGCCACCACGTGCTTGTGCGGGGTGTGGCCGAAGACGTCGCGATACACGCGCAGGAAATGCGTGGGCGAAAGCTTGGCGATGTCGGCCAGGCGCGCGAGCGTGCCCTCGGCGCCGAGGCTGGCGCCGGAGTCGATGTGGTTGCGCACCCGCATCAGGCGCAGGAACAACTGGCGCCGGTAGCGCGGCGACCGCCCGGGGCAGCGCTCGATGGCGGCATCGTGGCCGGCCTGCGCCTGCAGCAGCATGCCGATGAGCTCGTCGACCGCGCGCAGCGCCGCCATCGGTTCGTCGCCGCGCAACGCCGCCTGCGCCACTTCGAGCAGCTTGGTCGAGAGCGCGGCGTCGGCGCGCAGCAGCGCCGGGAACAGCAGCGGCGCCTCGAGCGCCGGCCCGGA
>JAGOEZ010000234.1 GCA_017997455.1 Lysobacterales bacterium | reverse complement strand
TCGGCCGCATCCTGCTCGGCCACCTCGAGGCGCTGTACGCCTTCTACGGCGAACAGCACGGCGTGCGCATCGCGCGCAAGCACCTGGGCTGGTACGCGAAGGACCGGCCGGAGAATGCGGCGTTCCGCGCGGTGGTCAATGGCGTCGAAACCGCGGCGGAGCAGATGCTGATGACACAACGCTACTTCGACGCCCTCGCCGAGCGACCGCGCCTCGCCGCCTGATCCGAGCCGTGCCCTGTAGGAGCGGCTTCAGCCGCGACCGGGGCCTATCGCCCACGGAGTGGGCTCCTACAGAGCCGGCATTGTAGGAGCCCACTCCGTGGGCGATAGGCCCCGGTCGCGGCTGAACCCGCTCCCACAGCACCGGGGGCATTGCCTTGCGCTGGATCGAAGCGCGTCCGCGACCGTCGGCATCCGCGTGGCGGCGAGTTCCACTGAATGTCTGAGCCGGCACGCGGATGGCGGCGGTCGCGGACCCCCCAATTTCGCGGTGCCCGACTAGGGCGCGGCGGGCGCGGCGGCCTTGGGTGGGCCGCTGAAGCGCTCGCCGAACTTCTGCACCACGCTGTAGAGGAACGGGATCAGGAAAACGCCCAGCACGGTCGCGCAGCTCATGCCGAAGACCACGCCGGTGCCCAGCGCGATGCGCGAGTTGGCGCCGGAGCCCGAGGCCAGCATCAGCGGCACGCAGCCCAGGATGAAGGCGAAGGCGGTCATCAGGATCGGGCGGAAGCGCAGGCGCGCGGCCTCGGCTGCCGCTTCGTCGATGGGCTTGCCGGCGTCGCGGCCCATCTTGGCGAACTCCACGATCAGGATCGCGTTCTTGGCCGCCAGGCCGATCAGCAACACGATGCCGATCTGGGTGTAGAGGTTGTTGTCCAGGCCCAGCGCCCAGGTGCCGAACATGGCGCCGAGCAGCGCAAAGGGCGTGCCCAGCAGCACGCTGAAGGGCAGCGTCCAGCTCTCGTAGAGCGCGGCCAGGAGCAGGAACACGAACAGGATCGCCATCGCGAACACGATCCCCTGCTGGCCCTGCGCGCGGATCTCCTGGAAGGTCTGGCCCGACCAGTCGTAACCGAAACCGTCCGCCACGGTGCCATCGAAGGTCTCCTTCAGCGCCTCGATGGTCTGGCCCGAACTGAAGCCTGCGCCGCTGTTGCCGGTGATTTCCGCCGCCGGGAACAGGTTGAAGCGCAGGATGTAGTTCGGTCCCGAGGTCTCGGTCGTGCGCGCGAGCGTGGCCAGCGGGATCATCTCGCCGTTGTTGGCGCGCACGAAGTAGTTGCCGAGGTCCTGCGTCGTGCGCCGGTACTCGCCATCGGCCTGCAGGTAGACCTTCCACAGGCGCCCGAAGCGCGTGAACTGGTTGACGTAGAGGCCGCCGAGGAAGGTCTGCAGCGACTGGTACACGCGGTTGACCGGCAGGCCCAGCTTCGAGATCTGCGCCGTGTCGACCTCGATCCCGACCTGCGGCAGCGAGGCCGAGAACGACGAGAAAGGCTGCGCCACCTCGGGCCGCTGGCGCAGCGCGCCGAGGAAGGCCTTGAGCTGGGCCTCGAGTTCCTGCGGCGTGCTGGCCGCGCGGTCCTGCAGCAGCATGGTGAAGCCGCCCGAAGCCGAGAGCCCGCTGATCGGCGGGATCGGGAAGGCGAAGGCCTGCGCGCCGGCGATCTGCGCCAGCTCGCGGTTGACCGACTGGATGATGGCGAAGGCGTGCTGTTCCGGCGCGGGCCGCTCGGCCCAGTCGGCGAAGGACACGAAGATCGTCGCCGCATCGGACGACGTGGTGCCGGTCAGCATCGAGTAGCCCACCACGCCGGAGACGTAGGTCACTTCCTTGCGCTGCGCCAGCAGGGCCTCGATCTGCTTGACCACCGCGTCGGTGCGGTCGAGCGAAGCCGCGTTGGGCAACTGCACGTTGACCACCATCACGCCCTGGTCCTCGCCCGGCAGGAAACCGGTCGGCACGTGGCGGAACAGCCAGAAGGCGCCCGCGCTGACCGCGACCAGCGCGATCACGCCGAGGAATGCGCGCCGGATGAAAAGCCTGCTGACCGTCACATAGCCGCGGGTCGCCTTGTCGAAGCCGCGGTTGAAGGCGCCGAACAGCCGTGCCAGCGGGCCCGGGTCCTTCGACGCCGGCTTGAGCAGCATCGCGCACAACGCCGGACTCAGGCTCAGGGCGTTGATCGCCGAGATCACCACCGCGATCGCGATGGTGAGCGCGAACTGCTTGAACATGGCGCCGGTGATGCCACCCATGAAGGCCACCGGCACGAACACCGCGCACAGGATCAGCGCGATCGCCACCACCGGCCCCGACACCTCCTTCATCGCCCGGTTGGTCGCGGCACGGCGGTCCATGCCCTGCTCCATGTGGTGCATGACCGCCTCGACTACCACGATCGCGTCGTCGACCACGATGCCGATCGCCAGGATCATGCCGAACATGGTCAACACGTTGACCGAGAAGCCCAGCATCGGGAAGAAAGCGAAGGTGGCGATCAGCGAGACCGGCACGGTCAGCATCGGGATCAGGGTCGCGCGCCAGCTCTGCAGGAACAGGAACACCACGATCAGGACCAGCACCATGGCTTCGGCCAGGGTGTGCATGATCTCCACCATCGAGGCCACGATCGGCGGCGTGGTGTCGTAGGAGATCGCGTAGTCGACGCCGGGCGGGAAGCTGCCCTTGAGCGATTCCATCAGGGCGCGGATGTCGCGCGCCGTGCGCAGCGCGTCGCCGCCGGTGGCCTGGTACACGCCCAGGAACGCGGCCGGGCCGCTGTTCATGCGCGTGATGATGTTGTACGACTGCGCGCCCAGCTCGGTGCGCCCTACATCCTGCGCGCGGATCTGCGAGCCGTCCGGGTTGGAGCGCAGGATGATGTTGCCGAACTCCTCGGCCGTCTGCAGGAAACCCGGGGCCTTGACCTGGTACTGGAACTCCAGCGGCGAGGCCTGCGGCGGCGCGCCGATCTGGCCGGCCGGGATCTGCACGTTCTGGGTCTGCAAGGCGCTGGCCACGTCGGTGGCGTCGAGGCCGAGCTGGGCCATGCGGTCGGGCTTGAGCCACAGGCGCATGGTGTAGCTCGACTGGCTCAGCAGGCGCGCGTCGCCCACGCCCTCGACCCGCAGCATCGGGTCGAGCAGGTTGAGGGTGACGTAGTTTGCGAGGAAGGTCTGGTCGTAGGTGCCGTCGGGCGAGTACAGCGAGACCAGCAGCAGCACGCTGGCCTGCGCCTTGCGCACGGTCACGCCGTACTGGATCACCTGCTGCGGCAGGTTCGGCGTGGCCTGCTGCACGCGGTTCTGCACCAGCATGTTCGACGTGTCCTGGTCGCTGCCGGTCTCGAAGTAGACCGACGCGGTGTAACTGCCGTCGTTGCCGGAAATGGAGCGGATGTAGAGCAGGTCGTCGACGCCGTTGATCATCTGCTCGATCGGCGAGGCCACCGACTGCTGCACCACTTCGGCGCTGGCGCCCGGGAAGAAGGTGCTGACCTGGATCTGCGGCGGCACCACCGAGGGGTACTGCTCGATCGCGAGCCCGCGCAGGGTGATCAGTCCCACGATCACCATGAGGATCGAGATAACCATGGCCAGCACCGGCCGCTGGACGAAGAAGTAGTCCGGCAGCGGGGGGTGGTT
>JAGOEZ010000063.1:11461-13660 GCA_017997455.1 Lysobacterales bacterium | reverse complement strand
CGTGGGTATGTCGCGAACGCATGCTCGCGCCGGGGCAGGTCACGACCGGCAGGTCCATGGCCAGCGCCTCCAGCGTGGTGTTGCCGCCCGACCAGGCCACGGTGTCGAGCAGCACGTCGGCCTCGGCGAGGCGCGCGAAGAACGCGCCTTCATCCTGGTAGGGATGCAGGGTCGCGCGCGCGTCGAAGTCGAGGCCATGCCGGGCGAAGGCGGCGCGGAATCCGGCCGCCAGCTGTTCGCGCACCGCCGCCACGGGATGCGGGATGAAGGCGAAGCGCGCGGCCGGGACGCGCGCGGCGATGCGCGCGTAGAGTTCGTAGTGCAGGGGCAGGAACTTGAACACGCTCTGCGCGCACAGCAGCAAGGGAGCATGTGCCGGATCGCGCGGCACGCGCTGGAAGCCGCGCGCGGGCTCCGGCAGGGCGTAGCGGATGCCGAGGCCGGGCAGGCGCTCCAGGCGCTCGGTGTAGTGCGCTTCGGCCGCCGGCGGCTCCATCGCCGCCGAGCTGAGGAAGCGGTCGATGGTGCCCAGGCCCGTGGTGACGGGATGTCCCCAGGCCACGCATTGCAGCGGCGCCAGCCGTTGCGCGGCCAGGAGCTGGGTCAGGCCATCCATGCCGATGTCGAGGTACACGATCGCGTCCAGGCGCGCGGCCGCGACCGCATTGACCCAGGCCTCGTTGGTCGCGAGTCCGGCGATCCAGTGGTCGACGCCGGCCTCCAGCTGTCGCGACACCACATCCATTCGCGAGCCCAGGTGCAGCGCGCACACGTCGAAGCGCGCGCGGTCCAGGCCCTCGATCCAGCCGCGGAACAACTTGCAGACGGTGTGGTGGCGCAGGTGGGCCGAGGCGAAAGCGACGCGCAGCCGGCCGCGTGCCGATGGCGCCGTCGGTGCGCGGCGCGGCCAGACCCGCTCCACCCAGCGCGTGACCAGGGCGCCATGGCGCTGCTGCTCCTCGCGCAGGATGTCGCCTTGGTAATGCAGGAGGAAGTTCGGCACCGTCGCCAGCAGTTCCGGGATCTGCGCCGCGACCTCCGGCGGCGCGATGTCGACCGCTTCGAAGCGCGCGAGGCCCTCGCGCCAGCGCGCGCGCCACGCTGCGATGTCGGCCTCGTCGCGATACAGCAGCGGCAGCATCTGCCAGGCCAGCCAGCGCGGGAGCAGCGCGGCGGGCGCCAGCGCCGCCGCGCGCGTGGCGGCCGCGCGCGCGCCATCGACCAGGCCGAAGCGCGCCAGCATCAGCGCCTGTTGCAGGTGCTGCTCGGCATTGCCTGCGTCCAGCGTCACCGCGCGCTCGCGCGCGTCGATCGCCGGGTCGACGCGACCCGCCAGTTCCTCCGCCTCGGCGAGGCCGCGCCAGGCAGTGGCGTCGGCCGGAAACTCTTCCACCAGCCGCGCCAGCAGCGCCAGCGCCGCGGGGCCGTCGCCGCGGCGCAGCTGCACCTGCGCCAGGCGCAGGCGCGGCTCGAACGCGGCCGGGTCGAGCGCGCGCGCCGCCTCGAAGTCCGCGGCCGCCGCCGCCAGCTCGCCGGCGTCGAGACGCACGACGCCGCGCGCGATCCAGGCGGGCAGGTAACTCGGATCCAGCGCCAACGCGGCACCGAGGGCCTCGAGCGCGCCGGCGCGGTCGCCGGCCGCGGCCAGCGCCAACCCCAGCGTGTGCCGCGCCCAGGCCGACGAGGGTGCCTCCGCCACGATCGCGGAAGCCACGCGCACGGCGTCGCCGGCGCGGCCCTGGCGCAACGCGAGCTCGATCTCGATCGAGCGCGCCGCGAGGTGCGTGGGGTCGCGCGCATAGGTCTCGGCGAGCCAGCGCGCGCAGGCCGCGTCGTCAAGTTCGAGGTTGGCGATCCAGGCCAGCATCGCCGCGGGCGACGGGTCGTTGCCGCTGCGCGGATGCAGGGCGGCGAGCCCGGTGCGCGCCTCGTGCAGGCGTCCGGCCAGCGCCAGCGCGCGCAGGCGCTCGAACTCCTGCGCCGGGCTCACGCCGCGCGCACCGCGGCCAGCGCCTGGCGCAGGGCGTGCCACGGCGCCGCCAGCGCGAAGCGGGTCCAGATGCCGGCGCTGCCGATCGCGCCGGCGAGCCCATGCGGGCCGAACTTGCGCCGGTAACGCGCCATGCCCCGCGCCTTGTGCCAGGCGACGAACAGCGGTCGCCGGCGACTCGAACTGCCCTTGAGGTGCACCACCGGCAC
>JAGOEZ010000063.1:0-11361 GCA_017997455.1 Lysobacterales bacterium | reverse complement strand
CGATCGCGCCGGCGAGCCCATGCGGGCCGAACTTGCGCCGGTAACGCGCCATGCCCCGCGCCTTGTGCCAGGCGACGAACAGCGGTCGCCGGCGACTCGAACTGCCCTTGAGGTGCACCACCGGCACACCCTCGGCCACGGCCACCACGGCGCCCGCCGCGCGCGCGCGCCGACAAAGGTCGAGGTCCTCGCAGTGCAGGCGATAGCCTTCGTCGAAACCGCCGAGCGCAGCGCACAACTCGCGGCGCACCAGCATTAGCGCGCCGGATACGGCGTCGACCGGATGCAGCGGCTGCGCGGGGTCGGGGTCGATGTACAGACCCTCGGCAAGCGCCAGGCGCGCGAGGCCGCCGAGCTGCGCGAGACTGCGCGACAGGGTCGGGTCGCGGCGGCGCGCCGCGCGCTCGGGCCGGCCGGCGGCGTCGCGAACGTCGGCGCCGAGCATTGCGGCCGTGGGCGCCGTGGCGGCGCGGGCCAGCAGCAACGCGAGCGTGTCGGGTGCCAGCAGGCAGTCGGGATTGAGGAACAGGATCCACGGCGCGTCGCCCGCTGCCGCGCCCTGGTTGCAGGCGACCGCGAAGCCGGGGTTGGCGACGTTGCGGATCACGCGCATGCGCGCGTCGCCGGGCAGGCGCTCGATCGCGCCGTCGCGGGAATCGTTGTCAACCACCACCAGGCGCCGCAAGCCGGGCTGCGCCAGCACGCGCTCTACGCAATCGCGCAGCACCGCGCCGCTGTCGTGCGCGACCACCACCACGTCGACCGTGCCGGCCATGGACGCTCAGTCGGTCGCGAGCAGGCGCGCCGCCAGCGGGCGCGCCGCCGCGGCCAGGCGCGGCCAGTGCTCGAGGGTGTCGGCGTAACCGCGCAGCTCGCCGGCCAGCCGCTGCGCGCAGGCGGCGGCGTCGAGCGACTCGGGCCAGCCCGCCAGGCGCGGCGCGGCGCGTTGCGCCACCGCCCGCCCGTTGACCTCGATCAGGCGCCGCAGGTCGGACTGGAAGTGCAGCGGCGCGTCGCTCGCGCCGGCGAACACGGCCTGCAAGCGGTGCACCAGGTCGGCGCGCCGGAAGCGCAGGAAGTCATCGAGCAGCGCGACCCGATCGCCCTCGCCCGCCGCCGCGAGGTCGCGCAACCAGCCGGCCAGCGTGGCCAGGCGCTGCGCGGGATCGTGCGCGCGGATCTCGGCCAGGCGCGAGCCGAGGAAATCGTTGACGAACACCGGCAAGCCCGGCGTGTCGGCGCGGTCCAGCAGGCGACTGCGGTCGCGCGCGGCTTCCTGCACGTGGCCGATGGTGCGATTGCCGTGCAACACGACGCTGCGCGGATAAAGCGCCTTGCACAACATGCCGAACAGCAGGTCCTCGCTGCGTCCCGCCGGCAGCGTCGGTGGCAGCAGGCGGGTGCCGTCGAGCAGGAAGGGCAGGAAGTGGCCCTGGTCGAGCAGGCGCGCGCGCGGGGCGCCGAAGCCCAGCGGGCCCCCCTCGAGCGCGCGCAGGTAGCGCGCGCGATCGGCGGCGAAGGAGCGGCGACTGGCGGCATCGAGCAGGTACATCCAGTCGACGCCCGCCGCGCCGGAGTGGCCGCGGTGGCCGTTGCAGGTGGCGATGACGTGCGTGTCCGTGCCCAGGCCAGGCAGCGCGCCCGGCACCAGGCCCTGCAGCTGCGCGCGCGTCGGCGCCAGCGCCGGATCGGCCAGCACCTGGTGCAGTGGCTGTCCGCACCACGCGAGTTGGCGTTCGAAAGGATCGTCGTGGTCGGGCTCGCCCTCCGCCAGCGCCTCCGCCAGTCCGTCGTGGAAGCGCGCCGGCAGGTCGGGCGAGCCGGCCAGGTCGATGCCGTCCTCGGCGCCCGGGACGCGATGCAGCGGCAGGCGGAAATCGTCATCCAGCAGCGCGTAGCGCGCGCCCTGCCCCAGCAGCACGGCGAGGTTGAAGCCGCGCCCGCCTCCGCCGGCGTCGGCATCGCCGGGCGCGGCCAGCGCGTAACGCACGGCGGCCGCGGCCCCGGGCACCGCCCGCGCGAGCTGCGACGCGAAACCGCGCCAGCGCGCCGCATCCACGTGCAGGGCCTGGCCGCCGGCCGCGACGCGACGGGCCAGCGCCGCGGCGTGGCGCGACGCGGCGGCCGCGTCACGCGAATCGTCGAGTACCACCAGCCAGCGCCGCCGCCCGCTGGCCTGCTCCTGCAGCGACAGCGAGTCGAGCAGGGCCTCGAGCTGCGCCGGGCGATCGCAGGCGCGCACGAACACCGGGCCCAATTCGCCCTGCAGCGGCGCGACCTTGCGCCCCAGCGCAGCCATCCAGGTCGAGGACTCGTGCAGCAAGCCGCGTGCGACCATCTGCTCGAGGACCCGGCGCACGGCCGGCAATTGGCCCGCCATGCCCGGGAGGGCGGCCGCAACCGCCGCCACGTGCTGGTCGAGGCTGCGGAATGGCCGGCACAGCTCCAGTGCCTGCACGACCTGCACCGTCATCACGTGGATCTCGCCGCTGGCGCGATCCTCGAACACGCACTCTTCCGGACCCAAGGTGTGGGCAACGCCCGCCACCGAGGCGTACAGCGGCGCGTTGTCGACGGGCGCGGGGGACAGCGCATTGCCGAAATCGATCTGGAAGTCCATCCGCGCTCAGCCCCCGAACCGGCGCCGCAGCTGGCGCCAGAACCCCTCCGGCCCGGGCGCAGTGGCCGTCGGCGCCGCGATCGCCGCGGCGCGGGCCGCGGCCAGCTCGCGCTCCAGTTCCTGGATGCGCGCGCCCGCGCCCATGTTCTTGCGCACCTCGTGGTCGTAATGCCTGTAGACGCTTTCCTCGGCGTCGCCGAACAGCGAGGCGCGCACGCTCGCCTCGGCCGGCAGTTCGCCCTCGGCGCGCGCGCACAGGGCGAGGAAGTACAGCGGCGCGTAGGCCAGCGTCGGCTCGACCCGGGTGGTGCCCGCGTGGCCGGTCAGGGTCTCGAGCGCGGCCGGCGCGGCGTCCAGCGGCCAGATCGCGGACTGGAACAGCAGCTTGTGCGCGAACAGGCGCACCGCGCCGAAGTGCCGGCCGAGCAGTTCCTCGAGCTCGCCGCGGTACAACTCGCGCACGTGGTGCTCGTTGCGGTAACCGCGCGCATCGGAGTAGGTCTGCTTGTCGGGCGAAGACAGCAGCAACAGCCCGCCCGGGGCCAGCAGGCGCGCGAAGCCCGCCACCAGCGCTTCCTGCGCCTCGACATGCTCGAGGGTCTCGAACGAGACGATGAGGTCGAAGGAGGCGTCCGGCAAGGCGTGCAGCGCGGTCGCGTCGGCCTGCTCGTAGCGCAGGTTCGAGCGCGCCGCGTAGCGCGCGCGGGCATGCGCCACCGCGGCGTCGGAGATGTCCACGCCCAGCACGCTGGTGGCGACGTCGGACAGCAGCGCGGCGCCGTAGCCTTCGCCACAGGCGGCATCCAGCACGCGGCGCCCGCGCGCGAAGCCGCGCGCCCATGCGTAGCGGTGCCAGTGCTCGTACCAGATCTCGCGCACGCACTCGGGCGTGAAGCGTTCTCCGGTGAATTCCAGGGACTCGCTCACGATAACGTCCCGGCGGGTGCGCCCGTCAGTTGCGCCGCGAGCGCGGCGCGGCGCGGCGCCAGTGGATCGCGGGCGATGAAATCGGCGACCTCGGCATTGTAGCGGGGGTAGCGTGCGACCAGGCGCCCGAGGTTCTCGCCGCCGGGCGCGAGGCCCAGCGGCGCGAACGATTGCCCGCCGACGTGGGCCACGAAGGCATCGTCGCACAGGACATTGCGCAGGCCATGGGCGGCGGCCCGCTGGCAGAAGTCGTTCTCCTCGCCGTAGCCGCGCCCGAAGGTCGCGGCGTCGAAGTCGCCGATCGCGTCGAGCGCCGCGCGCCGGATCAGCATGCAGAAGCCCACCGCGGTGGGCAGTTCGGGGTATTCCGCAGCCAGTCGCGCGGCGGCGGCGGCGACCGCATCCGGATCGGCCGGCACCGGGTTGGCGCGGCAGAACAGCGGGAAGGAGCAGATCTCGGCATTGTTCGACCATGGCGTCGCGGTGGCGAGGCGCGGCACGGTCGCAGCGCAGCGCGCCAGCCGCTGCAGCCAGCCTGGCGTGGCCACGGTATCGGAATTGAGCAACACCACGTCGCCTTGCGCGCGCGCCATCGCCGCGTTGACGGTGGCGACGAAGCCGAGGTTGCGCGCCTGCACGTGCAACGCGAGCGCGCACGGCGCGGCGGCGCTGAACGCGTGCAGCAGCGCGCCGACGCGCGGATCGCCCGACGCATCGTCGACCAGTTGCAGCCGGGCCTGCGGCGGCAGCGTGCGGCGCAGGCTGGCGAGGCAGGCGGACAGCGCGTCGACGCCGTCGTGGATCGGCACGATCACTTCGGGTAGCGCGTCCACCGCCGCCACGCTCACGGATCCCGCTCCCAATCGTGCGGCAGGCGCACCAGCCCCAGTTCGCGGCTGCGGCCACGCACGGTGAAGGGCTGTTCCACGGTGTCGAACAGGCGCAATGCCTCCGGGTCCATCGCGTGCGCACGCACGGTGTAGGTGCCCGGCAGCAGCGCCAGCGCGGGGAAGCGCAGCACGAAGCGGTAGCCGTCGGCGCCCTCGCGGCGTGGCGCGGCGCCGTCCATCTCCGAGGTCACGCCGTACACCGGCGTGCCGTCGCCGCGCACGATGCCGACGCCCAGGACCGGCACCCGGCCGCTGGAAGAGCGCACCCGGGCCACGACCTCGATCGTGCCGCCGGCGTCGATCGACAGCGGACTGCCCTCGCCGACGCCATTGACCGCGAGCGTGCGGGTCTGGAACTCGAGTCCGCTGGCGCCCTGCTGCGCGGCGGCGCTGTCGGCGGCGATGCGGGTCTCCTGCCACGCCAGGTAGCGCTGGGTGACCTCGTGGACGTCGCCGATCGCCTCGATCCGCCCGCGCTGGATCCAGACCGCGCGCCGGCACAGCTTCTGCACGTGGTACATGCTGTGCGAGACCAGCATCAGGGTGCCGCCGCCGGCGAGGTAGTCCTCGATCCAGCGCACGCATTTGCGCTGGAAGGCCTCGTCGCCGACCGCGAGCACCTCGTCGGTGATCAGCAGGTCGGGCCGGCGCGCCGCCACCAGGGCGAAGCCCAGGCGCACCACCATGCCCGAGGAATAGTGCTTGACCGGCTCGTCGATGTAGCGGCCGATGTCGGCGAAGGCGAGGATGCGGTCCATCTGCGCGCGCAGCTCGGCCGGCCGGTAGCCCATCAGCGCGCCCGCCATCTCGACGTTTTCGCGCCCGGTGAACTCGGCATGGAAGCCGGCGCCGAGCTCGAGCAGCGCAGCCACGCTGCCGGCCAGCTCGACCTGGCCGGAGGTGGGCGCGAGCACGCCGGTCAGGACCTTGAGCAGGGTGCTCTTGCCGGCGCCGTTCTCGCCCACGATGCCGAGCGATTCGCCGCGCCGCACCTCGAGCGTGATCCCGTCCAGCACCACCGCCGGATCGGCCGGCGGGAGCCCGGCCAGCAGGCGCCACATCGCGCGGATGCGGTCGCTGCGCCGGGTGACGTGCGGGAAGGCCTTGCGCACGCCGTCGAGCCGGGCCAGCACCGCGCTCACAGGAAATCCTCGAAATGGCGCGACAGGCGCCGGAACACCGCCACGCCGAGCAGCAGCGCCAGCGCACTGGCCAGCAGCGGCAGCCACCACGACGGCGCGGCGGTGCCGAGCAGCGGCGCGCGCACGCCCTCGATGTATGCGGTGAGCGGATTCCAGCCCAGCAGTTCGGCGAATCGCGCCGGCACCATCTCGCGCGCGTACACGATCGGGGTCAGGAAGAAGAGCAGCGACAGCAGCTGCGCGATGACCTGGGCGAGGTCGCGCACGAACACCTGCAACGCCGCCAGCAGCAATCCCAGGCCCACCGCGAGCAGGTACAGCAAGGCGAACATCGGCGCCGCCTGCAGCAGGCCGGCGGGCGCCACGCCCTGCCCCACCGCCGCCAGCACCACCACGACGCCGACGAAGCCCGTGCCGTGGACCAGGAAACTGGTGGTCACCGGCGCCACCACCAGCACGCTGCTGGGCAGGGCCACCTTGCCGAGCAGGCCGGCGTTGTCGGGAATGGCGCCCATGCCGCGGTTGAGCGCCTCGGCGAAGGCCGTCCACGGCCACAGCGCGGCGGCGAAGAAGGGCACGAAGCCGGGGCCGGCGGCCTCGGGCAGGCGCACCTTGAGCACCTCGACGAAGACCACGGCATAGATCGCCAGCGTGAGCAGCGGTTGCAACAGCGCCCACGCCCCGCCCCACAGGCTGCCGAGGTAACGCTGGCGCAGGTCGCGCACCACGAAATGGCGCAACAGGTGGAGCCAACGCTGCGACGCCTGGGGCATGGATCGGGTTCGCGGTTCGGGTCGATCAGGAACGAGCGTTCCATCCAGCCATCGCCTCTGGCGATGGAGTGCGGAAACCTAGTCCACCAAGCGATCCCGAACGCAGTCACCGTCGGCCCGGAAACACAACCCGTCGAAACCGGGCTGGGGCGATCGCCAGCGTCGACAGGGCCGCAAGGCGGCAGCCGCTATTGCTGTTTCGGACTTGACGCGTCTGGGCTGTCGTAGCGTTGGCGAATGCTGTTGGCAACCGCCTCGTTGGCCTCGGATGGCGTATTGCGCAGGTCAACAATGCGCTTCTCTACCCAGCGGTCGGCAGCCTCGCGCGCCACTTGCGCCTCCAGGTCGGACCGGACTTCGGCGAAGTCGAGTTGCCGGCCGGGGCGCTTCGACAACAGTTGGATTACGTGGAGCCCGAACTGCGTGCGAACCATCGGCGAAATATCGCCCGGCGAGGCCAACCCCTGGAGTGCGGCGCCGAAAGCAGCATCCAGCTTCGCGATGGCAACCCCGGTCATTAGTCCACCATTCATGCTCGTGGACTTGTCTTCCGAGTAGCGTTCAGCCAGCTCAGGGAACTGATCCGGATCTGCCACGGCTTCGGCGCGGATTCGCTCGATCAGCTCGGCGGCGGCAGCCTCGCTCCGACCGGTCGTCTTGACCAGCACATGGCGCAGGTCGAACAACGCCGGGCCAATGAAGTTCTCGGGCGCGGCCGTGTAGCGTTCGCGCGCAAGTGCCGCCGCATCGACAGCAGGTGCATCCCCGCGCATGCGGGCCACGAAGTACTGGGCGCGGGCCTCGTTCTCGACAAAACGCAGCCGCGCCGCGAGCAAGGGATCGACACCCTTGACCTTCTCGGTGGCGCGCTGCTCATCGGCCAACTGCTCGGCCATGAGCAAGTTGTCCAGCATCCGCTCGACGCGCTCACCATCGGCTACGAACGGCGAGCGCTGCTCGACGGGAATCGACTCTACGTAGGCATCGACGTCCGCCAAGGTCACTACCGCCGTTCCACGGGTGACCACCACATCGGCACCGTCTGCCGCCGACACTCCCGTCGTGGGAATCACGAGCGACGCGAGCCAGACTAGCTGGGACAACATGCGGGTCATGGGGCGCATTCCGAATCTGCTCAAGACGACTACTGCAGGGCCGCCAATCGACCCGGTTCGATCTCAGAATGAAGTCATCTGTACGCCGCAACTTTCAAGGCTGGACGGATTGCAGTTGTGTTCACCCGGGACGATTCCGCCCTCAGGATTCGCGAGGATGAAGTTCATGTAATAGGTGTTGCCCGGCTTTAGGCCGCAGCGCATTTCACCGCCCAAGTTGGTCGGCAGGCCGTCCGCGTTGACGTTGTACTTGAGGTCCCGGAACGATCCTGCGATGGTCGGTGGCGAGTTCCTGAAACTGCGGCATGCCAGTGAAAGGGTTGGGTCGTCCGTAGGCGCCGTAACCGACGTTGGAATCCGGAAATCGCCTGGGCATTGGCTAAAGGTCATGTACACACGCGATGTGATTGCGGATCCGTCGAACTGGTTCTCGTCCCAGGAGATCGCCTTGGCAAGGGTGTCAAAGCGCGAAGCGCTTGGGACCGTGAACCGAATCGAAGTGTACTGCGACCTCGACGTGACCATCCGGCAAACGCTTGCCGTCAACTCCGGGAATTCGCCACAGGCATTTCCCGCCGCGTTGACAAGCTGCTGAAAGCTGGTGCTCAACATGTTGCGGGTGTAGCCCGACGGGGGCGTCACCGTTCCGGCAACGCACTGATCGCCGCCCGGCGGCGGATCGCCCACGGTGCGTTCGTCGGTGACGACGCGGTACAGGTTCGACGTGCTCGCACCCCCGGCTCCGAAACAGCGCAGGCGAAAATCGTAGTTTTGGTTCGGCTGCGAAAGCGTGACCACGGCCGAGGGGACCGGTATCGGAGCCGCCGTGTTGTTGGCCCAACCGGTGGAAGTACCGCCTTCGAAGAGGCGCAGGCAGGTCTCGGCATTGGTGACGGTCGGCGGCACCAACGTGAACGTGGTTCCGGCGGCGTAGGTTGTCGGTCTGTCGGCCGCGGGCGCAAAGTTGGTGCCGGTGAGATCGGGCACGACCGGCGCCCCCGCGCTACCCCCGGTCCCGATGTCGTCGCAGTTTGCGCTGTCGCTGTCGACATTGAGGCACTTTGCGGTCAGGTTGCCCGCAACGGTAATCGAGACCGTGCTGTTGGCTTGCAAGCGCACGGTTTTCGGCGGGGTGACGTTGTCGAACTGAATGACCTGATCCTGTGCAGACGCAGTGATCGCGAATGCGGAAGCCAGCGCGAGTAGGACGATCTTGCCTTGCATGCTGTACACCTGCGTAGTCGGACGCGTAGCGGTCAAGGCGCCAGTTTAGCATGGGCGAATGTTGACGCTCGGCCCGGCAACCGGCTCGGCGGATTCAAGCATCATCGAGAACATTTTCGGACGCAGTCGCACGAGCGGTGGAAGCTGTCCGACGAGCCGTAATCGTCGCATCTTGCGCTCGCGATCGCGCGATTGCACTGGGTCCAGGATGTGGCAGAAAGCTGGATCTCGCCTGAACGAGCGGCTGCATACGTCGTCCGGGTGCAGCCCGGCTCCCATACCGCCTGGTGCGCAGCTCGACCGGGGCCACAAATGAAGAGGCCCCGGTTTCCCGGGGCCTCGGTACTACGCGAAGCGTTGACGCAGGCTCAGGAATCAGCCCGACGTGGCACGGCTTCCGCGATGGCGGAACGTGCCGTTGTAGGTCGCCAGGACCCCAGGCTGTGCCGCAGCATTCACGTAGGCAACGGCCCAGAAGCCCGTGACCGGCAGGCCGAAATACTGGCGGCTGCTCGGACCCGTCAGGATATTGCTCTGGCCAGCAGAGGGCGCATCGAACGTGATACGAGCCCAACCGTTCTGGAAGGCAGTCCCCGAGATGGTCTGTTGGTTCGAACCGATGCCGGCAAGGCCGGTGGTCGGCTGAGCACCCAGGATCGTCGTCGACGTGAAGCCCGGCTGGTTGAACGCAAGCACGTTCGCTTCGTTGCAGAACGCCGCGCCAACGCCACCCGGAGGCGGCGGCGAGAAGCCCGCACCGCCCGGACCAGTGGTCAACTCCTCGCGATTCCAGTAACGGATCGTCACCGGCTCGCAGGCGGAACCGCTGTCGCCGAACACGTTCGTGAAGGGCGCGATCGCCGGCGGCGTGTCGAAGTCGACGTAATAGCGCTTGGTCGGGAAGGTGACGACCCACTCGGAAAAGCCGCTGATCGACGGCTCGGAATTGAACTCGTTGTAGATCGAGTCGTGCATGAACACCAACGACACCGGATCCGGCACGGTGAGACCGACCGCATACGTTTCGGTCAGGATCGCGCTGCCGTTGTTCGCGAAAACACTGGCGACCACGTTGGCGCCATTGTCGGCGTCGGTCAGGTTCGGACGAACGGTACCAGGGTCGGTATGCAGCGCACCGGGAGCACCGGCATCCGTGTAGAAGCCCTCGACGGCATCAGCGGTGTAGGAAACCATGCTGCCGCGGGAGACTTCGATGATCGCGCCAGCACCGAACAGGCCGCCACTCGGCAGATCGATATTCGCGGCGGGCGTGTTGGCCCAGCCACCACCAGCGACCCAGGCGCCACGGAGCGCGGCGCAGTTGGCCGGCACGCCAGCGGCGTTATGCGTCGCTTCCTCGGCAAGCTGGAGCGCACCGGAGCCCGTCTGCAGCAGGCCCATTTCGATCATCTCGATATGGCCCTGACGCGTGCGCTCGGGGGCGCTCAGGATATCCGCGGTGGAGTCCGGGTGGTCCTGGAACGCTCCACTGAACGCGAACACCCGGAATGGCTCCGGAACACCAGGCGTGAAAGCGGGGACCGTGCACGAGGTATCGTTGGTGACCAGCGCGCCCGGACCCGTGGCGGCGGGAGCGATCGCGGCAGCGGTCCAGACGTCGAACGGCGACAGGTACAGGTTGAAGTCGAGCACTTCCCGGGAGTTGCGGGCTTCCAGGAAACGGACCTTGACGGCCTTCACGCGGTTGGTGGTGTTGACCACCGAGATCTGCGTGTTGTTGCCGCCGTCAACAGTGTAGAAGGGGTAGATCAGGACTTGGCCGAGGCCGTCCGGGTTCAGGTTGACCGCGTTGGCGGTCGTGACCAGACCCGCCGCGCCCGCGAGGCCGGCGAGCAGGGCCGTCGTCAGACTATTCTTTTTCATCACAACACTCCTAATTAGGACCACAGGGCTTTCTTCTGCATCTCCCCGGCCCGCCTTCCCCACGACAAACGCGGCCGGAAGGGACGGCAGACTAGGCATGAGCGGCCGGAATGTTAAGTGAACGTTTCAGTCAGCGCAACCCCCCCCCCAGGAATTCGTTTGGGACGTGAACCCAGCTCGAACCTTGGCGGATCCAGCGCTCGTAGATGTACGCGGGAGCCTGTACAGGATCTCCGCCACCGCCGGGAATCACCACTTCGTACCACACTTCGAGACGCACGTCACAGCGCTCCGCGCTGCATTCTGCATCGAGCGGCTTGACGCGCAGCCAGCGTACCGGCCGGGACTTCATGTCGATCGCATAGGCTTCGCGGCCCTGGGTCGACTGGACCCCGCGGCTGAGGTACTCCCAAGCCTTCTCCGGCTGCCTCTCGATCAGGAAGGTCCAGCGTTCGGCTGCTCGCTTCATCACCTTCGCGTCGGGGGTCGAGGTGGTGGAGCCTGCGCCACCGGTACATGCGGCAAGACCGAGCGCCAGCGCCAAAACGAGCAATCGACTCACGTTGTTCCAATTCATCTCTGACCTCATCGGTTGAATGTTCGAAAGTCGGAATCGCCGCACTCAGTCGGACTTGGCTTCTGCCGGGGGGACCTGCTGCGGCAGCAGGATCGACTCCAGCGGACGCAGCCCCTTGAAGCGCGCCTTGTAGTCGTCGGTCACTTCGCGCGCGTCCTGCACGTTCTCGATCACGGTCGGGGTGATCATCACCAGCAGTTCCTGGCGCT
>JAGOEZ010000062.1 GCA_017997455.1 Lysobacterales bacterium | reverse complement strand
CGTCAACTGGCACAAGCACACGCTGGTGTCGCTCGACGGCAAGGGCGGGGTCGGCTTCGACTACCGGCCGGTGCACATGAATACGCTGTCCAAGGACGTGGAGCCGGTCCCGCCCAAGGCGCGGACCTATTGATGGCGATGCCTTCGATTGCACGAGCGGCTTCAGCCGCGACCGATGCCGTGGTCGCGGCTGAAGCCGCTCCTACAGGCAGATGCCCTGCAGCTTCGGGACGATAGACATGGCCGAATTCTCGCTACCCAGAAACTCGAAGGTCCAGCGCGGCAAGCACTTTCCCGCTGCCGGCGCCAGGCGCGCGCGCCAGTTCAAGGTCTATCGCTGGAGCCCGGACGACGGGCAGAACCCGCGCACCGACACCTACGAGATCGACCTCGACCAGTGCGGGCCGATGGTCCTGGACGCGCTGATCAAGATCAAGAACGAGGTCGACCCGACCCTGACCTTCCGCCGTTCCTGCCGCGAGGGCATCTGCGGCAGTTGCGCCATGAACATCGACGGCACCAACACGCTGGCGTGCCTCAAGGGCATCGACGAGGTCAAGGGCGAGGTCCGCATCTTCCCGCTGCCGCACATGCCGGTGGTCAAGGACCTGGTGCCGGACATGACGCACTTCTACGCCCAGCACGCCGCGATCCGGCCCTGGATCCGCACCCAGAGCGCGCCGCCGCCGGACAAGGAGCGGCTGCAGTCGAAGGAGGACCGGGCCAAGCTCGACGGCCTGTACGAGTGCATCCTGTGCGCCTGCTGCTCGACCTCGTGCCCCAGCTACTGGTGGAACGGCGACCGCTACCTCGGTCCCGCGATCCTGCTGCAGGCGTACCGCTGGATCATCGACTCGCGCGACGAAGACACCGGGGCGCGGCTCGACGAACTCGAGGACCCGTTCCGGCTCTATCGCTGCCACACGATCATGAACTGCACCAAGACCTGCCCCAAGCACCTCAATCCGGCGGCGGCGATCGCGCAGATCAAGCAGCTCATCGTGCAACGCCGCGGCCTCTGAAGCGGAGGCCGGCGGCGCCGCGCCGGGATCGCCCGCCGTGGGATCCGATGAAACCCTGAATCGACTGCGCTGGCGCTGCCGGCGCGGCATGCGCGAACTCGACCAGTTGCTTAGCGGCTGGCTCGATGCGCACGGCGCGGGCGCCGACGCCGCGGGACTGGCCGGATTCGAGGCGCTGCTCGATTGCGAGGACAGCGACCTGTGGACCTGGTTCTCCGGACGCTCGCGGCCGCCGGACGCCCGCATGGCACGACTGGTCGATGAGATCCGCGCCGCCCATCGCGCTTGAGTTGCGGCCCTCGCGCCGCTTCGAGCTCGCGCTGCTCGCGGCGATCGTGGCCGCGCTCGCCGCGTGTGCGTACTCGGGACTGCCGATGGCACTGCAACTCGCCGCCGGCGTCCTGGTCCTGCTGCTGGGGGCGCACGCGGCCAGGGTCCAGCGCGCGCAGGCGGGACTGCGGCTGGCGATCGAGCGCGACGGCGCGGCGGTCCTGCGCACGCGCGGCGGCGACGATCAGGCGCTGCGCGTGGCCGCCTGGGCCTGCCGCGGCCCGCTGGTCACGCTGCGCCTCGCCGGCGCCGGCGTGAGCAGGAACCTGTTCCTGCTCCCCGACAGCGCCGACGCCGACGCCCTGCGCCGCCTGCGCGTGCGACTGGCGCAGCTCGATCCGCCGGATCGCGTGCGGGTCGGCTAGACTGCCGGCCTCGATCCCCGGATCACGACCAACGCCGCGCGGACGGCGCGCCGCCCCGAATGTTCCGCCCGCTCGAACTCTACGTCGGCCTGCGCTACACCCGCGCCAAGCGCCGCAACCATTTCATCTCCTTCATCTCGCTGGTGTCGATGCTGGGCATCGCGCTGGGCGTGGCCGCGCTCATCACCGTGATTTCGGTGATGAACGGCTTCGAACTCGAACTGCGCACCCGCATCCTCGGCATGGTGGCCCACGCCACCGTGTCCGGGGCCGGGGAGGGCCTGGCCGATTGGCGCGGCGCGGTGGCCGAGGCGGAGCGGATGCCGCGCGTGACCGGCGCCGCGCCCTACATCGAGCGCGAAGGCATGCTGCAGGGCGCGCGCGTTTCCGGCGCGATCCTGCGCGGCGTGCTGCCGCAGATGGAGCCGCGGGTCTCGGAAGTCGGGGCCAAGATGGTGGAGGGCACGCTGGAATCGCTGGCGCCCGGCGCATTCCATGTCGTGCTCGGGCGCGAACTGGCCTTCTCGCTCGGCGTGGGGATGGGCGATTCGGTCACGGTCTACGCACCGATGATGCGCTCGACCCCGGCTGGCGCGCTGCCGGTGATGCGACGCTTCACCGTCAGCGGGATCTTCGAGGTCGGGATGCAGGACTACGACCGCGGCTACGCGCTGCTGCACCTCGACGACGCGGCGCGCCTGCTGCGCATGGGCGACGAGGTCACCGGGGTGCGGCTCAAGCTCGACGACCTGTTCGAGGCCTGGAATGTCGCGCGCGACCTCGCCGAGCGCCTCGGCGGCTATTACCGCGTGCGCGACTGGTCGCGCGAACACGCCAATTTCTTCCGCGCGATCCAGACCGAGAAGGTCGTGATGTTCGTGATCCTGTCCCTGATCGTGGCGGTCGCGGCCTTCAACCTGGTTTCGACGCTGGTGATGCTGGTGACCGACAAGCAGAGCGACATCGCGATCCTGCGCACGCTGGGCATGGCGCCGCGCACCGTGATGGGCATCTTCATGGTCCAGGGCACGATCGTGGGCGTGATCGGGATCGCGCTGGGCACCTTGGGCGGCGTGCTGCTGGCGCAGAACGTCTCCAGCGTGATGCATGCGGTGGAGGGCGCCATGGGCTTCCAGCTCATGCCATCGGACATCTATTACATCAGCGACCTGCCCTCGGACCTGCGCTGGAACGACGTCGGCCGGATCGCGGGGCTGGCGTTCCTGTTCGCCGCGATCGCCACGGTCTATCCGGCATGGCGCGCGGCGCGGACCCAGCCGGCCGAGGCCTTGCGCTATGAATGAACCGGCGGTGGCGCCGCGGCGTTTTCGCACGCGCCGGCGCGCGATCGGCGGATGGGCAACCGTCGGCAGCTGCGATGCAATGGGCGCCATGCCGACGTCCGGCCACGGAGCCGCCCGCCCATGAAAGCCAATGCCGTGATCCGCGCCGAAGGACTGGCCAAGACCTATGCCGAGGGACGCATCCGCACCCAGGTGCTGGAAGGCGCCGAGCTGTCGGTGCAGCGCGGCGAGCGCGTCGCGATCGTGGGCGCGTCCGGCGCCGGCAAGAGCACGCTGCTCCACATCCTGGGCGGGCTCGACCTGCCCAGCGCCGGCGAGGTCTATGTGGACGGCCAGGCGATGTCGCGGCTCTCGGACCGCGAGCGCGGCCAGCTGCGCAACCGCGCCCTGGGTTTCGTCTACCAGTTCCACCACCTGCTGCCGGAGTTCAGTGCGCTCGAGAACGTGGCGATGCCGCTCCTGATCGCCGGGGCCGCGGTGGCGCCGGCGCGCGAGCGTGCCGCCGCGCTGCTGGAACGGGTCGGGCTGGCCGCGCGCCTCGAGCACAAGCCCGGCGAACTCTCGGGTGGCGAGCGCCAGCGTGCCGCGGTCGCGCGCGCGCTGGTCACGCGGCCAGCCTGCGTCCTGGCCGATGAGCCCACCGGCAATCTCGACGAGCGCAACGCGCAGCACGTCTACGAACTGATGCTGGAGCTCAATCGCGAGATCGGAACCAGCCTGGTGCTGGTCACGCATGATCGCGAACTGGCGTCGCGCACCGATCGCGTGCTCGAACTGCACGCCGGGCGCCTCGGGCCTCCCCTCACGGCCTGAACGCCAGCGGCGGGCGGCAGCGGCATGGCAGGGCAGGGAGGCCCCGGGCCGGCCCCACGCGCACTGGACGCGCTGGCGGCACTGGCAGGCGCACTCGCCTGCCTCCCGTTGGCGGCATTGCCGCCGGGAGCGGTCGCGCTGGCACTTGCCCTGCTGGCGCTTCCGGCAGCGTGCGCGCGCGGGCCCTTGCGCGGCATCCTGCTGCTGGCGGCGGGTTTCGGCTGGACTGCGTGGCAGGCCCAGCAGGCGCTGGAATTGCGCTTGCGCGGCGATACCGTAGCAGTGGCGCTGGCGGGCGTGGTCGACGGCCTGCCCGAGCCTGGCGAGCGTGGCGCCCGTTTCGAGTTGTTGCTGGCCGAGGCGGCGCCGCTCGCCGCGCTGCCGCGCGGTGCGCGGGTGCGGCTCTCGGTATGGCCGCCACTGTCGGTACCCGCTGCGGGGGACCGACTGCGCGTCGAGGCGACGCTGCGCCGGGTGCGCGGGGTCGTGAACCCGGGCGGGTACGAGCTCGAGCGCCAGATGCTGCCGCGTCGCGTGGCCGCGTTCGGCAGCGTGCACGCCGTCGAGCGCGTGGCGCCGCCATCGTCCTGGTCGATCGCCGCGCTGCGCGAGCGCCTCTCGCGCCGGATCGCCGCGGTCGATCACGCCCCGGCCGTGGTGGGCGTGCTGCGCGCGCTGGCGGTCGGCGACCAGGCCGCGATCCCGGACCCGGCATGGGAGGTGCTGCGCGTCACCGGCACCGCGCACCTGGTCGCGATCTCCGGCTTCCACATCGGCCTGCTGGCCGGCCTCGGGGCGCTGGTGGTGCGAGCCGGGTATCGGATCGTGCCGGGCACGGCGCTGCGCATCGCGCGCGCGCAGGCGGAGGCCTGCGGCGCCCTCGCCGTCGCCACCGCATACTCGCTGCTCGCTGGCACCTCGATCCCGGTGCTGCGCACCCTGTTGATGATCGCCGTGGTGCTGGCGATGCGCATCGCGCGGCGTCCGGTCGGCGCCGCGCAGTCGCTGGGCCTCGCCGTGCTGGCCTTGCTGGCCTGTGATCCGCTGGCGTTGCTGGCGCCCGGGTTCTGGCTCTCCTTCGCCGGGGTCGCGTGGCTGGTCTACTGCCTTGGTGGTCGCGGCAACCGCAGCGTGCTGCGCCAGTTCGGCCACGCCCAGCTGGTGATGGCGGTGGGGCTGGCGCCGCTGACCGCGACGTTCTTCCAGCAAGCCACGCTCGTTGCGCCGTTGGCCAACCTGGTCGCGGTGCCGTCGATCAGCCTGGTCGTGCTGCCGCTGTTGTTGTCGGGTCTTGCGCTCCTGGACCCGCTGCCAGGCGCCGGACTCTGGCTGATCGACCGTGCCGGCGACGTGCTGGCGGCGGTCTGGTGGGTGCTCGAGGGCCTGGCGCGCGTGCCACATGCAGCCGTTGCCGTCGCCGCGCCCGACGCCTGGGCCCTCGGCGCGGCCTTGCTCGGCGCCCTGCTGCTGCTGTCGCCGCGCGCGCTGCCCGGCCGCTGGATCGGCGTGGCCTTGTGGCTGCCGTTGCTGTTCCCGCGCTTCGAGCGGCCGCCTTCCGGCGCCTATGACCTGGTCGTGTTCGATGTGGGGCAGGGGCTCTCGGTGCTTGTCCGCACCCACGACCATGCCCTGGTCTACGATGCCGGCCCGGCGCCCCGCGGCGGCGTCGATGCCGGCGCCAGCGTGGTGGCGCCGTCGCTGGCGGCGCTGGGAATGCGTCGCCTCGATGCGATGGTCATCAGCCACGGCGACAACGACCATGCCGGCGGCGCGCGGGCGCTGGTCGCGGCGCTGGCGCCGTCGCGCATACGCGCCGGTCCCGGCGTCGGGCTGGGCTCGGCCTGCGAGGCCGGCTTGCACTGGCAATGGGACGGCGTGCACTTCGAATTCCTGCACCCGCCGGCCTTGTTCCCGGACCTCGGCAACCAGTCCTCGTGCGTGTTGCGGGTGTCCGGCGCCGGCGGCACCACGCTGCTGCCCGGCGATGTCGACGCCCTGGTCGAGGGCCGCCTGCTGGCCACGGGCGCCGCGCTGCGCGCCGACGTGGTCGTGGTACCGCACCACGGCAGCGCTGGCTCGTCGTCGCCGCCATTCGTGGCCGCCGTGGGCGCGGGGCTCGCGCTGGTGTCGGCCGGGGCGCACAACCGCTTCGGCCACCCGGCGCCGGCCGTGGTCCGGCGCTGGAGCGAGGCCGGCGCCCGGGTCGAGTCCACGGCCCGCGCCGGCGCGCTCTTCGTGCGCATCGACCCGCAGGCCGGGGTGCAGTGGCGTGGTGGCTGGCGCGAGCGCCGGCCGCGCTGGTGGCGCGAACGGTGACCGCCGTCACGTCCCGCGCGGCCGGCACCGGCCGCGCGCGGCACGGCTGCTATGATCCGCGCATCAAGGGTTTACGCGGGAGTCCGGGCGCGTGCTGGAACTGGTCAAGGCCGGCGGTTGGGGCATGGTCCCCATCATCATCAGTGCGGTGCTGGTCCTCGGCATCGTGCTGGAACGTTTCTGGACCCTGCGCCGCAAGGCCGTGGTTCCACCCACGCTGGGCGGGGAAGTGCGCGATTGGGCGGCCAGCCGCCGCCTCGACGCCGCGCACATCGACGCGCTGGAGAAGAATTCGCCCCTGGGGAGCGTGCTCGGCGCCGCGCTGCGCGTGCGCCACCTCGGTCGCGACGCGGTCCGCGACCGCGTCGAGGATTCGGGCCGGCACGCGATGCACAGCCTCGAGTTCGGGCTCACCACGCTCGGCACCATGGCGCTGATCGCGCCGTTGCTGGGCCTGTTCGGCACCGTGATCGGCATGATCCGCATGTTCCTGTCGATCCTCGAGCACGGGGTCGGCGACGCGCAATACATGGCCGGCGGCATCGGCGAGGCGCTGATCTGCACCGCCGCGGGCCTGGTGGTCGCGGTCCCCGCCTACATCTTCCACCGCATGTTCCGCTCGCGGGTCCACAGCTATGGCATCGACATGGAACGCGAAGTACTGGCGCTGATGGACGCGCTGGACGAGACCAGCCATGTCGCCCAGGCCGCCGCGCCGCGGAGAGCCGCCCGTTGAGGATCGCGCGGCGCCACGACGAGGATCACATCGAGATCAACGTCATCCCGTTGATCGACGTGCTGCTGTGCCTGCTGATGTTCTTCGTCCTGACCACCACCTTCGAGCACCACACGCGGCTGCAGGTGGTCCTGCCCGAAGCCTCGGCCAAGGCCGATTCCCAGGCGCGCACCGAGTTGGTGGTCGCGATCGACCGCGAGGGCCGCTTCTTCGTCGGCGCCAACGAGGTGCTCAATCCCGGGCTCGAAACCCTCAAGGACGCGCTCGCCGCCGCCGCCGGCGACGACCGCGAACGCAAGGTGACCCTGCGCGCCGACGGGCGCACGCCGCACCAGGCGGTGGTCACGGCGATGGACGCCATCGGCCAGCTCGGATTCGCCAGCCTCAGCATCGCGACCGTGCCGGCCGGCGCCACGCCGTAGGAACGCCGGTGGCAACGACGAATTCCTCCGCACCCACCTCGGGGACGGTCTACCGGCGCCTGCTCGGCTACGCCGCGCGCCAGTGGCCGCTGCTGGTGCTGGCCTTCATCGGCATGGGTGTCGAGGCCGCGGCCGCCGGCGGCTTCACCTGGCTGATGAAGCCGATGGTCGACGAGACCTTCGTGGCGCGCAACCAGTCGGTGAGCGTGTGGTTGCCGCTGGCGATCGTCGGGCTGTTCGTGGTGCGCGGCATCGCGACCTTCGCCACCGACTACGGCATGGCCCGCGTCGGGCGAACGGTGGTGCGCACGCTGCGCGAGGACACCCTGGCCAAGTACCTGCGCCTGCCCTCGGCCTGGTTCGACCGCGAACCGCCGGCGGCCATGGTCACGCGCCTGACCTACCACACCGAGCAGGTCGCGCAGGCCAGTTCCGACGCGATCAAGGTCATCGTCACCGACCTGCTGACCCTGGTCGCCCTCTTCACCGTGATGCTGTTGCAGAGCGTGAAGGTGACCCTGACCCTGGTGGTCACGGTGCCGCTCATCGCCGTGATCATCTACACGGTGGGCCGGCGCTACCGGCGCATCAGCGCCGGGATCCAGGGCTCGGTGTCGGAGATGTCGCAGGTCGCCGAACAGGCGATCTCCGGCCAGCAGGTGGTGAAGATCGCCGGCGCGCAGGCGATGGAGCAGCGCCGACTGGCCGAGATCGCCGCGCGCAACTACCGGCTCAACGTCAAGGTCGAGACCACCAAGGCGATGTCCTCGTCGCTGGTGCAGCTGCTGTCGGCGATCGCGCTCGCGGTGATCCTCTACGTGGCGGGCCTCGAGGCCATGCGCGACCGGCTCAGTGCCGGCCAGTTCGTGTCGCTGATGAGCGCGATGCTGGCGATGCTGCCCTCGCTCAAGCGCATCACCAACGTGCAGTCGATGATCCAGAAGGGCGTGGCCGCCGCGGGCAGCCTGTTCCATGTCCTCGACGCGCCGGCCGAGGCCGACCTCGGCACGCACCCGCTGCAGCGCGCCCGCGGCGAAGTCGAGTTCCGCGAGGTCTCGGTGCGCTACGCCGACGACAAGGCGCCGGCGCTGGATCGCGTCAGCCTGCGCTGCGAGCCCGGCACGGTCACCGCGATCGTCGGGCGCTCGGGCGGCGGCAAGTCGACCCTGGTGCGGCTGCTCCCGCGCTTCTACGAAGCGAGCGCCGGCGCGGTGCTGCTCGACGGCGTGCCGGTGGCCGACTATCGCCTGGCCGACCTGCGCCGCCAGATCGCGTGGGTCGGGCAGGACGTGGTGCTGTTCGACGACAGCATCGCGCACAACATCGCCTATGGCACGCTCGAGACCGCCACCCCGGCGCAGATCGAGGCGGCCGCCGAAGCGGCGCACGCCATGGAGTTCATCCGGCGCATGCCGCAGGGACTCGAGACCCGCATCGGCGACAACGGCGCCATGCTTTCCGGCGGGCAGCGCCAGCGCCTCGCGATCGCGCGCGCGATCCTCAAGGACGCGCCGATCCTGGTCCTCGACGAGGCCACGTCCTCGCTCGATGCCGAGTCGGAACGCCTGATCCAGGACGCGCTCGAGCGGATCATGCGCGCGCGCACGACCCTGGTCATCGCCCACCGGCTCTCGACCGTGGAGCACGCCGACCGCGTGGTCGTGCTCGACGCGGGCCGCGTGGTGGAGCAGGGCACGCATGCCGAACTGCTGGCGCGCGGCGGCCAGTACGCGCACCTGCACCGCCTGCACTTCCGCGACCCGGAGCCGTCCTGATGGGCGCGCGGGCGCGGCTCGCGGCCTGGCTGGAATCGATCTGGTATGAAGGCGCCCGCGTGCCGCTCGCGCTGGGGCTGCTCGAACCGGTCTACGCGGCGCTGCTCCGCTTGCGCCGCTGGGGCTATTCGGCCGGGCTGCGCCGCATCAGTCACATCGGCGTCCCGGTGGCGGTGGTCGGCAACCTCACCGTGGGCGGCACCGGCAAGACCCCGCTGGTCGCGGCGCTGGCGGCGGAACTCGCCCGCCGCGCCTGGCGGCCCGGCATCGTCCTGCGCGGTTATGGCGGCCGCCGGCAATCGCCCATGATCGTGGGCCGCGATACCGACGCGGCGGTGTGCGGCGACGAGGCCGCCCTGCTGGCGCGCAGCGTCGACCTGCCGGTGGCGGTGGGGCGGCGCCGGGCCGCGGCCGCGGCGCTGCTGGTGCAGCGCGCCGACTGCGACGTGATCGTGTCCGACGACGGTCTCCAGCATTGGGGACTCGCGCGCGACCTCGAGATCGCGGTGGTCGACGGTCGCCGCCGCTTCGGCAACGGTCGCCTGCTGCCTGCCGGCCCGTTGCGCGAGCCGGCGGCACGCCTGCGCGCGGTCGATTTCGTGGTCGCCAACGGCGCGGCGCAGCCGGGCGAGGCCGCGATGCAGGTCAGCGGCAGCCGCGCCTGCAGCCTGGTCCGGCCGGGCAGGCAACTGCCACTGGAGTCGCTGCGTGGCCAGCGCGTGCACGCGGTGGCCGGGATCGGACATCCGGCGCGATTCTTCGACTTGCTGCGCGGCCATGGGATCGAGGTCATGCCCCATCCCTTGCCGGATCATCATGAATACGATGGCAGCGAGCTGCGCTTCGACGACAGCCGGCCAGTGCTGGTGACCGAGAAGGACGCGGTCAAGTGCGCGCGCTGGGCCGACGAGCGGGTCTGGGTGGTTCCGGTCGAGGCCCGGTTGCCGGCAGAATGGTACGACCGCGTGCATGCGCGGCTGCACCAGGTCCGCCTGCAGGGATCGAGTCCGTGAGCCTGCCGTTCCATGTCGCGATCCCGGCGCGCCTGGGATCGACCCGCCTGCCGCGGAAACCGCTGCGCCTGCTCGCCGGCCGGCCCTTGATCGCGCACGTCGCCGAGCGCGCGCTGGCGTCCGGCGCGCGCGAAGTCGTGGTGGCCACCGACGATGCGGAGATCGCCGCCGCGTGTCGCGGGCTCGCGGTCGCGGTCTGCATGACCCGCGCCGACCACGCCTCCGGCACCGACCGGCTGGCGGAGGTGGCGGCGGCCCGCGGCTGGGCCGACGACGCGATCGTGGTGAACCTGCAGGGCGACGAGCCGCAAGCGCCACCCGCGGGCGTGCGACATGTCGCCGAGGTGCTGGCGCGATCGCCGACCGCGGTCGCGGCCACCCTGGCGGTGGCCATCGAATCCGCCGCGCAGCTGTTCGATCCCAACGTCGTCAAGCTGGTGCGCGACGCGGCCGGCCACGCGCTGTATTTCTCGCGCGCGCCGATTCCCTGGCACCGCGATGCCTTCCGCGAGGGACGCGAACTGCCGGCGGCCGAGGCCGGGGCGTGGCTGCGACACATCGGCATCTACGCCTACCGCGCCGGCTTCCTGCGCCGCTTCACCGCGTTGCCACCCTCGCCCCTGGAGCGGATCGAGTCGCTCGAGCAGTTGCGCATCCTCGAGGCGGGGCAGCGCATCGCGGTGGGCCTGTCGCCCGCGCCATTCCCGGCCGGGGTGGACACCGAGGAAGACCTCCAGCGGGTCGAACAAGCCTTGGCGGCAAGTCCGGCCGGCCGCTGAGAACTCGCCGTAGCAATCCACCCTAAGCATATGAATTTGCTTTAGGATGTCCCCGACCAGCGGCCGCGAAGGCGGCGCTTGGGGTAGGGTAGGCGGCTGCACCCAGACCAGGTGACGGGATACGCATGAGTGCTCGCACGCCGGCTCCCGGCTTGCCGGACCAACTCACGTGGGTGAATGCCCGCGACGTGCCGCGCCTGTGGGCGTTGCGCGGGCGGGTCGTGCTGCTGCACTTCTTCGCCTACGGCAACATCAACTGCCAGCACGTGCTGCCGGACCTGCGCTACCTCGAGAACAAGTACCACGACGGCATCACGATCCTCGGCATCCACACCCCGAAGTTCAGCCAGGAGCGCCAGCCCGCCGCGCTGCTCAAGGCGGTCAACCGCCTGCACCTGCGGCACGCGGTGGCCAACGACCCCGACTACTACTGCTGGCAGATCTACGGGGTCAAGTCCTGGCCGACGGTGGCCGTGGTCGACACCGAGGGCGGGCTGGTCGGGCTGTTCCCCGGCGAAGGCCGCCGCGCCGAACTCGACGTGGTGATCGGCGACCTGCTCGACCAGGCGGCGGCGCGGGATGTCCGGGTCTACGAATCGCTGGCGCCGGTGACCCGGCCCGAGCCCAAGATGCCGCTGCGCTTCCCCGGGCACATCCTCGCCACCGAGAGCACGCTCTACGTTTCCGACTCGGGCAACAACCGCGTGCTCGAGACCGCGCACGACGGCCGCATCCTGCGCCAGTTCGGATCGGGCAATCCCGGGTTCTGGGACGGCAAGGGCGCCGACGCCGGCTTCAGCAATCCGCAGGGCCTCGCGCTGGCCAAGGAATCGCTGTTCGTCGCCGACCTCGGCAACCACGCGGTGCGCCGCATCTCGCTCATGGGCGGCGACGTCGAGACCGTGGCCGGCACCGGCACCCAGGGTCTTGCGGTCGTCAGCGACGCGCCCGAGCCCAAGACCATCGGCCTCAATGCGCCGATCGACCTCGTGGCCTCGGGCGAGCGGCTGTACGTGGCGCTCGCCGGCAGCCACCAGATCTGGATGTACGACCTCATGCGCCAGCGCATCGGCGCCTACGCCGGCACCGGGCGCCCCGGGATCGTCGACGGCGCGGCTTCCGGCGCGAGCTTCGCGCAGCCCTCGGCGCTGGCGACCCACGGCCAGATGCTCTACGTCGCCGACGCTGACTCCTCGGCGGTGCGCGCGATCCGTTTCCTCGACGGCACCGTCAAGACCCTGCTCGGCGCCGGGCAATACGACTTCGGCGACGTCGACGGCCAGCCGCAGGTGGCGCGGCTGCAGCATCCGATGGCGCTGGCGGTGGACCCGGGCGGCTCGATCCTGTGGGTCGCCGACACCTTCAACAACAAGATCAAGGCCCTCTCTACCCGTGGCGGCGGCGTGCGCACGCTGGGGCTGCCCTACCGCTTCCACGAGCCCACCGGGATCTCGGTGGCCGCCCGCGCCCTGTGGGTCGCCAACAGCAATGCGCACGAAGTGGTGCGCATCGACACCGGGACCGGGCAAGTGCAGCGGGTGCCGATCGGCGAGTAGGGCGATGTCCGGGGCAGGTGAATCTGCGGGCAACTCGCCCTTCGACGGCAAGGCCTTCGTGCGCACGCTGGCCACGCGGCCGGGCGTCTACCGCATGCTCGACGCGCAGGCCGCCGTGCTGTACGTCGGCAAGGCCAAGGACCTGCGCAAGCGCGTCGGTAGCTACTTCCTGCGGCCGGCCCTGCAGCCACGAATCGCCGCGATGCTGCAGCGGGTCGCCACGGTCGAGGTCACGGTCACCCGCACCGAGGCCGAGGCGCTGTTGCTCGAGAACGAGCTCATCAAGTCGCTCAAGCCGCGCTACAACGTGCTGCTGCGCGACGACAAGAGTTTTCCGCTGATCCATCTCTCGGGCGCCGAGGACTATCCGCGCATGGGCTTCCATCGCGGCGCGCGCAGCCGCGGGGGGCGCTACTTCGGCCCCTATCCCAGCACCACGGCCGTGCGCGAGACCCTCAACCTGATGCAGAAGTTGTTCCGCGTGCGCCAGTGCGAGGACACCTACTTCCGCAACCGCACCCGGCCCTGCCTGCAGCACCAGATCGGGCGCTGCAGCGCGCCCTGCGTCGGCTTGGTCACGCCGGCGCAGTACCAGCACGACGTGCGCCACGCGACCCTGTTCCTCGACGGCCAGACCACCACCGTGGTCGACGAGCTGGCGCGCGAGATGGAGGTCGCAAGCACGGCGCTGGAGTTCGAGCGCGCGGCCACGCTGCGCGACCGCATCGCCAACATCAAGCGCATCCAGGCCCGCCAGTACGTCAGCGAAGCCGAGGAGGATGCCGATGTGCTGGCCTGCCGGATCGAGGGCAACCTCGCTTGCGTGCATGGCCTTTTCTTCCGCAACGGGGTCAGCCTCGGGGGACGGAGCTGGTTCCCGCGCATCCCCGAAGGCGCCGACGAGGGCGAGGCCCTGTCGGCCTTCGTCGCGCAGTACTACCTCGAGCATCCGGCGCCGGCGCTGGTCCTGGTGAACCGGCCGGTGGAGGAGGGCGAATGGCTGGCCGGCATGTTCTCGGAGCGGCGCGGGCGCAAGGTCGAGATTCGCCACGCCCAGCGCGGCGAGCGCGCGCGCCTGGTCGAGATCGCCGAGCGCAATGCCGAGCAGGCGATCGCGACCGAGGCCGCGAGCAAGGGCACGCTGCGCGTGCGCTGGCAGGGCCTGGCGGACCTGCTGCAACTGGGCGCGCCGCCGGCACGGGTCGAGTGCTTCGACATCAGCCACACCATGGGCGAGGCGACCGTGGCTTCGTGCGTGGTGTTCGACGCCGGCGGGCCGGTGAAGTCGCAGTACCGGCGCTACAACATCAGCGGGCTCGCGCCGG
>JAGOEZ010000061.1 GCA_017997455.1 Lysobacterales bacterium | reverse complement strand
GCCAGCACGATCTGGTCCACCGCCAGTCGTGGCACCCGCAGGCGCGCGACCGGCCAGGTGTCGGCCCACGGCCAGGGTCGCGGCATCGCGTGGCCCGCCTGCGCGCGATCCCAGGCGTCGCGCAGCAGCACTTGCGCAAGCGCGGCCTTGGCGTGGATGTAACCGGCGCTGCCGAGGCCCCACGCGGCGAGGACACCGCCGAGCACTGCCGACATGCGGCGCGCCTGCAGCAGGGCCCGCACGCGGCGCAGCCACTGCGCCGTGCGCCAGCGACGCCACGGCACCACGGCTGCAGGGCCGGTGGCGGACCCCTGCGGCACCAGCGCTGCGGGTCGCGGCATCAGGCGGCCTCCAGCTCGTCGCCATCGGGGGCGCGCCAGCAGAGCAGGAGGACGAAGAGCCAGACCAGCACGCGGGCAAGCACCGTGGACGGCGCGATGCGCGCAGGCGCATCCGCGCCGACGGCGACCAGCAGCGGGCTCATGCCACGCTCCGCGCGCGGGTGCGGCGCCGATCCATCGCGGTCGCCAGGAGCATGGCCAGGCCCGCGAGCCCGAGCAGCAGCGATCGCCTCGCGGACGTGGCAGTCGTTGCAAAGGCGAGCTCGTTCGCGGTGCCGCCATTGGCGAGTTGCACGCCGGCCAGTGCCGCGTCGGCCGCGCGCACCGGCGTGCGATCGACCGCGACCAGGCTGGTCCAGCGCGTCACCAGCTTGTGCGCCAGCGCCACGTCCAGCGCCTGGGCGCGGATGACGGCCTCGTCGCCACCGCGCCGCAGCTGCTCCTCGAGATCCTCGATCCGCGACTGCGCCCACAGTCGCGCCACCCCGGCGTCGTCGCGCACGCGCGCGAGCGACAGCGACTTCGACCACGCGGCCTCGCGCTGCCAGCCCACCGCGTCGACCCGGCTGGCGCCCTTGGCGAGCTTGGCCACCACCACCAGCGGCTCGCCGCTGTACAGATCGGGCACGCGCGCTGGATAAGCCTCTGCGCCGCCGTTCCAGGCCAGCTGCACGTCGCGCAGCGCCGGACGGTCGAGCTTGGCGAACAGTTCCGCCATGCGCGGTTGCACCTCCGCGACGTCGCGGATCACCACGCTGGCGCCGCGGCCCATGCGCGCGGCGCGGCGCAGGAAGTGCCCATTGGGCGCATCGCCGATGCCGACCGGGAACAGGCGCGAGGCGCCGAGCCGGTCCTCGATCAGGGTATAGAGCGCGTCCTCGCCGCTGACCGCGCCATCGGTGGCGAACACCACCTGGCGCACGTAGCCCTGCGGCGCACTGCCCTCGAGCGCGGCGTCCAGCGCCGGCAGCATCTCGGTGCCGCCGCGTGCCTCCAGCAGCGCGACCCAGTCGCGCGCGACCCGCAGCGCCTGCGGCGTCGCCGGCACCGGCCGCTCGAACAGCGCCTCGGTGGTCGAGTTGAACTGGATCACGCCGAAGCGGTCCTGCGGCTGCAGGCTGGCCAGCGCGAGGTCCAGCGCCGCCCGCGCCTGCTCGATCGAGGTGCCGGTCATCGATCCGGACGTGTCGATCACCAGCACCAGTTCGCGCGGGATGCGAGCGCTGGCCTGTTCTGGCGCCAGCATCATCACCATCGCATAGTCGGCGTCGGCGGCATGCTCGACGAAGAGCGCAGCAGTCGGCTGCTGGCCCGGCTCCGGGCGCCAGCGCAGGACGAAGTCACGGTCGGCAGGCACCGGGCCCTCGCCCAGCGCGATGCGATACCGATCGCCATCGCGATGCACGTCCACCGCGTGGCTCTCGCTGGCCACCGATTGCAGCGGCAGCCCCGGATCGAGTTCGATCGCGATCATGACCGGCGGTGGCGCGACCACGGTGACCGGCGCCGCGACGACTGGCGGGGCCTGCTGTTCCGGCACGGTCGTCCCGACGGCCAGGCCCTGGTCGTAGCGCGGCACGAAGCTGAGCGGGAAGCTGAGTTCGAAGCGCCCATCGGCGAACTCGACCGGCTGCCACCAGTCGATCTCGATCTCCACCGTCTCGCCCGGGGCCACGTTGGCGACCGCGGTGCGGAAAAGGTTGCCCTGGTGCTTCTCGACCAGGCTGGTGCGCTTGCCGGCCGCGGCCGCGGCGCGGTACTCGGCGCGCGCCTGCTCGCGTTCACGGATTTCGCCCTCGACCACGCGCTGGCCGATGCGCAGGCGCATCGAATGCACTGCTGCGCCCTCGGGCAGGGGCAGCAGGTACTGGCCCTCGAGGTGCACGCTGCTCTGGTTGCGGAACTGCTGGCGCAGGCGGCCCTCGGCCACCAGGCCATTGACCTTGAACGACACGTCCAGCGCCTGCGAGGCGGCCGCGGCAGGGCGGCCCTCGGCGTCGTGCCAGCGCAGGGTCGGCGCGCCCACTTCCTGTGCCTGTGCGGCGAAGCTCGTGAGGCAGGCGGCGCAGGCCAGGAGCAGCGCGCCGGCGAATCGCAACATCAGGGTTCTCATGGAAGTCGGGGTCTGCGAACGCCCGGAGCGGGCGCGCTGCCATTAAGCGATCGAGGCGTGGAAGCGCGCGGCGCCCGCGCGGCCGGATTGGCGATGACTTGTGACGGATTCCGGGCAGCGGGGCCGGGCGCGATTGCCGTGCAGGCGTCGCGCTCCGTATGCTCGGTCCCGACTCCGCACCGAAACAGGCCCATGGCCCGCACCATCGCCATCGTCGAAGACGAACCCGTCATCCGCGCCAACTACGCCGATGCGCTCAAGCGCCTGGGCTTCGAGGTGTGGACGCACGGCTCGAGGCCGGAGGCCTCGCGTGCCTTCGAGCTGCGCCTGCCGGACCTGGTGCTGATCGACATCGGGCTCGCCGACGAGCCCGAGGGCGGCTTCGAGCTTTGCCGCGAGCTGCGGAGCAAGGCGCCACAATTGCCGATCATCTTCCTGACGGCGCGCGACTCGGATTTCGACGTGATCTCCGGCCTGCGGCTGGGCGCCGACGACTACCTGACCAAGGACGTGTCGCTGCCGCACCTGACTGCGCGCATCAACACCCTGTTCCGGCGCGTCGACGCGCTGCGGCGACCGCCCTCGGCCGAGGCGCAGGTGATGCAGGGTCCGCTGGCGCTGGCGGCCGAGCGCATGCGCGTGACCTGGAACGGCACCGAGGTGCCGCTGACCGTGACCGAGTTCTGGATGGTCCACACGCTGGTGCGACATCCGGGCCACGTCAAGAACCGCGACCAGCTCATGCGCGACGCCCAGGTCGTGGTCGACGACGCCACCATCACCTCGCACGTCAAGCGCATCCGCAAGAAGTTCATCGCCATCGACCCGGCCTTCGACGCGATCGAGACCGTGCACGGCGCCGGCTACCGCTGGAAGCCCTGAACGCGGCCGGCGCGCCGGCGCGCGACGCGATCGCCCCGACCCAGCGGCACTGCCGATGTCCACCCGCCTGACCCTGCTGCTCTCGTTGCTGGCCGCGCTGGCGCTGCCGCTGGCCGGCTGGCAGCTGGTGCGCCAGACCGAAGCCCTGCTGCGCGAAGGACAGGAACGCGCGCAGCTCGGCGCGGCACAGGCGCTGGCGCGCGCGGTTGCGGCCGACGCGAGCCTGCCGCCCGCCGGCCCGGCCTACTACCTGCATCGGGTGCCCGCGCCGATCGTGGTCGACGGCAGCGCCGACGACTGGTCGGGACTCGAGGCCAGCCGCAGCAGCGACGGGCGCTTCGCGGTGACCTTGGCCGAGGACGCCAGCGCGCGCCACGCCCTGATCGAGGTCAGCGATCCGACCCGCATTCGCGTCGACGCCGCTGATCCGCTCGGCCGCGCCGGCGACCGGGTGGAGCTGGTCCTGCGCGACGCGCGCGGGCTGCGCCAGTGGCGCCTGGGCAACGCCGCGCCGGGCCCGCTCAACGCGCTCGACGAGCACGGTGTCCCGCTGCGCGGCGAGTGGCAGGAAACCGCCGGCGGCTACCGCATCGAGCTGCGCCTGCCGCCGGCTGCCGCCGAAGCCGCGCTCGGACTGGTCGCCCGCGACGTGCGCGAGGATGGCCGCGAGACCGCGCTCGCGCTCGGCGCGGAGGTGGATTCGGTGCTGTCGATCCTGCGCGCCGACCGCGGCCGCGACGAGGCGCTGGCCGCGCTGGCGCCGGAGGGTGCGCGCCTGCGCTTGCTGAGCAGCGACGGGTGGGTGGTCGGCAAGGCCGGCACGCTCGGCGCGGCGCCGACGCCGTCCAGCGGCTGGCGCGGGCTGCTCTACCGGCTCCTGCTGGCGCCGCCCGCGGGCGCGCCGGGCGACTTCGCCGGCGACCGCGCCCGCCTCGACGCACCGGTGGTGTGGCAGGCCCTGTCGGGCGTGCCGGCAAGCCACGTCCGCGCCTCCGGTGCCAGCGACACCGTGGTCGTGAGCGCGGCGGTGCCGCTGCCGGGCGGGCACGGCGCGCTGCTGCTCGAACAGTCCAGCGATGCGCTGCTGGTGCTGGCCAACCGCAGCCTGTCCACGCTGGTGGCGGCGACCCTGGCGACGGTGCTGATCGCCGGCCTGCTGCTGACCGGCTTCGCCGGCGTGCAGGGCCTGCGCATCCGCCGCCTGCGCAATGCGGCCGAACGCGCGCTGCGCCCCGATGGCCGCCTCGACGCGCACCTGCCGCACCTGGCCGCGCGCGACGACCTCGGCGACCTGTCGCGCAGCTTCGCGCGCCTGCTGGGCGAGATCGGCGCCTACACCGACTACCTGCGCACGCTGGCGAGCAAGCTCTCGCACGAGTTGTCGACGCCGCTGGCGATCGTGCGTTCCTCGCTCGACAACCTCGATCATGAGCAATTGCCGCCGGAGGCGCGGACCTACGCGCAGCGCGCGCGCGCCGGCGCGGACCGACTCGCGGGCATCCTGCGCTCGATGGCCGAGGCGAGCCGGGTCGAGCGCGCGATCGCCGGCGCCGAGGGCGAGGACTTCGACCTCGCCGCGCTGGTGCGCGGCTGCGCCGAGGCCTATCGCGACCTCGCCGCGCCGCGCCGCGTCCTGTCCGAGTTGCCGACCGCGGCGCTGCCCTTCCATGGCGCACCCGACCTGATCGCGCAGGCGCTCGACAAGCTGATCGACAACGCCCGCTCGTTCACGCCCGCCGAGGGCTGGATCCGGCTGGCGCTGGACGAGGAGGCCGAGGGCGTGGTCGTCACGGTGTCCAACAGCGGGCCGCCGCTGCCGGCGCGGATGCAGGACCGGCTGTTCGACTCGCTGGTCAGCCTGCGCGACGGGGTCGAGCGCGGCGCCGACGCCCACCACCTCGGCCTGGGACTCTTCATCGTGCGCCTGGTGGCGGAACTGCATCGTGGCGAGGCCCGCGCGCAGAACCTCGCCGATGGCAGCGGCGTGGCCGTCAGCCTGCACCTCAAGGGCATGCCGCGGCGGCCCCTGTAGCGCATTCCCGGCAAAGCCCCACCCTGGTCGGCCGAATCCCCGTAGGAGCGCACCTTGTGCGCGACCTCGCGGCGTCTCACCCAGCAACGACACCTCGAGGACTGCCAGTCCGCGGTCGCGCACAAGGTGCGCTCCTGCAGGCGCCCCGTGCGCACCGGTTCCTGCAACCGATGCTCCCGCGCTGGCATACTGCCACGCCCTGCCGAGCGCCCACCCGTGGTTTCCGCCGACGACTTCCGTCGCCTCGCCGCCGAAGGCTACAACCGCATCCCGGTGGTGCGCGAGGTGCTGTCCGACCTCGACACGCCGCTGTCGGTCTACCTCAAGCTGGCGGATGGTCCCTTCAGCTACCTGTTCGAGTCGGTCGAGGGCGGCGAGCAGTGGCGGCGGTACTCGATCATCGGCCTGCCGGCGCGGCGCGTGATCACGCTGCGCGGCAACGTTCTCGAGATCCGCGATACCGGCGAGGTGGTGGAGCAGCGCGAACTCGAGGACCCGCTGGCGGAAATCGAGGCATTGCGCCAGTCGTACCGGGTGCCGCGCCTGCCGGGCCTGCCGGGTTTCACCGGCGGGCTGGTCGGCTATTTCGGCTTCGAGACCATCGGCTACATCGAACCGCGCCTGGCGGGCGCCGCGCCGCGAGACACGCTGGGCACGCCCGACGTGCAGCTGATGCTGAGCGAGGAAGTGGCGGTCTTCGACAACCTCAAGGGCCGCCTGTACCTCATCGTGCACGCGGACCCGGCCGAGCCGCAGGCCTATGCGCGCGCGCTGCGCCGCCTCGACCAGCTCGCGTTCCGCCTGCGCCATGCCGGCAGCGGCTATCCGGAGGTGCTGGACCCGGCCTCGCTCAGCGAGCAGGACTTCGTCTCGGGCTTCACCCGCGAGGGCTTCGAGGCGGCGGTGCGCCGCTGCCAGGAATACATCCAGGCCGGCGACGCATTCCAGATCGTGCTGTCGCAGCGCCTCTCGGTGCCGTTCCGCGCGCGTCCGGTCGATGTCTACCGCGCCCTGCGCGCGCTCAACCCCTCGCCCTACCTGTTCTTCCTCGACCTCGGCCCGACCCAGGTCGTGGGCTCCTCGCCGGAGATCCTGGTGCGGGTGAGCGAGGGCCGCGTCACGCTGCGACCGATCGCCGGAACGCGGCCGCGCGGCGCCACGCCGGAGGAGGACGCGAGCCTCGAGCGCGAGCTGCTGGCCGATCCCAAGGAATGCGCCGAGCACCTGATGCTGATCGACCTCGGCCGCAATGACGTCGGCCGGGTGGCGAAAACCGGCACGGTACGGGTGCCCGAGCGCATGGGGATCGAGCGCTACTCGCACGTCATGCACATCGTGTCGCAGGTCGAGGGCGAACTGCGCGAGGGGCTGACGCCGATCGACGTGCTCAAGGCGACGTTCCCCGCCGGCACGCTGTCGGGAGCGCCCAAGATCCGCGCCCTGGAGATCATCCAGGAACTGGAGCCCATCCGCCGCAACATCTATGCCGGCGCGGTCGGGTACCTGGGCTGGTGGGGCGACATGGACACCGCGATCGCGATCCGCACCGCGGTGATCCACGGCGGTATGCTGCATGTGCAGGCCGGTGCCGGCATCGTCCATGACTCCGACCCGGCGCGCGAGTGGGAAGAGACCCTGAGCAAGGGGCGCGCCCTGTTCCGCGCGGTGGCGCAGGCCGCCAGCGGGTTGTGAACGCGGGCGCGCCACTGGCGGTGGTCCTGCTGGTGGTGGCCGGGTCCGTCGCGGCTGCCGCGCCGCCGGGTATTCCGCCACCGATCCTCGACCTCGACACCCTGTGCGCGGAGCTCGGCAGCTGGCAGTCGAAGCTCACCGACCGCGCGCTCGGCCCCGCGGGCCGCGCCAGCGCCGCAAGCACGGCCTGGATCGTGCCGGTAGGCGAGCGGCTCGGGCTCGGCATCCCGCGCACTGTCGTGATCGAGCTGATGCTGGAGACGACCGAGGCGCGACTGGACACCGCGATCCTGCAACTCGCCGGCGACCCGCCGCGACTGGTGATGTTCAGTCCCGCGGCGGCCGAGCGCCTGGGCGTGCGCTGGCTCGAGGACGGGCCGACCTACTACGAACTGCTGGTCGAGGCGATGGCGCGGCGCGGCGAACGCCGGGCCTGCAGCGACGCCAGCGGCGAGCTGGTGCGCGCCGCGCTGGCCGAGATGACGGCCGCGAGTTTCCTGCGGGTCGCCGGCGAGGGCGAGGTCTACCTGCGCGATCCGGCGGCGGGCTACCTGGTGCGGGAGCGCACCCGCTACGACGACGGCAGCGCCCAACTCGACTGGAACGCCGTGCTGAGGTGGGGTCCGGCGCCGGACTACCTGCTGGTGCAATGGCAGATGCCGGACGACGACGTGCTGGCGCTCGCGCCCGCGGCCACCGGCCTGCGCGAGGTCGATGCGCAGGCGGCGCCGGAGGCGCAGCCGCCCTGGATCGCGGCACTCGGCGCCGCGCTGGCCAGCCGCGACGCCGCCGCGCTGATCGGCCTGTCCGCGCGCGAAGGCTGGACCTGCCGGCTGCGCCGCCCCGGCGCCGCGCCCGTGCCGTGCCCGGCGCCGGTCGCCGACACGCATTAGAATCCGCCCCATGCTGCTGATGATCGACAACTACGACAGCTTCACCTGGAACCTCGTCCAGTACCTGGGCGAGCTCGGCCAGGACGTGCGCGTGGTGCGCAACGACGAACTCACGGTCAGGCAGGTCGAGGCGCTGCGGCCCGAGCGCATCGTGATCTCGCCCGGGCCGTGCACGCCCAACGAGGCCGGCATCTCGCTCGAACTGATCGCGAAGCTCGGCACGCGCCAGCCGATCCTGGGCGTGTGCCTCGGCCACCAGAGCATCGGCCAGGCCTTCGGCGGCAAGGTCGTGCGGGCCAGGAAAATCATGCACGGCAAGACCTCGATGATCCGCCACGGCGGCCAGGGCGTGTTCGCGGCGTTGCCGGATCCCTTCGAGGCCACGCGCTACCACTCGCTGGTGGTGGAGCGCGATTCATTGCCCGACTGCCTCGAGGTCACGGCCTGGACCGAGGACGCCGATGGCGGCTTCGACGAGATCATGGGTCTGCGCCATCGCAACCTTCCGATCGAGGGCGTGCAGTTCCACCCCGAGTCGATCCTGACCCGGGTCGGCCACGACCTGCTGCGCAACTTCCTCAACGCCCCGGTGCGCGCCGCTGCCTGATCCCCCCGCGCCCGGGCCGCGGGCGCCGCTGGCCCCGTCCCGGCCCGCGACCCCGATTCCACGGACCCTTTCGTCATGCCCATTACGCCGCAGGAAGCGCTCCAGCGCACGATCGAGCACCGCGAGATCTTCAACGACGAAATGGTCGAGCTGATGCGCCAGGTCATGCGTGGCGAAGTCAGCCCGGTGATGGTGGCCGCGATCATCACCGGCCTGCGGGTAAAGAAGGAGACCATCGGCGAGATTGCCGCCGCCGCGCGCGTGATGCGCGAGATGGCGGTGCGGGTGGAGGCCCGGCCCCACCCGCACTTCGTCGACATCGTCGGCACCGGCGGCGACGGTGCGCAGACCTTCAACATCTCGACCGCGGCGATGTTCGCCGCGGCCGCGGCTGGCGCGCGCGTCGCCAAGCACGGCAATCGCAGCGTGTCCTCGAAGTCGGGCAGCGCCGACGTGCTGGAGGCGCTGGGCGCCGCGATCGACCTCGACGCGCCGCGCGTGTCCGCCTGCATCGAGCAGACCGGCATCGGCTTCATGTTCGCGCCGTACCACCATCCGGCGATGAAGAACGTGGCCGCGGTGCGCAAGGAGATGGGCGTGCGCACGATCTTCAACATCCTCGGCCCGCTGACCAACCCGGCGGGCGCGCCCAACATCCTCATGGGCGTGTTCCACCCCGACCTGGTCGGCATCCAGGTCCGGGTGCTGCAGCGCCTGGGCGCGGGCCACGCCCTGATCGTGTGGGGCAAGGATGGCATGGACGAGATCTCGCTTGGCGCCGGCACCGTGGTCGGCGAACTGCGCGAGGGCGCGGTGCACGAGTACGAGTTGCATCCCGAGGACTTCGGCCTCGGCATGGCCTCGACCCGGCATTTCCGGGTCGCCGACGCCGGCGAGTCGCGCGAGCGCGTGCTCGAGGCGCTGTCCAATCGCGAGGGTCCGGTGCGCGACATCGTGCTGCTCAACGCCGGCGCCGCGCTGTACGCCGCCAATGTCTGCGCCTCGATCGCCGACGGCATCGCGCGCGCGCGCGAGGTGGTGGCGAGCGGCGCCGCGCGGGCCAAGCTCGACGAGTTCGTGCAGGCCACGCGGCGCCTGGTGGTGCGGTGAGCGACATCCTGGCGCGGATCCTGGCGCGCAAGCGCGAGGAGATCGCGGCTGCCGCCGTGCACGAACCGCTCGAGCTGCTCGAGCGGCGCGCGCTGGCTGCAGACCCGCCGCGCGGCTTCCGGCACGCACTGGCCGCGCGGATCGGGGCGGGGCGGGCCGCCGTGATCGCCGAGGTCAAGAAGGCCTCGCCCTCGAAGGGCGTGATCCGCGCCGATTTCCATCCAGCCGAGATCGCCGCGAGCTACGCCGCGGGTGGTGCGACCTGCCTGTCGGTGCTGACCGATCGCGACTTCTTCCAGGGCGCCGACGAGTACCTGTGCGCCGCCCGCGCCGCCTGCGCCCTGCCGGTGCTGCGCAAGGACTTCACCATCGATGCGCGCCAGGTGCTCGCCGCCCGGGCGCTGGGCGCCGACTGCATCCTGCTGATCGTGGCGGCGCTCGACGATCCCGCGCTTGCCGCCCTGGGCGCGATCGCGCGCCAGCTCGGCATGGACGTGCTGGTCGAAGTCCACGACGAAGCCGAGCTCGATCGCGCGCTGGCGTCGGGGGCCGAACTGATCGGGGTCAACAACCGCGACCTGCGCAGCTTCGAGGTTTCGCTGGACACCACCCTGCGCCTGCGCGAGCGCGTGCCGGCCGACCGGCTGCTGGTGACCGAGAGCGGGATCCACGCAGCGGCCGATGTCGCGCGCCTGCGCGCGGCGGGCGTGCATGCCTTCCTGGTCGGCGAGGCCTTCATGCGCGTGGCCGATCCCGGCGCCGAACTGGCGCGCCTGTTCGCGTGAGTGTTCCCGCGCAGGCGACACGCCAAGCGGGTCCGCCAGCGATCGTACCGATCAGGCCTCGCCGAGGCGCTTGACGAAGCGCAGCGAGCTCTCTTCGTAGCCGCTGGCCTTGTAGAAGGCGTGCGCTGCATGCCGGCGCGCTGCGCTGGTCAGCTCGATGCGCACCGCCCCGCAGGCGCGGGCGCGCCGCTCCGCTTCGCGCAGCAGCAGCCGGCCGAGGCCGTCGCGACGGTGGGCTTCGTCGACGATCAGGCTGGTGATGCGGCAGGTCGGCGCGCCCAGCGGCAGGTAGTACATGGTGTCGAGCGCGAGCAGCGCGCACAGGTCGCCGTGGAACTCGGCCACCACCAGCGATTGCGTTGGATCCTCGAGCAGGGTCGCGATGCGGCGGGCGGCGTCGCCACGCGAGCACGGATAGCCGAGCTGGCCGAGCAGGATCGCCACCGCCGCGGCGTCGCCCGCCCGCGCGTCGCGCAACACCGGCCGGGCTGGCGGGCGGCGCGCTTCGCTCTTCGGGTGGGCGGCGAGTCTCATCGCGTGCCGAACACGACGATGGTCTTTCCCTTGACCGAGATCTTCTTGCTCTCCTCGAGCTGCTTGAGCACGCGCCCGACCATCTCGCGCGAACAGCCGACGATGCGGCTGATTTCCTGGCGCGAGATCCTGATCTGGGTGCCGAGCGGGTGCGAGAGCGCATCGGGTTCCTGGCACAGGTCGAGCAGCGTGCGCGCGACCCTGCTGGTGACGTCCATGAAGGCCAGGCGCGAGACCTTGCGGCTGGTGTGCAGCAGGCGCCGGGTCAACTGGCCGCCGATCGCGAACAGGATGCGCGCGCATTCATCGCGCAGCGTGCCCTCGAACAGCGCGAACAGGCGTTCGTAGCTGATCTCGGCCAGTTCGCACGGCGTGCGGCTCTTGACCATCACCTCGCGGCGTTGCGGCTCGAAGAACAGGCCCATTTCGCCGATGAACTCGCCCTTGTTGAGGTAGGCCAGGATCAGTTCGCGGCCGTCTTCGTCCTCGCTCGAGACCGCCAGCGAGCCCTCGACGATGTAATAGAGCGTGCCCGCGCCGTCACCCGGGCGGAAGATCACGGTCTTGGAGGGGTAGCGGCGCCGGTGGCAGGCGGCCAGGAATCGCTGCAGGGTGTGTTCGCTGAAGGCCAGTGCGCCGGGTGCGTGCGCCCGCTGGATCGTCTCGACCAGTGGCATGAAGCGCTCGGCGGCATTGCTCTTCATCGGGTCATCCGTAGGGGCGTTCGTGCGCGGCTCACCTGCTTTTATAGGCCGGTGCAGCCAACATTTCAAACCGAGGCCCCGGGTGGCGCCGGCGCGCCGCCGCCGGCGGGCATGGCAACGGTGTTGTCACGACGTTGTCGCCGCCGGCGGGCAGCGTAGAATCCAGCGGCGGACGCTTGCGCGGTGCGCGACTTGGCGCATAATCCGCCCCCTTTCGCGGGCCCCTTGGCCCGAACCTGCGAGGATGTCCCCCGTGGTCAAGCCGATTCCGCGCCTGAAGCTGCAAGGCTTCAACAACCTGACCAAGGCCCTGAGCTTCAATATCTACGACATCTGCTACGCGGTGACGCCGGAGCAGCGCGACCGCTATATCGAGTACATCGACGAGGCCTACAACGCCGAGCGCCTGACCCAGATCCTGACCGAGGTGGCCGAGATCATCGGCGCCAACGTGCTCAACGTCGCGCGCCAGGACTACGACCCGCAGGGCGCCAGCGTCACGATCCTGATCTCGGAACTGCCGGTGGTGGAGAAGGTCGGCAAGGACGTGATCTCCGACACCGTGCTCGCCCACCTGGACAAGAGCCACATCACGGTCCACACCTATCCCGAAAGCCATCCGGTCAATGGCATCTCGACCTTCCGCGCCGACATCGATGTCGCCACCTGCGGGGTGATCTCGCCGCTGAAGGCGCTGAATTTCCTCATCGACAGCTTCGAGTCCGACATCGTCACGATGGACTACCGCGTGCGCGGCTTCACGCGCGACGTGCGCGGCAAGAAGCACTACATCGACCACCGGATCAATTCGATCCAGGACTACCTGGCCAAGCACATCAGGCAGAAGTACGAGATGTTCGACGTCAACGTCTACCAGGAGAACATCTTCCACACCAAGATGCATGTGAAGGAGTTCGACCTGGAGAACTACCTGTTCGAGGCGCAGGTGTCCGACCTGAGCTTCAAGGAGCGGCAGAAGATCGAGGTGCTGCTCAAGCGCGAGATCGAGGAGCTGTTCCATGGGCGCAACCTGCAATAGGGCGCCCGCAGACCAGACGCGGGAACTGATGTCCCCGCTTCGGCGGGGTCCAAGGATTGCGGGTCGCTAGATGCGGTAGGCGAGCCAGCGCATCACGTCGGCGGCGGCATGCATCAGGCGCGGCAGCGGCGCCGGCAGCTCGCGCGCCCCGGCCGCCCTGGCGTTCGCCCCATGCCGGGCCTCGTCGGCCTGCATGACGGCGACGATGGCGCGGCTGCGCGCATCGGTTTCCGGCAGCCGCTCGAGGTGGTCGCCCAGGTGCGCTTCGACCTGGCGCTCGGTCTCGACGATGAAACCCAGGCTGACGGCGTCACCTGCGGCGCCTGCCGCGGCGCCGAGGGTGAAGGCGCCGGCGTACCAGAGGGGGTTGAGCACGCTGGGTCGCTCGCCGAGTTCATCGAGCCGGGCCGCGCACCAGGCGAGGTGGTCGGCCTCCTCGTCCGCTGCCTGCAGCAGGTGCCGGCGGGTGTCCGCGCTCCGACTGACCGCAGCCTGCCCCAGGTACAGGGCCTGCGCGCACACCTCCCCGGCATGGTTGATCCGCATGAGGCCTGCGGCGTGGCGCCGCTGCGCGTCGTCCGCGATCCCGTCCGGCGTGGCGCCCGCTGGGTTCGGGAGGGACGGCGCGGGTGCCGGTCCCAAGGACGTCGCCAGGGCCCGAGCCAATCCGACAAGGGCTTGATCAAGCTGGGAAAAGCGCCGCAGTTCCGGCGGCTGGATCGGGGGCGCCAAGCGGGTCGTTAGGTGGTTGGACATCTGCGGCGCGTCCCTGACGGTCGATTGCCACAAGCATCGGGCGCGCAGCGGCCCGGATCAAGGGACGACCGGCCATTGTCTGATGGTCCTTGCGTACCCATGTCGAACCCCGGCACGGGGCTTCCGTTCCGGTCCTCGTGGGGCTAGCATCCTCGCCCCCGTCGCTGCGTCGTTTGCGGTCACGCGACGCGGGTGTTGACGGCCTCAAGTTGGCTTGTATAATGCTCGGCTCCCTACGGTCCTGGCGCAAGCCGGATCGCGGACGAAAGGTCCGGCCTGGGAAGTTCTCTGACAGCGTGCGCAGGTGACTTGTGTGGGCGCCTGGTTGGGACGGAGACGTTCC
>JAGOEZ010000060.1 GCA_017997455.1 Lysobacterales bacterium | reverse complement strand
CAGGACGAACTGCCCTACGCGGACGTGATCGCGGCGGCGGATTGGCTGGGCGCGCAGCCCTGGGCCGACAAGGAACGCATGGTCGCCGGCGGCGGCAGCTACGGCGGCTACCTCACCGCGATCGTGCTGGGACGCCCGCATCCCTTCAAGGCGCTGGTGGCGCACGCCGCGGTCTACAACTGGTTCACCCAGTCCGCCGCCGACTACGCCTTCGAACCGCGGCGCTTCGGCGACTTCTGGCAGCAGCCCGAGGTCTTCCAGAAGGGCTCGCCGCACTTCGGCGCCGCCAATTTCGCCACGCCCACGCTGGTGATCCACGGCCAGAAGGATTTCCGCGTGCCGTTCAACCACGGCATCGAGCTGTACCAGACCCTGGTCAACAAGGGCGTGCCGACGCGCCTGGTCTATTTCCCGGACGAGAACCACTGGGTGCTCAAGCCGCAGAACTCGCTGTTCTGGTACGCCGAGGTGCGGCGCTGGCTCGATGCGTGGATCGCGCCGAAGGCGGGGGGGAAGGCAGCGGATGGGAACGTTCGGTAGCCTGCAGCGCCTATCGCGCGCAGAGCGCGCTCCTACGGACGTCCGGCAACGGGATGAGGAGCACGCTCTGTAGGAGCGCGCTCCGCGCGCTGAAGGTCCGCGGTCGCGCACAAGGTGCGCTCCTACAAGGGCTACGCGCGCCCAAGTGAAGCCGCGCCCCTGTAGGAGCGCACCTTGTGCGCGACCGCGGACTGTCGAACTGGCCCCGGTTCCTCAGAGCAGCAACAGCGTCGCCAGGCCCAGGAAGGCCCCCATGCTCACCACGTCGGTCGCGGTGGTGAGGAAGATGCTCGAAGCGGTGGCGGGATCGGCACCCACGCGCTTGAGCGCCAGCGGAATCACCGCGCCAGCGATGCCACTGATCACGCAGCTCGCGGTCATCGCCGCCATCACGATCAGCCCCAGCGAGAGCGCGGCCGGATTGCCCTGCCCGTGGGCGTAGAACCACATGCCGCCGCCGGCGATGGCCCCGACCACCAACCCGTTGAGGAATCCGAGCAGGGCCTCCTTCGACGCCGTCGCCACCACGCGGTCGGCGCGCAGCTCGCCCAGGGTGATGCCGCGCAGCGTCACCGCCAGCGCCTGGCAACCGGTGTTGCCCGACTGTCCGGCCAGCACCGGCAGGAACACCGCCAGCACCACGATCTGCTCCAGCGTGCCCTCGAACATGCCGACCACCGCGGCGGCGAGGAAGGCGGTGAGCAGGTTCAGGATCAGCCACGGCAGGCGCGACCTGAGGCTGCGCGGCCACGGCGTGGCGAGGCGCTCCTCCTTCTCGACGCCGACCATCGTGCCCGCCTGCGCCGAAATCTCGAAAGCCTGCTGCTCGAACATCACCTGGCCCTTGACCATGCCGACCAGGTGGCGATCGGCGTCGCAGACCGGGTAGACCGGATAGTGGCGCGTGACCACCTCGCGCATGGCGTCGGGCAGTTCGGCGTCGGGCCGCAGGTAGAAGGGATCGCGCAGCATCACCTCGTCGAGCTGCTGCTCGCGGCGCGCGAACAGCAGTTCGCGGAACGCGACCACCCCGACCAGCGTGCCGGCGGCATCGGTGACGAAGATGTAGGTCACCATGCGCTTCTTGACGATCTCGCGCAGCGCGTCGGTGACCTCGCCGATGGTGGCGGCGGGCCGGAACACCGCCGGCGGGCGCTCCATGAGCCGGCCCACGGTGCCTTCGGGGTAGCTGTAGCCCTTGAGCCAGAGCTGGCCCTCGCCGACCGGCGTGGCGGCACCGATGCGGTCGCGGCGCTCGGCCGGGAATTCCTCCAGGATCTCGATCGCCTGGCCCGGGTTGAGACCGGTCAGGAGCTTGGCGATCTCCGCGTCGCTGTGCCCGGCCAGCCGCTCGGCGGCGGTGCGCGGATCGAGGTCGCGGGTGAGCTCGAGCAAAGTCGGCTGTGGTTCCATGCCGGATTCCGTTGCCTGCGCGGGACCGCGCCACTTTACGCGATTTGGCCCGGGCCGGGACGACGTGAAAACGGGCTGCACAAGCGGCCCGATATCCTGTCGCATCCGTCCACGAGCCGCGCACCATGTCCCTCGCACCGATCTCCCGTTCGACCCTTTTCCTTGCATTGGGCGTGGCGCTGGCGCTCGCAGGCCCGCCCGCGGCGGCGCAGGAAAGCCGGCGCGTGGGCAACTCGCTGGGGGTCGCCGCGCTGTGGGAGAACGAGCTCTACCGGGGCCTCGATGCCTCGGTCACGGCCTATCCCTTCGCCACCTGGCGCGCCGGGCGCTTCTTCCTGCGTGGTCCGGGCCTCGGGGTGGAACTGTGGGCCGACGAGGCGTGGAAGCTCGACGCCTTCGCGCAGTGGCGCTTCGACGGCTACGACGCCGCTGACAGCGACTTCCTCGCCGGGATGGATGACCGGCGCGAGACCCTGGACGCGGGCCTCGCCGTCGAACGCAAGCTCGGCGACTACGGCCGCCTCAACCTGTCGGCCGCGGCCGACACGCTGGGGCGCCACGACGGCCAGGAGCTGGAGCTGCAGTGGAGCTACCCGCTGGGCCGCGTCGAGGGCCAGGTCCGGGCGCGCTGGCAGAGCGACGCCCTGGTCGACTACTACTACGGCGTCACGGCCGGGGAAGCACTCCCGGACCGCCCCGCCTACGAGCCCGGTTCCGGCCTGACCTGGTCGCTGGGGCTGCTCACCGCCGCCCCGCTGGGCAAGCGCTGGCTGCTTTTCGTCGGCGCCAACATCGACCTGCTGCCGGATGCGATCCAGGACAGCCCGATCGTGGACGGCAGCACGAATACGCGCGTGTTCGGTGCGCTGGCCTGGCGCTTCGACTGAGCCCTCCGGGGCCGTCCCGCGGGGCCCGGTCCACCGCCCGCATTGTCGCCCCTGCGCCGGTTTGCTAGCGTGAGGGGATGGGCGACCGGGGTCGCCACGTCCGCGGGGAGACGCCATGTACGCCGGCTTCTGGAATCGCTTTGCCGCCGCCTTCCTCGATGGGCTGGTGATCCTGGTCGTGGAGATCGTGCTCCTGACCGTCCTGCCCAGCTCCGGCGTGATGGCGGTGGTCCTGCCGATCCTCATCCTGGTCATGGTCTGGCTGTACGAGGCGCTGCTGGTCAGTTCCCCGCGCCAGGCGACCCTGGGCAAGATGGCGGTGGGCATCAAGGTCACCGACCTTGCCGGCGAGCGCATCGGCTTCGGCCGCGCCACGGCGCGCTTCTTCAGCAAGCTCATCGGCTACTTCGCCGGCACCGTCCTGATCCTGCTCGGCACCTGGCTGATCGGCGGGATCGGCGCGCTGCTGTTCGGGCTGATCGGCACCGTGGTGATCCTGGGTTCCTTCCTGATGGCGGCCTTCACCGTGCGGCGCCAGGCCCTGCACGACCTGGTCGCCGGCTGCGTCGTGGTCGCGCAGGACACCGCGCCGGGCAGCGAACCGGCCGGCGTCATGAAGGCGGTCGGCTGGGCCATCATCCTTTCGGTCACCCTGACCATGCTGCCGGTGTTCGGCGCGCTGTTCGCCGCGCTCTTCCTCGGCCTCGGCGCGCTGTCGGCGCTCAGCGGCTTCGGCGGCGCCAGCATGGGTGGCGACTCCGCGATGGGCGGCCTCGAGCCGCAGCAGGTCGCGCAGATGACGCTCTACTCGGCCGAGCCGGCGAAGATGGTGGTGGAGCAGTACGCGCAGACCCACGAGGGCAACCTGCCGGCATCGCTCGAGCAGGTGGCCGATGCCGGACTGCCGTCCGAGTTCAGCGACTCCAACGCCTCGATCACGATCGAGAACGGCGAGGTCGTGATCACCTTCTCGTCCCCCGCCGAGATCGCGGGCGGCAGCCTGGCGCTGGTTCCGACCGCCGGCGACGGCGGCCTCATGGAATGGCAGTGCCGCAATCGCGACCTGCCGGAGGAACACGTGCCGGGCGAGTGCGCCCAGTGAGGTCGGTCGCGCCGCACCCGCCCTGCCTGGTTTCGCGCGCAGCGCCGCCCGGCCGCCGGCGCCGGCGCGACGGCTGCATGGGCGAATGCCCGGCCCGCGTCGCCGCCTGAGCGGACGCCCGTCCCGCGCAAGGCCAGCCACCCGCGAGCGCCGCCAGCACGTCCCATGGGCAATCCCAAGCGACAGATCGGCCCCTTCAATTTCACTTCGGACGAGGACCATCCGCAGTTCGTTTCGGCGGTCGCGCGCGGCTTCTCCATCCTGCGCTGCTTCGACCACGGCGAGCAGTACCTGGGCAACCTCGAGATCGCGCGCCGCACCGGCCTGCCCAAGCCGACGGTGTCGCGCCTGACCTTCACCCTGTCGACGCTCGGGTATCTCAGCTACTCGCGCGCGCAGGAAAAGTACGCGCTCGGCACCGCGGTGCTCTCGCTCGGGCACGCCTACCTGCAGTGCAATCCGGTGGTCGCGATCGCACGCCCCCTGATGCAGGATCTGGCCGAGCACAGCGGCGCCTCGGTGATGCTCGCGGCGCCCGACGGCATGCGCATGGTGCTGCTCGCCACCTGCCACGCGGCCGCGGTGCAATGCCAGCTGCGCGAGGCCGGCCTGCGGGTGCCGCACAGCACCACGGCGCTGGGGCGCGCCGACCTCGCGGCGCGACCGGCCGAACTGTTCGAGCGCGAACTGGCCGAACTGCGCAAGGACTGCCAGCCGGCGTCGTGGCCGCGCGTGCGCGACAGCATCCTGCGCGCGCGGCAGGAGTACCAGCAACTGGGCTTCTGCCTGTCGCTGGGCGACTGGAACCCGAAGTTCTTCGCGGTCGGCGTGCCGATGGTCTCGGCCGACGGCGAGCGAATCCTGGCCTTCAACTGCAGCGGCCCGCTCGAGGTGGTGACCCGCGAACGGCTGCTGCAGGACCTCGGCCCGCGCCTGGTCGCGCTCCGCGACCAGGTCCACGCGATCACCGGCGGCCGCTTCTAGGGGATTGTCGCTACGTCGACGGCGACGGCCGCGACCAGCGCCCATCGCGCGCAGAGCGCGCTCCTACAGGGCAACCGCGAAGCGCGGTGCGATGGATCGGAGCGGGTCCGCGAATGCCGGGATCAGGTTGACGGCGAGTTTGCTTCACTGTCTGAGCCGGCGGCCTGATGCCGGTAGTCGCGGACAGTTGGGGCTGGCGGGGCGGTGATGCCTGATGGTCGGGGCGATAGGCGAAGACGCCGAGTGCGGCGAGGCTTCGGTCGCGCATGAGATGCGCTCCTACTGGCGCTTGGGGTTGGTTCCGGGCATGGAATCTCCTGCAGCAAGGATCTTGACCATGCTGGCGGTGGCACCGGCCCGCGCGCCCGAAGGCGGCGGGCCGGCGCGCGGGGCTCAGAAGAACGCGCGCAGGGTCAGGCCGTAGGTGCGCGGCGCCGCCAGGAAGGCGTTCCAGGAACCGGTCTGCAGCGGGGCATCGAAGCCGACCTGGATGTACTCCTCGTCGGTCAGGTTCTGCGCCCACAGTTCCAGCATCCAGCTGCGGTCGCGCGACCCGAGGCCGATGCGCGCGTTGACCACGGTGTAGGCGTCCTGCAGCTTCTGCGGATCCAGGTCGGAGCCGGTGTTGTACTCGGAGGCGTACTTGGCCGCGATGTTGAAGCGCGCGACCAGGCTGTCGAAGACGTCGACCTCGTACGTGGCCGCGGCGGACCCCGACCACAGCGGCGCGAAGCTCAGGCGGCTGCCGGGCAGCAGGAACAGGTCGGCATCCGGCAAGGCGTCGTCACCGTACTCGGTGTCGGCGTAGGTCAGGCCGCCCTGCACCAGCAGTCCCTCCAGGCCGGTCTGCCATTGCAGGTCCACATCCACGCCCCTCGACGTCACCTCGGGCACCGAGCGCACCACGAAGGTGGTGCCGAGGAAGCTGTTGAGCTGGAAGTCCTCGTAGTCCTGCCAGAACAGCGCGCCGTTGAGCAGCAGGTTGCCGTCGAGCCAGGTGGTCTTGGCGCCCAGTTCATAGCTGTCGACGAACTCGCCCGGGAACGAGGTGTCGGTCACCGGCACGATGCCCGCGGCGCCCGAGGTCGTGCCGTTCGACGACTGCACGCGATCGAGGTTGAACCCGCCCGCCTTGTAGCCGCGCGCGCCCGAAAGGTAGGTCATGACGGTGTCGTTCCAGCGGTAGGCGGCCTTGAGCGTGCCCGACCACTCGTCCTCGTCGAGTTCCTGGTGGGTGTTGCGGTTGGCGAACAGCGGATTGGCCCACGGCAGGCACATGAAGCCGATCACGGTCGGCACGGTCGCACCCAGCGCGCCCACCGGCACGCCGCGCGCGGCCAGCGCGCCGCCGACCCGGGCCGGGTTGGCAAGCGCGGCCGCACAGCCGAGCGCGCCGTTGGGATTGCGGAAGCGCGAATCGACTTCCTTCTCCTCGCTGGTGTAGCGCAGGCCCAGCGTCAGGTCGAGCGCATCGGTGGCGTGCCAGGTGTTGTTGGTGAAGAACGCCAGCGACTTCGAGTTCTGGTCGTAGCGATCGTCGGAGGCGTCGCCCACGAAGCTGGTTCCATAGGGCAGCCCCGTCGCCTGCGAGAAGAAGGTCGCGGCATTGGCCGTGTTCACCGTGCCGGGCGGGAACCCCCCCGCGACGCGGCCGAGCAGCGCGGTCGACAGGTACGGTTCGTAGGCCGAGCCGAGCAAGGTCTGGCCGTTGCGCGCGAGATCCTCGTTCGCATAGAACAGGCCGCCCATCCAGTCGAAGCGCTCGGTCGACCCGGTGAAGCGGAACTCCTGGGTCCAGGTGCGGAAGCCGTCGGAGGCCTGGTCGGGGCCGAAGTCGCGATACCAGATGTCGGCCGTGCTGTAGTCGAGGTCGGCGCCGTTGATGGTCTGCCAGTCGCGATAGGCGGTGATCGAGGTCAGCGTGGCCTCGTTCAACCACGGCGTGATCCAGTTGAGCTCGGCCGAAAGGCCCGAGTCGTCGATCTCCGACTCCGTGCCGCGGTTGCTGTAGGCGACCCGGTCGAACGGGTCGGCGACCGCCACCACGCCGGAGTCGGGCGCGAGCGCGTCGACGATCGCGGCGGTGGGGCCGCGGATCAGGGTGACGCCGGCGCAGCACTCCTCGTTGCGCTCGGTGAAGTCGGCGGCGAAGTTGATGTCGACCGACTCGGTGGGCTCGAACAGCATCTGCGCGCGGAAGGAATAGAAGTCCTGGGTCACGTCCTCGTCGCTGGTGCGCGGGCCGTTGCCGTTCTCCACGTCGAGGAAGCCGTCACGCTCGCGGCCGACGGCATAGAGCCGGAACGCCGCGCTCTCCTCGTTCGACAGGTTCAGCATCGCGCTGGCGCCGAACTGGCCGTAGTTGCCCACGGTGAGCTCGCCGCCGAACTCGGTCGCCATGCTGGGCCGCACGGTGACCACGTTGATGACGCCGGCGGTGGTGTTCTTGCCGAACACCGTGCCCTGCGGGCCCTTGAGCACCTCGATCCGCTCGAGCTCGCCGAGGTCGCCGAAGCCGACGCCGTTGCGCGGCCGGTAGACGCCGTCGATGACGATGCCGACCGAGGACTCGAGGCCGGTGTTGTCGCCCACCGTGCCGATGCCGCGGATGCGGGCCGTGGTCAGCGCCTCGTTGGACGTGGAGGTGACGGTCAGGCCGGGCACCACCAGCTGCAGTTCCTTGATGTCGCGCGAACCGGTGTCCTGCAGCAGTTGCGCCGAGGCCACGATGATCGAGATCGGGACGTTCTGCAGTTGCTCCTCGCGCTTCTGCGCGGTGACGACGATCGACGAGAGCGTCGTCTCATCGCCTTCCGCCGTGGTCTCGTCGGCCTGCGTCGCGGCGTCCTGCGCCATCGCTGCCTGCATCGGTACCGATGCCAGCGCCGTGAGGATCGCCACCGTCAACATCTTCCGTCCTGCCTTGCGCACGACCATTTCGCCTCCCTCCCTAGGGGTGGTGTTTGATCAAGGTCCGAATCGCGGCATCCCGGCAGGTCTGGTCCAGTTCGGCCGCCTGCTTCCGGTACACGCATCGGGGCTGGAACCGGGCCCCCGGGCAACGGGATCTCCGCCGCGTCGGGTGCTCCGGGATGTGTGGAAAAACTCCCTGAAATCCATGATTTACGTGTGAGAAATCCGTGAAGCGGACCGAACCTAACACAGCGTTTTGAGCGAAAACGAAACTTGCCATCCCGTCGCTCGCGCCCCCACGCGAGCGCAGTCGGCGTCACTGACGCCATGGCCGGGCAAGCAACAACTGCGGCAGGGGCCCCACCGCGTCTCGACGGGATTCGCTCTCGTCACCACGGCGTCATCCCGGCGCACGCCGGGATCCAGTAGCGCGGCGCATCGAGGTGCACGACGCCGCAAGAGCGCACTTAGACCGGATCCCGGCATGCGCCGGGATGACGTCACGCGTGGTCCGTCCGATCGCCTGCGGGGATGCGCTCGTTCCCGGTCGATGGATTCCCGCTGGCGCGGGAATGACGACATCGGGGCCTGGCGTGGCGTCGCCTTGCGCCTGCGCTCCCCGATGCAACGGGTCGACGCGAATCGCCCCGACTGCGTGGCGCAGTGGGGGTCAGTGGCGCCGGCGTTGCAACCGTCGGACTAGAACCACTCCGGCTGCATCGCGTACGCGCTGGGCTCGGCCGCTTGCACGAGGCGCGCCACATGCTCGACCAGCGGCAGTTCGGTGGCGAAGTAGTAGCGGCAGGCCTGGAGCTTGCCGCGGTAGAAATCGGCGTCGGCGCCGCTGGCGGCCGGCAGCGCGCGCTCCGCAACCAGCGCCTGCCACAGCCAGGTCCAGCCGATCACGAGGTGGCCCAGCAGGGTCATGTAGTGGCTGGCATTGGCCAGGGCGAGGCGCACCTCGCCGGCAGCCATGCGCTGGCCCACGGCGCGCGTGGTCGCGGCGGCGAGCGCCATGCCCTGGGACAGTTGCTGCGCCAGCGGCGCCAGCGTCGCCATCGCCGCTGCCTCGGTGCAGGTCGCGCCGATCTCGCGCAGCAGCAGCTTGAGCGCGGCACCGTCGTGCATCATCGCCTTGCGGCCGAGCAGGTCCAGCGCCTGGATGCCGTTGGTGCCCTCGTGGATCGGGTTGATGCGGTTGTCGCGGTAGTTCTGCTCGACCGGATACTCGCGGGTGTAGCCGTAGCCGCCGAGGATCTGCATCGCGAGTTCGTTGGCCTTGAGCGAGTAGTCCGAACCCCAGGCCTTGATGATCGGGGTCAGGATCTCGAGCAGGAGGCCGCTGTCGCGCCGTACGACCTCGTCGGGGTCCTGCGCGCGGTCGATGAGGACGGCGGCGTGGAAGCCCAGGACCTGCGCGCCTTCGACATAGCACTTCTGCTGCAGCAGCATGCGGCGCACGTCCGCGTGCTCGATGATCGGCAGCGGCGGGCTGTCGGGATCCTTCTGGTCCGGGTGGCGGCCCTGGCGGCGCTCGCGCGCGTACTGGAGCGAGTACAGGTATCCCGCGCAGCCCTGCTGCACCGCGCCCATGCCGACCCCGATGCGCTCCTCGTTCATCATGTGGAACATGCAGGCCAGTCCCTGGTGCGGCTGGCCGACCAGGTAGCCGACGCAGTCGCCGGCCTCGCCGAACTTGAGGAAGGTGTTGACGCTGCCGCGCTGCCCCATCTTGTGGTTGAGGCCGGCCAGGCGCACGTCGTTGCGCGCGCCGCGGCTGCCGTCGGCATTGACGCGCCAGCGTGGGACCAGGAACAGGCTGATGCCACGCACGCCCGCGGGGGCGCCGACGATCCGCGCCAGCACCAGGTGCACGATGTTCTCGCCGATCTCGTGGTCGCCGGCGGAGATCCACATCTTGGCGCCGCTGATCCGGTAGCTGCCGTCGGCCGCGGGCTCGGCGCTGGTGCGGATGTCGGACAGCGACGACCCCGCCTGCGGCTCCGACAGGCACATCGTGCCGTAGTAGCGGCCGTCGATGATCGGCTGCATGTAGAGGCGCTTCTGCTCCTCGGTGCCGTACACCGCGAGCAGGTTGGCCGCGGCGCGCGCCAGCGCGGGATAGGCGATGGTGCCGGCGTTGGCCGAGGAGAACAGCGAGTCGCAGACCGAGGCCACCACGAAGGGCAACTGCATGCCGCCCTGCCCGTAGTCGGCCAGCACCGCCATGAAGCCGGCCTCGTTGAAGGCCTTGAGCCCCTCCTCGATCTCCGGGATCAGCACCACCTTGCCGTCGACCATGCGCGGCTCGTTGAGGTCCGACTTGCGGTTGTGCGGCAGGAACTTCTCCAGCGCGACCTTGTGCGCCAGCTCGATCGCGGCGTCGAAGGTCTCGCGGCTGTGCTCGGCGTAGCGCGGGTAGCTGCGCAGCGACTCGATCCCGAACATCTCGTAGAGCATGAAGTCGAGGTGGCGGCGGTCGATCAGGGGGCTTGCGGACATGGCACGGCCTCGCACGATGATGAGTCATTTTGTCCATACGACTCACCTAGCGTCAAGTTGCGGAAACGACTAGACTGCGGCCATGCGTGCCGCCCAGCCCCTGGCCCAGCCCCGCACCCGCCTGAGCCAGGACCTGCGCCAGCGTCCGGCGCGCCGGGTCACGCCGGTGCAGCTGTTCCAGCTCGCCCGGCGCCAGTGGCTGGCCGGCGAGCGGGTCGAGGTCGGCGCGCTGGCGGCGCAGCTCGGGATCGGGCGCGCCACCGCCTTCCGCTGGGTCGGCAGCCGCGAACTCCTGCTCGGCGAGGTGGTGTGGTCGCTGTATGCGCCCCTGATGGAGCGGGCCGCGCTGGCGGTGCGCTCGCGCGGCGCGCGCCGCGTGGCCGGGATCTGCGAGAGTTCGATCCGCACCATGCTCGAGTTCGCGCCGCTGCGGCGCTTCATCCAGCAGGACCCCGAGTACGGCCTGCGCCTGCTCACCTCGAAGGCCGGTCCGGTGCAGGCGCGCGCGATCGAGAAGGTGCGCGAATTGCTGAAGTTCGAGGCCGCCCGCGGCGCGCTCAAGCTGCCGCTCAACGTCGACACCCTCGCCTACCTGATCGTGCGCATCGGCGAGTCCTTCGTCTACGCCGACGTGATCAGCGGCCAGCGCGTGGACGTGGGCGATGCCGCGCTGGCGATCGAATTGCTGCTGTCCGGCAAGGTGGCGCGCAGGGCCCGCAAGGCCGGCGGCGCGGTGGTGCGATGATGCAGGCGGGACCTGCGGGTGCTTGGCCTGTAGGAGCGGCTTCAGCCGCGACCGGGGCATATCGCGCGCAGAGCGCGCTCCTACAACTCCGGCTTTGTAGGAGCGCGCTCTGCGCGCGATAGGCCTGGTCGCCGCTGAAGCCGTTTCAATGGGACCACGGAACATGCTTGACTCTGCGCCCAAGTTGGTCACGGATCGGAGAACGCGATGACTGCTCAGTATTCGGTGCGCGACGGCGTCGCCGTCGTCACCCTCGACAACCCGCCGGTCAACGGCATGGGCTACGACACGCGGGTGGCGATGGCGGCGGGATTCGACCGCGCGCTGGCCGATCCGGCCGTGGTGGCGCTGGTGGTCAACGGCGCCGGCAAGTCCTTCTCGGGCGGCGCCGACATCAAGGAGTTCGGTACGCCGCGCGCGCTGCAGGAACCGAACCTGCACACGCTGATCGCGATGCTCGAGCAGAGCGCGAAGCCCACCGTGGTGGCGATCCATGGCGTCTGCATGGGCGGCGGCCTCGAGTTGGCGCTGGGCGCGAACTACCGGGTGGCCGCACCCGGCACCCAGGTCGCGCTGCCTGAGGTCAAGATCGGCATCCTGCCCGGGGCTGGCGGCACCCAGCGCTTGCCGCGCGCGCTGGGGCTCGAACCCGCGCTCAACATGATCGTGTCCGGCAACCCGGTGAACAGCGAACTGCTGGCCCAGGTGCCGGGCCAGAAGCTGTTCGATCGCATCATCGAGGGCGATCTCCTTGCCGGCGCGATGGCCTTCGCGCGGGAACGCGCCGCGGCCGGCGGCGCGCACCCGCGCGTACGCGACCTCAAGGTCCGCCACGACAACGCCGCCGCCTTCATCGCCTTCGCGCGCACCGCGGTCGGCGCGCTGTCGAAGAACTACCCGGCGCCGCTGCGCTGCATCGACGCGATCGAAGCCGCGACCACCAAACGCTTCGACGAGGGCATGGCGGTCGAGCGCGAGGGCTTCCTGGCCCTGATGCTGACCCCGGAATCGCGTGCCCTGCGCCACGCCTTCTTCGCCGAGCGCGCCGCGGCCAGGATCCCCGACGTGCCCGAGGGCACGCCGTTGCGCGAGATCCGCAAGGTCGGCGTGATCGGCGCCGGCACCATGGGCGGCGGCATCAGCATGAACTTCCTCAATGCCGGGATCCCGGTCACGATCCTCGAGACCAAGGCCGAGGCGCTGGAGCGCGGCGTTGCAACCATCCGCAAGAACTACGAGGGCGCCGTGCGCAAGGGCAGCCTCTCCGCCGAGAAGCTCGAACAGCGCATGGGCCTGCTCACGCCAACGCTGGCCTACGCCGACCTCGCAGATGCCGACCTCGTGATCGAGGCGGTGTACGAGGAGATCGGGGTCAAGGAGGCCGTGTTCCGCCAGCTCGACGCGGTGGCGAAAGCGGGGGCGATCCTGGCCTCGAACACCTCGACGCTCGACGTCGACCGCATCGCCGGGTTCACGAAGCGCCCGCAGGACGTGATCGGCACGCACTTCTTCAGCCCCGCCAACATCATGAAGCTGCTCGAAGTGGTGCGCGGCAAGGCCACGGCCAAGGACGTGCTCGCCACCATCATGGGCGTGGCCAAGCGGATCAAGAAGACCGCGGTGGTATCCGGCGTGTGCGATGGATTCATCGGCAACCGCATGATCGAGCAGTACAGCCGCCAGGCCGGCTTCCTGCTCGAGGAAGGCGCGCTGCCGGCGCAGGTCGACGCCGCGATGGAGCGCTTCGGCTTCGCGATGGGTCCGTTCCGCATGGGCGACCTGGCCGGCAACGACATCGGCTGGGCGATCCGCAAGCGCCGCTACGTCGAGAAGCCGGAACTGAGCTATTCGCGCACCGCCGACCTCATCTGCGAGCTGGGCCGCTACGGCCAGAAGACCGGCGCGGGCTGGTACGACTACAAGCCCGGCGACCGCAAGGCCTATCCGAATGCCGAGGTCGATGCGCTGATGGTGCAGCACTCGAAGGATCTCGGCATCGAGCGTCGCGCGATCGACGACACCGAGATCGTCGAGCGCCTGGTCTACTCGCTGGTCAACGAGGCGGCGTACATCCTCGCCGAGGGTATCGCCAGCAAGGCCAGCGACATCGACATGGTGTACCTCACCGGCTACGGCTTCCCGCTGTTCCGCGGCGGGCCGATGCGCTACGCCGATGAGGTCGGCCTGTACAACGTGGTGCGCGCGATGCGCCGCTACGATGCCGCCGACACCGCCGGTCGCCAGGCGGGTGCCTGGAAGCCGGCGCCGCTGCTGGCGAAACTTGCCGCCGAGGGCGGGTCCTTCACCGGCTGAGGCCGCGGCCTCGCGACGAAACCGAACGAATCCCAGGAACTGCCATGACCGACGCCGTCATCGTCTCCACCGCCCGCACCGCGCTCGCCAAGAGCTGGAAGGGCGCCTTCAACATGACCCATGGCGCCACGCTCGGCGGCCACAGCGTGCAGCATGCGATCGCGCGCGCCGGCGTCGACCCCGCCGAAGTCGAGGACGTGCTGATGGGCTGCGCCAACCCCGAGGGCGCCACCGGGGTCAACATCGCGCGCCAGGTCGCGCTGCGCGCCGGCTGCCCGGTCACGGTGCCGGGCGTCACCGTCAACCGCTTCTGTTCCAGCGGCCTGCAGACCATCGCGATGGCGGCGCAGCGGGTGATCGCCGGCGAAGGTGATATCTACGTCGCCGGCGGCGTCGAGAGCATCTCCTGCGTGCAGGGGGTGATGAACCAGACCATGCTGGCCGATCCCTGGCTGGTGCAGCACAAGCCCGAGATCTACTGGAACATGCTCCAGACCGCGGAGAACGTGGCCAAGCGCTACGGGATCGACAAGGAGCGCCAGGACCAGTACGGCGTGCGCAGCCAGC
>JAGOEZ010000233.1 GCA_017997455.1 Lysobacterales bacterium | reverse complement strand
TCGCTGCTCTTGAGCACGCCGTTGCTACCGAACGAGAACGAGCCGAAGCGCAGGTCGCCGGTGGCGGCATAGAGCGTGTCCGGGTCGCCGGGGTCGAGCACGAGGTCGCCGATCGCGCTGTTCTGGATCTCGGCGATATCGGTCTTGATGCTCCAGGTCGTGTTGGCATCGCAGCAGTTGCTGGTCTTCCAGATGCCGCCGCCGTCGGAGCCGGCCCAGGCGATCGCACCGTTGGTGGGATGGCTCACCACCACGTTGATGCGGCCGGCGACGCCGCCGCCGCTGCCCAGCGGGCGCGGTCCCAGCGGCGTGAAGACCTCGGGGGCCAGCGCGCCCGGCGCGCGCAGGGCCGTGGTGGCCGTGCCGTCGGGCAGGCCGCTCGCGACGAGCTTCGCCTGCTGCGCCGCCTCGAACTGCCAGTGCGGGCTGAAGTGCCCGGTGGGATAGGTCGCGCGCTGCAGCCAGAAATCGCCCATGTCGGCGATCAGCCCGGGGCGCGGCTCCCCGGCGCTGGCGGCGGACGCCGCCACGGCGGAATCCATCGGACGCTGGTGCGCGCAACCGGCGATGCCGGCGGCCAGCAGCAGGGCGGTCGCAACCTGGCAGCTGCGATTGAGATGCATGCGAATCATGGTTGCCCCACCCCCTGGACTGACTGACTTGTATCCGCAGTGGTGGGGGCGCGCAAGCGCAGCGCGGGCCAGGCGCTGCGCCCGGGCCCAGCGGCCTTCGCGACCCAGGGACTTGACCGGCGTCAGGCCGTGCCGCCGGCAATGCGCGTAGGCTGCCCCGGGCAAGGGGCTGCGGGAAGGGGCGCATGGTTGCCACCTGGTGGATGTGGGCCGGATTCGCCGTGTTCATGGTCGCCGCGCTCGCGCTCGACCTGCGCGACCTGCGCCGCGAGGGCGGCCACGTCGTGGGCGCGGGCGAGGCGCTGCGCTGGACCATCGGCTGGGTGGTGCTGGCGCTGGTGTTCTGCGCCCTGCTGTGGGGCTGGCTGCGCGGCAGCGGCGATGCCGCCAGCGCCGACCGCGTCGCCCTCGAATTCCTCACCGCCTACCTGATCGAGAAGGCGCTGGCGGTCGACAATATCTTCGTGTTCATGAGCGTGTTCGCCCTGTTCGGCGTGCCCGAGGAGCTGCGCAAGCGCGTGCTCGTGATCGGCATCATCGGCGCGATCGTGCTGCGCACGGTCATGATCCTGGCCGGCGCGATGCTGATCCAGCGCTTCCACGGCCTGCTCTTCGTGTTCGGCATCTTCCTGGTCCTGGTCGGCGCGCGTTCGCTGATGCGCGGCACGCGCGAGCACGACTTCAGCCGCAACCCGATCCTCGGCCTGTTGCATTGGCGCATCCCCTTCGTGACCCACTTCGACGGCGAGCGCCTGTTCACCATCCACAACGGCATGCGCGCGGCCACCCCGCTGCTGCTGGCGGTGGTGATGATCGGCGTCACCGACGTGATCTTCGCCGTGGACTCGATCCCGGCGATCCTGGTCGTGACCCAGGATCCCTTCGTGGTGGTGACCAGCAACCTGTTCGCGATCATGGGACTGCGCGCCGTGTATTTCCTCCTCGCCGGACTGGCGGACCGCTTCCGCCTGCTCGGCACCGGGCTCGCCTTCGTGATGATCTTCATCGGCACCAAGATGCTGCTGGACGGCATCGTGCACATTCCCACCGCCGTCTCGCTGGGCGTGATCGTCGCGATCGTGGCGCTGTCGGTGATCGCCTCGCTGCTGGCGCCGCCGGCGCGCGAGGCCGACCCCGGCTAGCAGGCCGGCGCTGGCGCGCGGCGATCTACGTTAGGATCGGCCATGCCGAACGACCAGCCCGAGGCATCGCCAGCCGCGGCCGCGCCGCGGTACGGCGCCGCGTACAACCCGCCGCCGGCCGGCGCCCTGGACCGTTTCATCCGCCGCTTCGGCGCCTTCTCGCACCTGGTCGCGGTGCTGGTCATGTACGCGCTGGTCGCGGTCGTGGCCGGCCTCGCGCTGGCGCCCGCGCTGGCCTTCATCGACGCGTGGTGGACCTGGAGCGCCGGCTTCGTGGCCTGGCAGAAGTGGCCCTTGCTCGGCATCGGCGTCGGGCTGGCGTTCTTCGTCGCCGGCTTCAGCCTGCTGGTGGTGGTGCCGATCCTGAACTTCGTGCTGCCGACCCGGATCAAGGCCTTCGAGGGCGGCTACTTCTCGATCGCCTCGGTGCCCTGGTTCCTGCACAACGGTTTGTTCTACCTGGTGCGCTACACCTTCCTGCCCTACATCACGCTGACCCCGTTCGGGCGCTGGTTCCTGCGCGCGATGGGCATGCGCCTGGGCGAGCGCGTGTTCATCAACACCGAGTTCATCTCCGACCCGCGCCTGATCACGCTCGGCGACGACGTGGTGATCGGCGGCAGCGTGCACCTGTTCGCGCACTACGGCGGCGGCGGCCACCTGGTCATCGCGCCGACGGTGGTCGGGGCGCGCGCCACCATCGGCCAGGAAGCCACGCTGATGGGCGACGTGCAGGTGGGCGAGGGCGCCACCGTGCTGCCGCACTCGGTGCTGCTGCCGGGCTCGCGCGTGGGCGCGGGCGAGATCTGGGGCGGGGTGCCGGCGCGGCGCATCGAGCGCGAGGAGTTCGAGCAATACAAGCAGGGCATCCACGGCGTCGGCGCGCCGCGCGCCGCGCAGCGTCCGGCCGGAACCTGAGCCACCGCCGCGCCGCCGCGCCCGCGCCGGGTTCCGGCTAACATCCGGGCCCGGGATTCCCTGCGAGCGTCGCGCATGCTGCCCATCCGCTTCCGGGCCACGGTCGTTCGTGGTCTCGCCCTTGCCTCGCTGCTGCTGGCCACCGCGCCGCTACCGGCACAGGACGCGCTCGACGCCACGATGCAGGCACAGCTGGCGGCGCGGCCCGCGGCGCCCCCGCCCGCAGCGCCGCTGCACGAGTCGCCCTGCGTGGCCGGGATGGCGGCGGGAACCTACCCCTGCCACAACGTGGACCTGGTGGCCTTCGTGCCGGTGGCCAGCGTCGGCGCCAGCACCACCAACAGCCTGTGGGGCTGGACCGATCCGCAGGACGGCACCGAGTACGCGCTGGTGGGGCTCAACAACGGCGTCGCCTTCTTCGACCTCGGCGTGCCCGACCATCCGCTGTACCTGGGCAAGCTGCCGACCCACACCGGCAGCTCGATCTGGCGCGACGTGCGCGTGCATGCCAACCACGCCTACGTGGTGTCGGACAACAACGGCGCGCACGGCATGCAGGTCTTCGACCTCACGCGCCTGCGCGATGTCGCCGCGCCGCCGGTGAGCTTCACCGAGGACGCGCACTATGCGGGCCAGCCGGGCGGGACCGTGCTGGGTCGCGGCCACACCATCAACATCAACCCGGCCACGGGTTACGCCTACATCCCGGGCACCAACACCTGCCCGGCGCCGAGCGCGAACGGCGCGCTGCACATGGTCGACATCCGCAGTCCGGCCAGCCCGGTGTTCGCCGGATGCGTCACCACCGGCAGCTACACCCACGAAACCAGCTGCGTGACCTACCAGGGTCCGGACAGCGCGCACGCCGGCAAGGAGATCTGCTTCAACGCCAACGGCCCGACCGACCGCATCGCGATCGTCGACGTGAGCAACAAGGCCGCGCCCGTCACCCTGGCCTCGCTGACCTATCCCGGCAGCGGCTATCCGCACCAGGGCGACCTCACCAGCGACCACCGCTACCTGCTGCTCAACGACGAGCTCGACGAGAGCCAGTTCGGCCACAACGC
>JAGOEZ010000232.1 GCA_017997455.1 Lysobacterales bacterium | reverse complement strand
CGCCGTGGGACAGGTGCGCGTAGCGGCGCCGAGCCAGCTTGCGGTAGAGGTTGTCGTTGCGCGCCGGCCGGCCGAACGTCTGGGCCTTCTGGATCTGGTCGCGGTCTTCCATGCGCAGGTTGGCGTACCGGCGCAGCGGCGGGCAGACGTGGGGCGAGGCGAAGAGGTGGAACTGGATGCCGGTGTCGGGCGGGCAGTTCGAGTAGAGCGACACCAGCACGTCGACCATGCGGTCGTCGGCGCCGCTCTGCGGCATGACCTCCAGGAGGAAGCCCATGCCGTCCTTGTTGACGAACAGCTGCTCCTCGTCGAGGTAGGAGATGTAGGGCAGCCAGCTGGCGAACTGGTCAGCGGGCGATTCGTCCTTGTGCCCGAACGAGAACAGGCCAGGACCGGACTTGTCGCTGGACCCCGCCGGCGACGCGTCGCCGAAGAGGTTGAGGCGTAGGGACTCGAGCATGGAGGTGCCCTCTCAGGTCATTGGTCGGCGGCGGGCGCGCGGTTCTGCAGCGCGCGCAGGGCTTGCGTGAGCGAGGGCGGGTCCTCGGTCGGCGTGGTGGACGGGCCGTTGGGGCCTGCCGCCGCGCCGGCTGACTTGGTGGCTGCCGGCGGCCGCGGCGCGCGGATCGGCACGAAGGGTTCGCGCTGCTGGCGCTGCACGTGGTCGACCAGCCAGCGGCCGTTGTCGACCTGGACGTAAACGAGGCTCTCGCCGACGAGATCGCGATCGGCGTCCTCCCAGGCCTTGATCCAGAGCCGGAGAACGCGCGGTGCGGCGCGCAGCGGCGCGGCCACGTAGGCGGCGCCTTCGTCGCCCGTGGCCGGGCGCGTGGAGGCGTTGAGCATCGTCGGCGCGGCACGAGGCGGGCTGCCCGCGGGAGCGCCCTGGGGAGACGTGTCCACGGGAGGCGCAGCGGAGCGGCGCTGCGACGGCAGGTTGTTCTGCAGCGCGTTGTAGTAGGTGCCGGACACCGAGTCGCACCGCACGCCCTCGGGGGCCTTGCATGCGTACTTGGACTCGCCGTCCAGGCCGGTGATCGCGCAGCCCGGCAGTACGGCCGCGAGGACGATCACGCCGCCGACCACGATGAGGAACCTGCTCATGGCGCCTTCTCCTGCGTGATGGCCTTGGAGGTCGCGACGGGTGAGCCGACGGCAGCCGCCGCGGCGATGCGGCGCTCGACCTCGGTCCCGGGGACGTAGCCGGTGGTCCGCGTGCCATCGGCGTAGAACATCGTGGGCGTGCCGTTGACGCCGAGTTGTCGCGCCAGTTGGAGGTTGCGGTCGAGCGCAGTCGGGCAGTCGGCCTGGCTGTTCAGGCCGCTGGTGTCGGCGTTGAGCATCACCGCTTGCCAGCTCTTCGCTGGATCGGTGGAGCAGAGGATCGCCTGCGGCAGTTGCCGGCCCTGGAAGGGCAGCAGGAACGTGTAGACCGTGACGTCCTGGAGCTTGGCCAGCTCCGGCTCGAGCCGCCGGCAGAACGAGCAGGAGGGGTCGCTGAAGGCGTAGAGCGTGCGCGCGCCGCTGCCGTGCACGACCTTCAGGGCGTCCTGCAGCGGCAGCTTCGCGATGTCGATCGGCCGGTCGGTGCTGTCGGCCGTATCGACGGCCGGGCGGGCGGCCTGTGCCCGCGCGAGTTTCGGTCCGGTGATGTCGGTGGCCGTCTTCGCGTCGAACAGACGGCCCATGATGAAGTACCGAGGGTTCTTCGGCGACACGAAGGCCACGTTCGGCCCCATCCACACCTCGTAGATCCCGGGGACCTCGCTGGCCGCGATCGACGTGAAGGTGGTCGCCGGGTACGCGCGCTTGAGGGCGGCGAGCAGCCGGGCTTCGTCGGTCGACGGGCCGGCCACGACGGACTGCACAGACAGCGCCAGGATGGCGCCGGCCAGGAGGCGTTCATTCTTCATCGGTGGTCACCTTCAGGTAGCGCTCGGCGGGGTCCGTGCGGCCAGGCAGCGAGGTGGGGGCGTTGGACGCCGTGCTGGCGTCGGAGCCCTCGATGCGCACGCCCTTGGTCAGGACGACATCGATCTCCCGGCCGGCGTCGACTTCGATGATCGGAAAGGTCTGTTCGGCCAGCTTGATGTAGTACTGCGCCAGTCGGTCCAGGGCCTTGCCGACACCCGAGCCGATGCCGGCGCGGTAGGCGTCGCCGCCCGAGGCCGTCGCGACCGACCCCAGCGGCGAGGTGCTGTAGGTCGTGTTGGCTTGCGAGAAGCCCTGGCCGATCCCGCTGACCACGCCGGCGAGCAGCGCGTTGGCCAGCATCTGGCCCTGTTTGGTGACCAGGCGGCCGCGCATGCCGACCTTGCCGTCTTCGCCGAAGACCGAGCCCTGGATTTTCACTTCCAGCGGATCGCCGTTGGGACGAACGCAGGACAGGAGTTCGGTGCGCAGGTAGGCGCGCTCCGAGCTGATGTCGCCGTAGCCCGCGGCGATGACGAAGCACTCGCGGTACTCGGCTCTGTAGCGGTTGGGCAGGACCGAGTTGTCCGACAGCCGGATCAGCACCGGGTGCGGATTGCTCTGGGCCTGTCCGCCGGTGGGAGCGTCCAGGCCGCCGAGAAGTTGGCCCTTGGTGAAGCTGATGGGCAGGAAGCTGTCGAGTGTCTCGCGCTTCTTGCCGCCGCCCTCGGCGGGGTCGCTGGCGCGCACTGGCGCGGCCAGCGTGACGCGCATGAGCTGAGGCTGCGCCGGCGCCGCCGCGACGTCGATGCCACTGGGGGACGCGCTGTTGGGCAGGCCAGGCGGCATCGCGCCGCGCTGGTAAGCCACGGGCGGCGGCGGTGCGGGCGGCAGGGCGGCCGGTGCGCGAGGCAGCGTCGACTCGGGCGGATTGGCAAGGGACGGATTGGCGGGGCCAGCCGCCATCCCGGGCGCAGAAGCCGCGCGTGCCGCATCCAGGGGGCGCGACTTGAGCCGCTCCTCCATCTCCGCGAGACGGCGAAGCAGTTCCTGCTGCTTGTCGTTGAGGTCGCGGTTGACCCTGCGCTGCTCGTCGCGTTCGGCCTTGTAGCTCTCGAGTTCCTTGCCGGCCTTGCCGATCCAGACCTCGGAGTCCTTCACCTGCGAACCCGGCGCCATCAGATCGACGTTGGTTGGACGGACGTCGCTCTTGGCCGCAGCGGCCGCGGCGCGCTGAGCGCTGTCGCCCGACCCTGCGGAGAACACCGCCCACAGCAGGCCCACCCCGCAACCGGAGATCAGGGCGGCCATCGTCCATTGGCGCGCGCGCGGCGACATGCGCTCGGCAACGCCCGCCCAGCGCTCGCGAAGGTTGTCGGCGAAGCTGGCCATGGTCAGCTCCCCTGGCGAATGACGTAGACGGACGTGCTCTCGCCGGGGCGCAGGTTGTGGTTCTCGATCGAGACGGCCAGCACGCCGCCGCGCTCGCGATCGAACTCCTGTTCGGCGAGGACCATGTCCTGGGTCGACACGTTGGTGAGCACGTAGCGCTCGCCGACCAGGCCGCGTCCCTCGTACAGGCGCACCAGGGCGAACTTCGCCTCCTGCCAGAGCTGGATCGGACGGTTCACCTCGTCGACCCGGATGTCCGCGGGTGGCCGGTCCGCCGCCATGGCCACCAACATGCCCTTCAGGGCGCGCACGTGCTGCGGCGTGCGGGCGGAAGCCGTTGCGCCGCCGGGCTCAGCGCGGGACAGTCGGGCTGTCTTGTCGCGGATGACGATCGTGTCGGCCGGCGTGTCGGACCGCCGCAGCAGCAGCGTGTAGGTCGCGTGCTGCGTCGACACGAAGAGGTTGACC
>JAGOEZ010000231.1 GCA_017997455.1 Lysobacterales bacterium | reverse complement strand
GTCCCTGGGGCGGGTACACGTGGGACAGGTTCCAGCGCGCCAGGCAGGTGGCCTCGACCGCGCCCGCGGTGACGTTGGCGCGGTACAGCTCGTACAGGACATTGCCTTGCGCCACCAGCAGGTGGCAGTCGTAGCACTCGTCGTCGGGCTCGCAGCGGTTGTCGCAGCTGTAGTCGGTCGACCCCTCGATCGCGCCGCCCGGGGGGATCGGCACGAGGCTGCCGACCGGCTCGCAATCGGCGCCATAGAACTCTTCCGGATTGGCGGCCAGCGGCAGCGTCGGCGCGCCGGCAGCGGCCTGCACGACGTGGATCGAGAAATCGATCTGGAAGCGGTTCTGGTTGCCCCAACCGCCCAGCGCCGCGAGTTGCTGCAGCAGGGCGGTGGACTGCGGGTGCAGCGGCGCCGTGCTGATGTCCTGGTTCCACACCGCCGCGGACGGGAAGCGCGGCAGTGCCGCAGCGTGCGCCGCGCCACCGGCGAGGATGCCGCAGGCCAGCAGCAACCCGCGCGCAAGCGGTGCGCGCGTGGGCACGGGGCGCGCGCCCGGCCGCAGTGCCTTACCAGACCAGATCGGCAGGAACGCCATCGTCGGCCACCGCATCGGGGTCGGGCAACAACACCAGGCAATCGGGCGCCACGTCCGCCGCCGCCAGCGCGACGGCGCGCTCGACCAGCACGAATCGGCCCATGTGCTGCACCACGCCGAGTTCGCCGCGATTGAGCTGCGGAAGTTGCGCGGCCGTGACGTAGACCCGGCGGATCTTGCCGCCATGCGGAAAGTGGCGCGCGACGTCGGCGCTGGCGTCGTTCACGGCCTTGCCCTCGAGCACGGCCTGCAGCTTCTGCTTGAGCTCGCGCCTGGCGCGCGCCAGTTCCTCGGCTTCGCGCCGGACGCGCTCGCGCTCCTCGCGCTCGGTGCGCGCGCGCGCCGCCCAGGCCTGCGCCAGGTCGGGTTCGCGCGCGCGCGGCGGCTTGCCCTTGCGTGGCTCGTCCCGGGGCTCGCCACGCGACGCGCCTCGCGACGCGCCATTGGAAGGCGTCCGTGCGACGGCGCGCGGCGGCGCGGGCGCGGCCTTGGGCGGTGCCTTGAAACCCAACGCCAGGAGTTGGTCCTTGAGGGTGTCGCTCATGGCTCAGTAGTGGGGCGGCGGTGGCTCGAGGGCCGGGTCCTGCCCCTGCGCCAGGCGTTGTGCCTCCAGTTCACGGCGCAGGGCGGCGAGGTCACGACCCATCGCCTGCACCGCGCCGGACATGTCGGCCACGGTCTGGTTGAGCGAACCCAGCAAGTCATCCTGGAAGGCCAGCTTCACCTCCAGCTCGGCGATGCGCGGTTCCAGGTCGATGGCGGGGGTGTTCATCGGGCGCGGCCGGGAGCAACGGATGGCAGGGAGCGAAGCGTACCCAGAGTCGAGCCGGAGGACGAGCGCCGCCGCCGCGCGACCTGGCCGCCGTTCAGGTGCCCGCGGGCGCTTCGCGCAGCAGCGCGTCGAAATAGGCGATGGTCCGCTGCAGCCCCGCCTGCAGCGGCACCGCCGGCTCCCAGCCCAGCTTCTCGCGCGCGAGCCGGATGTCGGGCTGGCGCTGGGTCGGGTCGTCGGCCGGCAGCGGGCGGAATTCCAGCTTCGAACGCGAGCCGGTCAGCGCGATCACCTGCTCGGCCAGCTGGCGGATGGTGAACTCGCCGGGGTTGCCCAGGTTGAGCGGTCCCGGGAAGCCGGCGGGCGTGTCCATGAAGCGCAGGAAGGCCTCGATGAGGTCGTCGACATAGCAGAACGAGCGCGTCTGCTGCCCCTCGCCGTAGATCGTGATCGGCTGGTTGCGCAGCGCCTGCACGATGAAGTTCGAGACCACGCGGCCGTCGTTGGGATGCATGCGCGGGCCGTAGGTGTTGAAGATCCGCGCGACCTTGATCTCGAGCGCGTGCTGGCGGTGGTAGTCGAAGAACAGGGTCTCGGCGCAACGCTTGCCCTCGTCGTAGCAGGAGCGTGGCCCGATGGTATTGACGTGGCCCCAATACGATTCCGGCTGCGGGTGCACCTGCGGGTCGCCATAGACCTCGCTGGTCGAGGCCTGGAAGATCCGCGCCCGCAGGCGCTTGGCCAGGCCGAGCATGTTGATCGCGCCGTGCACGCTGGTCTTGGTCGTCTGCACCGGGTCGTGCTGGTAGTGGATAGGCGACGCCGGGCAGGCGAGGTTCCAGATCTCGTCGACCTCGAGGTAGAGCGGGAAGGTGACGTCGTGGCGCACGAACTCGAAGTTCGGGTTGCCGAGCAGGTGCGCGATGTTGCGCTTGCTGCCGGTGAAGAGGTTGTCCGCGCACACCACGTCGTGGCCGGCCGCGACCAGCCGGTCGCACAGGTGCGAGCCGAGGAAACCGGCGCCGCCGGTGACGAGGACCCGCTTGGTTGCGTCGTAGCCGCGCATGTCGATCCTCAGGCCAGCTCGGGGCGCACGACCGAGCGGCCACGCCCGATGCCGTAATACGCGATCCCGGCGGCCTCGACGGCCTTGGGGTCGTAGATGTTGCGGCCGTCGAACAGCACCGGCGTGCGCAGCGTCGCGCGGATGCGCGCGAAATCCGGGCTCCAGAATGCCTTCCACTCGGTCACGATCACCAGCGCGTCGGCGCCCTCGAGCGCGGCGAAGGCGTCGTCGCACAGCTCCAGGTCGGCGCGCGGGCCGAAGGCGCGGCGGGCCGCCTCGTGCGCCTCCGGATCGTGGGCGCGGACCCGGGCGCCGTCGCGCCACAGCGCCTCGGCCAGCACGCGCGAGGGCGCCTCGCGCATGTCGTCGGTGTTGGGCTTGAAGGCCAGGCCCCACAGCGCAATGGTGCGGCCAGCCAGCTTGCCGGCGAAATGCTGGCGGATGAGTTCGTGCAGGCGACCCTTCTGCGCCTTGTTGACCTCCTCCACCGCCTCGAGCACGCGCGGCGTGTAGCCGTGGGCGCGCGCGGTGCGATCCAGCGCCTGCACGTCCTTGGGGAAGCACGAGCCGCCGTAGCCCGCGCCCGGATAGATGAACGAGTAGCCGATGCGCGGGTCCGAGCCGATCCCGTGGCGCACCAGCTCGATGTCGGCCCCGACCCGCTCGGCGATGTTGGCCATCTCGTTCATGAAGCTGATCTTGGTCGCCAGCATCGCGTTGGCGGCGTACTTGGTCAGCTCGGCCGAGCGCACGTCCATCAGCACGAAGCGCTCGTGGTTGCGGTTGAAGGGCGCGTAGAGCTGCTTGAGCAGCTCGACCGCGCGCGCCGACCCGGAGCCGATCACGATGCGGTCCGGGCGCATGCAGTCCTTGACCGCGTCGCCCTCCTTGAGGAACTCGGGGTTGGAGACCACGTCGAATTCGATCGCGGCGCCACGCGCCGCCAGCTCGGCCTCGATCACGCCGCGCACCCGGTCGGCGGTGCCGACCGGCACGGTCGACTTGTTCACCACCACGACGTGCCGCTCCAGCGTGCGCCCGATCGAGGCCGCCACGCCCAGCACGTGCGAGAGGTCGGCGCTGCCATCCTCGTCCGGCGGCGTGCCCACCGCGATGAACACGACCTGGCCATGCGCCATCGCTGCCTTCGCGTCGGTGGTGAAGCGCAGGCGCCCGGCGGCGCGATTGGCCGCCACCAGGTCCTCGAGCCCGGGTTCGAAGATCGGCACCTCGCCACGATCGAGGCGCGCGACCTTGTCGGCATCGATGTCGACGCAGACCACCTCGTTGCCGACCTCGGCCAGGCAGGTGCCGGTGACCAGGCCGACGTAGCCGGTGCCGAAGAT
>JAGOEZ010000059.1 GCA_017997455.1 Lysobacterales bacterium | reverse complement strand
CCGCCGATCAGCTTGCCGGGCAGGTTCGCCAGGGAGCTCAGCAGCGCGTACTGGGTCGCGGTGTAGTGGCGGTCGGCGAGGCTGGCCAGGAAGGCCGTGAGCACGGTGCCGGCGAAGCCCTGCGAGAGGTTGTCGCCGGAAATCGTGAGCACGAAGCTCCACAGCTCGCCGGGATTGAGCGCCATGAGGATGAAGAGCAGGTTGGAACCCGCGACCGCGATCGCCGCGACCAGCAGGTTGATCCGCACGCCGAACAGGGCCACGGCGGCGCCGCCGAGGAACGCGCCGCCGATGCCCATCCACACGCCGTAGAGCTTCGAGACCGTGGCGATGTCGGCCTTGGTGAAGCCGGCGTCCAGGTAGAAGGGTCCGGCGATCCCGAGCATCTGGTCGGGGAGCTTGTACAGCCCGACGAAGGCCAGCAGCGCCAGCGCGAACACGATGCCGTGGCGGCGGAAGAACTCCGTGAAGGGTTTGAGGAAGGCCGAGGCCAGGCCGGATCGCGGCTCGGCCTCGATCCGGGCGCTGGCCGGCGGCTCGCGCACCAGCAGCGTGACCAGCGCCGGCAGCAGCGCGAAGCCGGCCATCACCAGGTATCCGGTGCGCCAGTCGAAGGCCTGCGCGAGATAGAGCACCAGCGCGCCCCCGACCAGCTGCAGCCCGATGCGGTAGCCCAGCGTGTAGGTCGCCGCGAGCGCGCCCTGGGCCTCGATCGGCGCGATCTCGATGCGGTAGGCGTCGACCATGGTGTCCTGGGTCGCGCCGGCGAAGGCGGTCAGCCCGACCAGGCCGAGGAACACCGGCACCGGCACGCCGGGACCGGTCAGTGCCATCGCCGCGAGCCCTGCCGCGACCAGCAACTGGGCCGCGAGCAGCCAGCCGCGCCGGCGCCCGAGGCGGCCGAACAGCGGCAGTCGGCGCGCGTCGAGCAGCGGCGCCCACAGGAACTTGAAGACATAGAAGAATGTGAGGTAACTCACCAGCCCGATCGGGCCCAGGCTCCAACCCGAGTCGCGCAGCCAGATCGAGAGCGTGGTGCCGACCAGGAAGAAGGGCAGGCCGCAGCCGAATCCGAACACGAACATCGTGCCCGCCGCCGGCGTGGCGAATGCGCGCGCAATCCGGCGCCAGGGACCTGCGGGGCGCGACGCCGTCAAAGCGCGTAGTCCACCGTCAGCGGCGCGTGGTCGGAGAAGCGCTGGCCGCGGTAGATCGAGGTCTTGCGCAGCGCCTCGCGCAGGCCCGGCGTGACCACGTGGTAGTCGATGCGCCAACCCACGTCATTGGCCCACGCCTGTCCGCGGTTCGACCACCAGGTGTACTCGGCGGCCTCGGGCTTGAGCGCGCGATAGGCGTCCACCCAACCCAGCTTCTCGAAGGCGTGGTCGAGCCAGGCGCGCTCCCCGGGCAGGAAGCCGGAGTTCTTCTGGTTGGCGCGCCAGTTCCTGAGGTCGATCGGCCGGTGCGCGATGTTCCAGTCGCCGCACAGCACGTACTCGCGGCCGCTGGCGCGCCATTCCGCCAGCTTCGGCGTGAGCCATTCCAGCACCCGGTACTTGAAGGCCTGGCGCTCCTCGCTCGAGGAACCCGACGGCAGGTACAGCGACACCACGCTGAGCTGGCCGAAGCGCAGCTCCAGGTATCGTCCCTCCTCGTCGAAGGGCGCCCAGCCCAGGGTGTCGAACACCGCGTCGGGCTCGCGCCGCGCGTAGATCGCGACGCCGCTGTAGCCACGCTTGCTGCGCGCGACGTGGTAGTGCACGTGCCAGCCACGCGGGAAGTAGTGCGCGTCGACCAACTGCTCGCGCTCGGCGCGGGTCTCCTGCAGGCACAGCACGTCGGCGCGCTGGCGCTTGAACCAGTCGAACAGGCCCTTGCCAGCCGCGCTGCGGATGCCGTTGGCGTTGAGCGTGATGATGCGCATCGAGCGGAATCGGGTGGCCGGCAAGCGGGCGGGCTAGCGTACCGAATTCGCGCGCGCGCGGCGCGGCGCGGCGCGGCGGCCGATGCACGCCGCCAGCGGCTATCATCGCGGGCGCCGGGCGTGCCCCGGCGCCAGGAATCCGGCATCCGCCCCATGCAAGCCCACCAGCGCGACTTCCTCGACCTCGCCCTGCGCTGCCAGGTCCTGCGCTTCGGCCAGTTCACCCTGAAGTCGGGCCGCGCCAGCCCGTATTTCTTCAACGCCGGGCTGTTCAATACCGGCGTCGCGCTGCGCGGGCTCGGCCACGCCTACGCCGACACCCTGGTCGCGTCGGGCCTGGGCTACGACATGTTGTACGGCCCCGCCTACAAGGGCATCGCGCTGGCCGTGGTCACCGCCACCGCGCTGGCCGAACGCCATGGGCGCGACGTGCCGGTGGCGTGGAACCGCAAGGAGGCCAAGACGCACGGCGAGGCGGGCGTGCTGATCGGCGCGCCCCTGCACGGTCGCGTGCTGATCATCGACGACGTGATCACCGCCGGCACCTCGGTGCGCGAGTCGGTGGCCCTGATCCGCGCGCACGGCGCCGAGCCCGCCGGCGTCCTGATCGCCCTCGACCGCCAGGAGCGCGGCAGCGGCGCGCAGTCCGCGGCCGACGATGTGCGTCGGGAGTTCGGGCTGCCGGTGCTGGCGATCGCAACCCTCGCCGACCTCCTGGCCTGGATCGGCACGCGCGACGACCTGGTTCAGCATCGCGACAGCCTCGTGGCCTATCGTGCGGACTACGGCACGTTCCCTGCATAGGCCGGAGCCTATACTCAGGCCCCCTGGAGGTACCCGCATGATCCGCCGCATCGCCCCCTTCGCCGTCGTGGTCCTCGCGCTGCTCGCCAGCGGCGAGGCCGCGGCCAAGATCTACAAGTGCAGGAACGCCAAGGGCGAGATCTACTATTCGCAGACCTACAACGCCGCCAACTGCGCCGGCGGCGGCGCCCAGCTCAACGAGCAGGGCCTGGCGATCAAGCAGATCGAGCGCCAGAAATCGGCCGAGGAGATCGCCGCCGAGAAGGCCGAGAAGGAACGCCTGGCCGAGCAGCAACGCCAGGCCGACGCGGCGAAGCAGGCCGACCAGGTGCTGGTGATGTCCTACGCCTCGGCCGAGGACCTCGAGCGCGCGCACGCGCAGGAGCTGCAGGTGATCGACACCTCGATCGCGACCACGGAACTGCAGGTGCACAGCCAGGAAAGGAGCCTCGCCGAACTCCTGGCCAGCGCGGCCGAGGCCGAGCGTGCCGGCCGCGCCGTGCCCGACGCGGTCGCGACCGGAATCGCCCGCGTGCGCAAGCAGATCGAGGACCAGAACGCGTTCATCGCGCGCAAGGAAGCCGAGAAGGAGGGAGTCAATCGAGACTTCGAGGCCAAGCTCGCGCGCTACAAGGAACTGACCGCGAAGGCGCCGGGCGAGTAGCGGGGGGAATCCTGCCTGCCGGCAGATGCCGGCGGCACGCCGGAACATGGCGCCGCGCCGGCCGCGCCGCGCTAGAACGGCAGCTTGAGCGCCGGGTCGACCGCCAGGATCTGCGCGCGGAAGGTGTCCTGGATCCGCGCCAGCGCGGTGGCGTCGTTGGCGTCGAAGCGCAGCACCAGCGACGGCGTGGTGTTGGAGCAACGCACGAGGCCCCACCCATCCGGGTAATCGGCGCGGATGCCGTCGATGGTCGAGACCCGCGCGCCGGGGAACGAGGCCTTCTCCTTGAAGCGGCCGATGAACGCGTAGTGCGCGCCTTCGGCCATCGAGACCTTGAGCTCCGGCGTGGAAACGCCCTTGGGCAGGTCGTCGAACACAGCCTGCGGCGCGCGGTCGCTCGCGCCCAGGATCTCGCACAGGCGCGCGGCGGCATAGATGCCGTCGTCGAAGCCGAACCAGCGCTCGCGGAAGAAGAAGTGGCCGCTCATCTCGCCGGCCAGTTCGGCGTCCTCTTCGCGCATCTTGGCCTTGATCAGGGAGTGCCCGGTCTTCCACATGATCGGGCTGCCGCCATGGCGCAGGATCACGTCCTGGAGATGGCCGGTGCACTTGACGTCGTAGATGATCGCCGCGCCCGGGTTGCGGTCCAGCACGTCGGTCGCGAACAGCATCAGCAGGCGGTCGGGATAGATCACCTCGCCGCTGGCGGTGACCACGCCGAGGCGATCGCCATCGCCGTCGAAGGCGAGCCCGAGGTCGGCCTGCATGCGTTTGACCGAGACGATCAGGTCCTGCAGGTTGGCCGGATCGCTGGGGTCGGGGTGGTGGTTGGGAAAGGTGCCATCGACCTCGCAGTGCAACGGCACCACCTCGCAGCCGATGCCCTCGAGCACCTGCGGCGCGAACGCGCCGGCGACGCCATTGCCGGCGTCGACCACCAGCTTGAGGCGGCGTTCCACCTGGACGTCGCCGATGATGCGCTCGATGTAGTCGCCGCCCACGCTCATCACCTGCAGGCCGCCCTGCGGGCCGCTGGCGAGGCGGCCTTCGGCGATGCGCCCGTACAGGTCCTGGATCTGCTCCTCGGCCAGGGTCTCGCCGCCGACCACGATCTTGAAGCCGTTGTAGTCCGGCGGATTGTGGCTGCCGGTGACCATGACGCCGGAGCCGGTATTGAGGTGGTAGGTGGCGAAGTAGACCACCGGCGTCGGCACCTGGCCGATGTCGATCACGTCGCAGCCGGTGCTGCGCAGGCCGGTCATGAGCGCGGCCGCGAGTTCGGGGCCGGAGAGGCGGCCGTCGCGTCCCACCACCACCTCGCGCAGGCCGCGCTCCTTGACCAGGGTGCCGACCGCCTGGCCGATCGCGCGCGCGACCTCGGGCGTCAGGGTCTTGCCGATCACGCCGCGGATGTCGTAGGCGCGGAAGATGCTGCGATCGATCGCGACCGGGTTCGCCGCGCGCGATGGCGTCACCGGCGCGGGCGCGGGCGGCTTGGGCGGCGCCGAGGGGAGCGCGACGGGCATCACGGCGTCGTCCGTGCCCGGCGCCGACCCCGCCGCATCCTTGCCCTGCCCGGCCAGTTTGGCCAGCCGCTGCGCGAGCGACTGTGCCGGCCCTGCGCCAGGCTTCTCCACCGGTGCCCCGGCGGCGCCGGCCGGCGGCGGCGCGCGGCGGCGCCAGCCGAGCAGGGCCGCCGCGGCGCCCAGCAGCACGAGTCCCGCGATACCCAGGCCGATCGGGCTGCGCACGTCCAGCGGCGGCACCACCGACCCGACCTTGAACAGGTTGGCGTGCTGCGTGACCACGGTGAAGATGCTGTGCGGCACCGCGAATTGCTGTTCCTCGGCGTCGGCAGTGGCGCGGCCGCCGAGCGTGGCCAGGCTCGATCCGCTCATGGCGCCCTGGCGCAACTCGATGCGGCCGAAGGCCAGCGATTCGCCGCCGAACACCTCCAGCACCGGGCCGGGCGGCAAGGTGACGTAGGCCCAGGCCAGCAGGCGGTCGGCGTCGCGCGCGCCCTGGCCCAGCGCCAGCAACCAGTTGCCGTGCTCGTCCTTGTGCGCCTGCGCGCGCGCGACGTCGCCGCCGCTGCGCGCCTCGGCCAGGATGTTCGCGCGCGCATAGCCGAAGGTGGCGAGGTCGGCTTCCAGCAACTCGTCCAGTTCGGGTGCGTAGAACTCGATGCGCACCGCGTCGGGCATGAGCTGCTTGAGCCGCACGGTGGCGCGCTGGAACCCGGCCACGCCGGGCGTGGCCAGCGCGGCGCGCAACTCCGGATCCTCGAGTGCCTTGGTCAGTCCCGCCTGGCGCTGGGCGATGAAGCCGCCGAGTTCGGCCACCACGCGCTCGCGCAGCGCATCCACCTCGACGTTGGCCGCATCCTCGCGCCAGACCGAAAATGCCTGCGCAAAGCAGCCCACGGCCAGGGCCAGCAGCGCGCCGATGCCGACGCTGACGCCGACCCGCGCGATATCGAGTCCCTGTCGCTGTGCCCCTCTTTGCGAAAGCTCGAGTGCGGTCTTCTTCGCCACCGTATTTCCTGGGTGCGCGGCAGCGAGGCGGGCGGCGGCTCAGCGCGTGCCGGTGTGGCCGAAGCCGCCGGCGCCACGCGCGCTGGCCTCGAACGCGTCGACGACGCGAAACCCGGCGCGCGCGACCGGCAGGACCACCAGCTGCGCGATGCGATCCCCTGGCGCGATGGTATAGGTCTCGCTGGACCGGTTCCAGCACGACACCATCAGCGGCCCCTGGTAGTCGGAATCGATCAGTCCGACCAGGTTGCCGAGCACGATGCCGTGCTTGTGGCCGAGCCCGGAGCGCGGCAGGATCACCGCCGCATAGGCGGGATCATCGATGTGGATCGCCAGTCCGGTCGGAACCAGCGCGCTGGCCCCGGCGGCGAGCACCAGCGGCGCATCGAGGCAGGCGCGCAGGTCCATCCCGGCCGAGCCTTCGGTGGCATAGGCCGGCAGGGGAAACTCCGTCCCCATGCGCGGATCGAGCACGCGCAGCGCGATCGGGTTCATGCGCCGTCCCGCTGGGCGAGGCGCGCGGCGATCTCCGCCACCAGGGCCCGGGCCAGCTCGCGCTTGCTGCCGCGGCCCAGCGCGCGTTCGCTGGCCGCGTCGACCAGGGTCAGCTCGTTGTCCTCGGACTCGAAGCCCTGGCCCTGCACGCCGACGCGATTGGCGGCCACCAGGTCGAGGCCCTTGCGCACCAGCTTCTCGCGCGCATAACGCAGCACGTCCTCGGTCTCGGCGGCGAAGCCGACCAGCAGCGGATGCCGCGGGCGCTGGCCCAGTTCGGCGAGGATGTCCGCGGTGGGCACCAGTTCCAGCGTGCGCGCGGCGGCCGATTTCTTGATCTTGTGCGGCGCCAGTTCGGCCGGGCGATAGTCGGCCACCGCCGCCGCGGCGACGTAGGCATCGGCGGCATCGGCGTGCGCCAGCACGGCCTCGCGCATCTGCGCCGCGCTGCGCACGTCGATGCGCCGCACGCCGACCGGCGTGGCCAGGTTGACCGGGCCGGCCACCAGGGTGACCTCGGCGCCGGACGCGCGCGCGGCCTCGGCCACGGCGAAGCCCATGCGGCCGGAGCTGCGGTTGGCAAGGTAGCGGACCGGATCGAGATCCTCGTAAGTGGGCCCGGCGCTGACCAGGATCCGGCGCCCGCTGAGCGGCCCCTTGCGCCGCAGGTCGGCCAGCGCGGCGACCAGTTCGGCGGCTTCCAGCAGGCGCCCGGGCCCGGACTCGCCGCAGGCCTGGCCACCGGATGCGGGACCCAGGATCGCGACGCCGCGCGCGCGCAGGCGCTCGACATTGTCCTGCGTGGCCGCGTGGGCCCACATCTGCTGGTTCATCGCCGGCGCCACCGCGACCGGCGCCGAGGTGGCCAGGCACAGGGTCGTGAGCAGGTCGTTGGCGGCGCCGTGGACGAGACGCGCGAGGAAATCGGCGCTGGCCGGGGCGATCAGCACCTGTCCGGCCCAGCGCGCCAGCTCGATGTGGCCCATGGCGGCCTCGGCCGCGTCGTCCCACAGCGAGGTGCGCACGGGGTGCCCGGACAGGGCCTGGAAGGTCAGCGGGGTCACGAAGCGCTGCGCGCCCTCGGTCATGACCACCCGTACCTCGGCGCCGTCGTCGCGCAGGCGGCGCACCAGCTCGGCGGCCTTGTAGGCCGCGATCCCGCCGGTGACACCGAGCACTACGCGGAGCCCGCTCTGGGTGGTCACGATCGTCGATCGCTGACGGGAATCAGGGCGCGTAGCTTACAGGATGGCGCGGCAGCCCCTGACGACAGGCCGGACGCCATCGGGGCATGCTGGACCCATGCCGACCCCGCCCGCTCCGCTCCATGATCGTCCGCGCGAGCGCCTGCTGCGTGCCGGCCCGGCCGTGCTGGCCGACGCCGAGCTTCTGGCGGTCTGCCTGCGCACGGGCAGCGCGGGGGTCGATGCGCTGGGCGTGGCGCAACGGCTGATCGCGCGCTTCGGCGGCCTCGCGGACCTGGTGGCGACCGCGCCGGGCGTGCTCGCGCGCGAACCCGGGGTCGGCCCGGTGCGCGCCGCCACGCTGGCGGCGGCGCTGGAGCTGACCCGGCGCGGGCTGGAGGCGCCGCTGCGCCGCGCCGAGGCACTGAGCGACCCGCGGGCCGGGGCCCAGTGGCTGCGGGCGTGGCTGCGGCCGCTGCCCAGCGAGGTGTTCGCCGCGGTCTACCTCGACGGTCGCCACCGGGTGATCGCGGCCGAGGAGGTGTTCCGCGGCACCATCGACGGCGCCAGCGTGCATCCGCGCGAGATCGTGCGCCGTGCCTTGGCGCACAACGCGGCGGCGCTGATCGTGGCCCACAACCACCCTTCCGGCGTCGCCGAGCCCAGCGCCGCCGACATCGCCATCACCCGGCGCCTGGCCGATGCCCTGGCGCTGGTGGACGTGCGCCTGCTCGACCACTTCGTGGTCGGCGAGGGCGAACCGGTGTCGCTGGCCGCGCGCGGGCTGTTGTAGCCGGCACCATGGCGGCGGCGGATTGTGAGCAAATCGTTGCGGGGGTGCGCGCTTTCCCTGCGGAATCGGCGCTGTCTATACTCGGCCGCAGCGAAGGCGGCCGCTGGCCGCGAGGGCGCGAGTGATCACCGGACTGGCCAGGAGTTTCCCGCCCGACGACGTCGAGCGCCGCATCGGCGACGTCGCCGCGGCGCGGGCCCTGGTGACCCAGCGCCGGCCCGACGTGCTGGTGCTGCTCAACCGGCGACGCGCGGTGTACCACGACGTCTACGGCGGCAGCGCGCAGCGCTACCTCGAGCGCGCCGAAAGCGCGGTCCTGCTCGCGCTGGCCCGCATGGGCGTGCGCCACGGCAGCTTCGGCGGCGACTTCCACGACTACCACAACGAGGACCACGTCCTCGAGATCCTCGACCGCCGCATCGGCCGCGTGCTCGGTCAGGAAGGCGTCTCCGCCCTGCCCGGCCGTGACTGGCTGGCGCTGTCGCTGTTCGCCGCCTGCCACGACCTGCGCCAGCGCGACAGCGTCGGCTACCGCGCCGGCGTGGGCGACAACGAGGCGGCCAGCATCGCCGAGACCCATCGCATCCTCGACCTCGCCGGCTTCGATGCCGAAGCCGACCGCGAGCTGTACGCCGCGCTCGAAGTGATGATCGCCGGCAGCACCTTCGACGCCACCCCGCACCCACCGAACTACAACAGCGCCGAGGTGCTGACCGAAGGCGGCCCGCTCGCGCCCAAGCTGCCCGAGCAGTTCGACGCGACGCTGCCCGGCTGGCGCGCCGACGCGCAACTCGTGCGCGCCACCGAACTGGCCCTGATCGCCTCCGACCTCGACACCGCCAACGTCGGCGAGCGCTTCGCCGAACTCGCCGCCAGCGCCGCGCGCCTGGCCGCCGAACGCGAGATGCGCTCCGGCCGCGCGCTTTCCTCGGCCGATTCGGGCAAGCCCGTGCTCGGCTTCCTCACCGACGGGCAGGAGCGCTACTTCTTCGACCTGCACCGCTTCTGCTCGGCGCTGGGCAACGCGGTGTTCGGCAAGGGCAAGGAGTTCAACGCGCCGCGCGTGCGCGCGCTCGCCGCCGCGCTGCGCGCGCGTTTCGGCGCGCGACCCGCCGGCAGCTACACCGGGCGCGAGGTCATCGACGCCCACCTCGCGCTGGCCGAGACGGTCTAGCGCGCAAAAAAAAGCCGGCGCCATCGGCGCCGGCCTTCGAACCTCGTCCCTGTGCGTGCTGCGAACGGAGGACGGTGCGTTCCCTCGCGCCGTCGGGTAGGGGTATCCAATCCCTGGATGGACGTCCTTCGATAGCGTGTCCTGTTGCAACGGCGGGTGGCACATGGCCACCCGCCGCGCCGATTGGTTACTGCAGGGTGCCGGCCGCGGTCCAGCCCGCAGCCCAGTCGCGGGCCACGCCGGCCGGGCCGAACGCGCCCTTGAACGAGACGGTGTCGAAGAAGGCGTCGCGGGTGCCCGTGAGCTGCAGCGGATCGGCCGGCACGCCGACCGCGGTACCGTCGAGCGGACCGCCCGGCGTCGCGAAGCGGCCGGTCAGCGCGGTGGCGGGCCCGGCCACGTTCTGCGCCTGGCTGTTGAACCAGGCCTCGACCGTGAACGGCGGGCTGCTGCCGTCGCTGAAGTTGGTGGCGCAGGAAACGAAGCTGCCGGCCATGGTGGTGGTGCCGCTGAGCGCGCCCGGCGTGCCGGCCGCGGTGTAGGTCGAGCCGTCGTTGAAGCGCAGGCAGGTCGGATAGCCGGTGAAGACGCTGTTGTAGTAGTTGCCGGCCGAGCCGCGGCGCAGGCGCAGGGCCTCGAAGCCCTGCGGTCCCGAGCAGGTCAGGTTGGCGATGCGCGGCTGGGTGCGCGGCAGCGCGTTCTGGTTGCCGGTCGAGGTCGCGTTGTCGGACTCGACGCAACGACCGTCGGCGGTGTCGACCTGCGAATCGGTGCGCACGTAGACGTACTGGATGCGGCCGCTGAAGCCGAAGTCCATGTCGAGGTTGTCGTCGTCGTTGCCGGTGGCGACCAGGTACTTCGCGTTCACGTTGCCACCGAACCACTCGAAGGCATCGTCGGTGCCGTTGTGGCACTGGATGTACTCGAGCGTGGTGCCGGCGCCGACGCCGCCGAGGGTGAGGCAATTGAGCTCGGCGTTCGGGGCGATCGTGCGCCCGGCATGGCGGATCTGCACATAGCGCAGCGTGCCCGAGTTGTCGTTGGGCAGGTTGCCGCCGAAGATGATCGCGGGATCGGCCTCGAAGGGCACGGTGCCGCCCGGCGTGCCGGCAGTATTGACGACCGCGCGGCCGGCGATGAAGACGCCGGCCCAGGAGCCGGAGGTCTCGGTCGGGCCGGTGAAGATGATCGGCGCGTCCGGATTGCCCTCGGCGTAGATCCGCGAACCGGGGTTGACCACGAGGTAGTCGGCGGTGGCGCTACCGGCGCCCTTGAGCACCGTGCCGGCCTGGATCGTCAGCGTGCCTGGCGTGGTTGCCGCGCCCGACAGCGGGGTGCCGACCTGGACCTTGCCGTTGATCACGTACAGGGCGTTGTTGGGCAGGGTCAGGTTGCCGGTGATGGTGCCGGTCAAGGCGCAGGTCGCGGTCTGGCCCGCCACCGCCGTGGTGCCGGTCGGGCACGCGGTGAACGCGGTGGTGTAGGGGCAGTTGGCGGACGGCCCGCCGATCGGCTGCAACTGCTGGGTCACGTTGGGCAGCCCGTTCGACGCCGCATTGGTCGTGATGGTCAGCGTGATGCTGTTGCAGGTGTTGATCGAAAGGTTGGCGGTGCCGATCACCGTGCCGGTGGCCGGATTGGGCGGCGTGAAGGTGTCGCCGAAGGAGCCGCCGTTGAAGCGCCGCACCTCGGTGCCGGTCACCGTGCTCTGCCCTTCGGCGAGCACCGGCTGGATCGTGTACCAGAAGGGGTTGCCGGCGTTGTCATAGGTGAAACCGGCGGCGAAGAAGGTCACCGAGCCGAGCGCGCCGGGAATGACGTCGACGAGCACGCCGCGACCGGACTGGGCCGGGTTGAAGTAGGAGCCATCGAAGGCCTCTGTCACATTGAGCGCCTGCGCGAGCGGGGCGCACAAGGAGAGACCGGCGGCGGCAAGTGCCGCGAATTTCAGGCCAGAACGAGCCATGGGGATTCCTCGGAATACGGGAGAGGGGGAGCGGGTGCGATGTCGCCGCTGCGGATTGGAGCGAGAGCGCAAAGGGTAGGCGCGCTTCGTGACGGAAACTTTGCGGTTGCAATACCGTCGCGTGACGCTCAGAAATCCGGCTTCCACTCCAGGGTCAGGATCACGCCGCGCCCGCGCTTGTACTCGCGCGTCGCCTCGCTGCCCTGGGTGAACCGGACCTCGGGGTCGAGCAGGTTGCGCAGGCGCAACTTGAAGGTCCACTCGTCATCCCAGAATTTCCGCGCATAGACGAAGTCGAGCAGGCCGACCGGCTCCTCGTAGATGTCCGGCGCCTCGTTGACGCCAACCTGCGAGATGCGGCGACCGAAGCGGTTGTAGAGCAGGGTCCACTCCTGCTTGCCTTCCGGATGCTGGTAGCCGAGCTGGAAGTTGACCACGTAGGGCGACTGGCCCTGCAGGGGCCGTTCCTCGTTGGTCTGGAACGCGAGCTCGGGGCTGAGCTCGATGCTCGAATCGATCCAGGCGTAGTTGAAGCCGAAGTAGACGTCGTCCCATGGCAGCTTGCCGAGGAAGTTGTCCTTGATCGCGCGCTTGGAGTACTTCCAGTCCTCGACGAAGGACAGCGACTTGTAGAAGTCGAACTCGAGACCGTAGATCTCGGCCGCGCTGGCGTTGTAGTACGTCACCAGCGTGCCGGTGCTGGGTTGGATCGTGCGCTCGATCGGCGTGGTGAGGTCCTTGTAGAACGCGGCCACCGAGGCGACTTCGGTCGGCGAGAAGTAGTACTCGTAGCGCAGGTCGTAGTTCTTGAGCGCCGCCGGCACCAGGTCCGGGTTGCCGATCGACTCGGCGTCGAGCTGCGGGTCGGTGAAGGGCGCGTCCGACAGCTCGCGGAAGTCCGGACGCGACACGGTCTCGGAATAGAGCGCGCGCAACTGCGATTCCTGGTCGATCCACCAGGTCATCGAGGCGCTGGGCAGGATGTCGTCGGTCGCGATCAGGCTCTGGCTCACGACCTGCTCGGGGTTCACGATGTTGAACGTGGTCACTTCCTGGTCGAGCTTCTCCTGGCGCGCGCCCAGGGTGAAGCGCAGCAGCTCGCGCCAGCTGTAGTCCACGTTGAGGTAGTAGCCGTCGAGATCCTGGCTGGCGACGTAGGTATCGGTATTACGCGTGACCTCGCGCAGCTCGACGCCGCCGGGGAAGATGTTGTCGTCGCTGAAGATGCCTTCCAGCGGTCCGAAAAGCTCCGCGTCGGACACCGTGTCCTGGCCGAAATACTGGTAGCGGCGGATCTCGGAGTCGCGGTCGCGCTCGAGCAGGCTGACACCGCCGTAGAGGGTGACGGTCGACTTCTCGCCGACCTTGATCGGAAAGAGCAGGTTCGCATCGAGCGAATCGGCGGCGTCGCGCAGGTCGCCGAACACGATCTGGTTGTTGTTCGAGCGCGAGGAGTAACGGAACGGCGAGTCGGGCTCGGCGCCGACCTGGTCGTAGCGGTACTTGCGCGTGTTGGGCGCGTAACGCCGCGCATCCGAGGTCGAGTACGTCCAGTTGAAGCCCAGGTCCATCAGCTGCGGGAACACGTGCTCGCTGCCGAACTGCCAGGTCTTGAGCTGGTTCTCCTCCCATTCGAGGGTATAGAACTTCGAGATCTGGTCCGGCGAGTCGTCGTAGCCGGTGTCGATCTGGGCCTCGTCCTGGGTCTGGCGCAGCAGGATCAGGTTGGCGTTGATGCGATGGTTCTCGTACAGCTCGGCGCCGACCGCGAGGTAGGTCGAGAGATCGACGTTGCGTTCGGTCTGGAGTCGCTCGAAGCCCTGGGTCTGCGCGATCTCGGTGTCGCTGATCGCGCCATAGGTGCCGCGCAGCTCCTCGCCGGTGTCCCAGCCATGGGCATAGCGCACCGAGGCCTGGTAGCCGAGCTCGATGCCGTCCCAGAACTCGGCCGAGTCGCCGATCGTGACCGTGCCGCCGCCGTCGGGTCCGATGCTGCGCTCGTCGACGCTCCACACCGTCGACAGGTCGCGGCCGAAGACCGCGATCTCCTCGGGCGTGAATCCGTTCGGGTTGAAGGGCGTGCTCTGCACGATCTGCCCGAACTCGGCGATCGCGCCCTGGATCGATTCGGGCAGCTTGCGGGTGTCGTCGTCGTAGCCGGTCCAGTCGGAGGTGCCGCCGGCGTAGCGCAGGCCATCCTCGAAGGTGGTGCCGTCGAGATAGCCGACGCCGAGGCCGATCTTGAGGAAGAAGTCCTCCGGATAGGTCTTGGTCCGCAACTGGATGGTGCCGCCGCCGAACTCGCCCGGCATCTCCGGCGAGAAGGTCTTCTGGATGACGACGCCCTGCAGGATCTCGGTCGGGAACAGGTCGAGCGGGACCACGCGCCGGGTCGGATCGGGCGAAGGCACCTGGGCGCCGTTGACCAGCACCGAGGAGTAGCGCTCGCCCAGGCCACGCACGTAGACGTACTTGCCGTCGACCAGGGTCAGCCCGGTCACGCGCTTGAGCGCACCCGCGGCATCGGAGTCGCCGGCGCGCGAGATCTGCTCGGCGCCGAGCACGTCGGCCACCGCCGAGGTGGTGCGCCGCTCCTCGACGAAGGCGGCGAGCGAACCCTCGACGAAGGGTTCGAGGACCACGAATTCGGGCAGTTCCAG
>JAGOEZ010000001.1:1979-53058 GCA_017997455.1 Lysobacterales bacterium | reverse complement strand
CACGGCGGCGCCGGGACCATGCCGCGCGCCGAATTGAGCGCCGAACGCGAGGCCGCCGTGCGCGCCGACCTCACGCGCGCGCTGCGCGCCGGCCACGCGGTGATTGCGCAGGGCGGGAGCAGCCTCGACGCGGTGACCCGGGCGATCGTGGTCCTGGAGGACTCGCCGTACTTCAACGCCGGCAAGGGTGCGGTGTTCAACCACGACGGCGTCAACGAACTGGATGCCTCGATCATGGATGGCGCCACCCGCCGCGCCGGCGCGGTCGCGGGCCTGCATCGCATCCGCAACCCGGTCCTGCTGGCGCGCGCGGTGATGGAAAAGTCGCCGCACGTGATGATGGCGGGCGAGGGCGCCGAGGCCTTCGCGAAGAGCATCGGATTCGAGTTCGTCGATCCGGCGTACTTCCGCACCGAGGAGCGCTGGCAGCAGCTGCAGATGGCGCTGGCCGCCGAGAAGGCGCAGGCCTCGGCGACGCTGCCGGCCACGGCCTATTTCGGCACCGTGGGCGCGGTGGCGCGCGACGCCAAGGGGCAACTGGCCGCGGCGACTTCCACCGGCGGCATGACCAACAAGCGCTGGGGCCGCATCGGCGATGCGCCCGTGATCGGCGCCGGCACCTACGCCAGCGCGCAGTGCGCGGTTTCGGCGACCGGCTGGGGCGAGTTCTACATCCGTGCCGCGGTCGCGCATGACATCTGCGCGCGCATGGCCTACCGCGGCGACTCGGTGCGGGCAGCCGCCGAGGAGGTCGTGCTCAAGGTCGTGCCGGCGCTGGGCGGCGACGGCGGCGTGATCGCGCTGGATGCGAGCGGCCGCGTGGCGATGCCGTTCAACACCGAGGGCATGTATCGCGGCACGATCGACGCCGACGGCAAGGTCCGCACTGCCATCTACCGCGACGGCGACTGAAGGCGTGGCGTCGCCCGCGCGTGACCAAGGGCAGGTGAGCGCGCGCCCGGCATCGGCTAACCTGCCCGCCACATGAACGATCCCATCGTGGCGACGGCCGCGCCCGCGGCCGGCCTGCTGCCCGGCGTCGAATCCGACAGCGTGCGCGAGTTCGGCCTGCATCCGCGCGTCGGCGAACTGTGGTTCTGGCAGTGGCTGGTGGTCGCGGTGGTGGTCAGCCTGCCGGGCGTGATCGCCGGACTCGTCTCGGGCCGCTGGCTGCTGGCGCTGCTCTCGATCCTGGTCGGCACGCTGGTCCTGCGCCTGTCGATCCAGTACCACCGCCGCGCGCTGCAGCGCTTCTATTGCGCGCTGCTGCCCGACGGGCTGCGCCTCCGGCGCGGGGTCTGGTGGCAGGTCGAGACCTTCGTGCCGCGGGTGCGCATCCAGCACACCGACGTCACCCAGGGCCCGCTCGCGCGCCACTACGGTATGGCGACGCTCAAGGTCCATACCGCGGGCACGCAGCAGGCCGAGATCCAGGTCGAGGGCCTGCCGCACGCCGACGCGCTGGCGCTGCGCGACCTGCTGCTGGGACGCGATGGCCACGACGCCCTCTGAACCCGGCGCCACGCCGCCGCCGGTCGCGTTCGAGGGCCGCCTGCATCCCTTCTCTTGGATGTTCGTGCTGCTCACGCAGTTGCGCCAGGTGGCGCTGCCGCTGGTGTTCCTGCTGTTCTTCGGCCGCGGCGAGTGGTGGGAGCTGTTCGCGCTGGTCGGCGCCGGCGCCCTGGCTCTTTACTCGCTCATCTACAGCTTCGGCTTCCGCTACCGCATCGGCGCCGGTGAGCTGGTGGTGCGCGAAGGCATCCTCAACCGCACCGAGCGCCATATCCCGTTCGCGCGCATCCAGAACATGGTGCGCAAGCGCAACCTCCTGCACCGCCTGTTCGACGTCACCGAATTGCGCCTGGAATCGGCCGGCGGCGCCAGGCCCGAGGCGGTGATGAGCGTGATCCGCCTGCCCGAGGCGGACCGGCTCGAAGCGATCCTGCGCGGACACGGCGGTACCGGCGACGCGGATGCGACCGTGGCCGAGGAGCCGCCGCTACTGGAACTGGGCAGCGGCGAGATCGTGCGCCTGGGCCTGGTGACCAATCGCGGCATGGTGGTGATCGGCGCGCTGTTCGCGCTCTACTACCAGATGGCGCCCAGCGAACGCGGCGCCCTGCGTGGCCTGTTCCGCGGCGTCTACGGGATGTTCGAGAGCTGGTCGCACGCGATCGCCGGCACCGCTGCGCGCGTCGCGACGCTGGCCGTCGCGCTGGTGTTCTTCGTGCTGCTGCTCAAGCTGCTGTCGGTGGCGATGGCGTTCCTGAGCTTCCACGGCTTCCAGTTGCGCCGGCATGGCGAGCGCGTGCGCACCGAGGGCGGACTCATCACCCGCCACGCCGCCAGCGCGCGGCGCGAGAAGGTCCAGCGCCTGCTCTACGGGGAATCCTGGCTGGCGCGGCGCATGGGAAGGCGCTGGTTGTCATGCGAGGTCGCGGGCGGCCAGGCCGCGGTGAACGAAGCCGAGGGCGGGCGTCTGCGCTGGCTGGTCCCGATCGGGACCCCGGCCGAGGTACGCCGCATTGCGCGCGAACTCGCGCCGGGCCTGGATCCGGAGGACCTGGCGTGGCGGCCCCTGCATCCGCGAACCTTCTGGCGCCGGCTGCGCATGGCCGCGCTGGCATGGAGCGTGCCATTCGCGGCCCTGACACTGGCCTTCGGGCCGATGCTGCTGCTGCCGTGGCTGGGGGTGCTGGTCTACAGCGCCTTCGAGGCGCGCGGCGAGGCGCGCTTCGGCGCCTATGCCATCGACGACGAGGTCGTCGCGTACCGCTCGGGCTGGCTGTCGCGCCAGTGGCTGGTGGCGCGGATCGAGAAGGGCCAGTCCCTGTCGCTGTCGGCTTCGCCCTTCGACCGGCGCGCGGGCATGGCCAGCGTTTCGATCGATACCGCGGGTGCGGCGGCCGCCGCATCGCGCTTCCGCATCCCGTATCTTGCCGAGGCCGATGCGCGGGTCTTGCTCGAACACCTGCGGGCGCGGATCGATGGTCCGCCGCCACGGCCGCCGCTGGATGCGCAAGTGTCGGTGCCGGCGCAAGCGGTCTAGGCGATTGATCGCGCGCGGTCGCGGCTGAAGCCGCTCCTGCAGGGCCAGCGCCCAGCGCTGCACGCTGGCCCTGCAGGAGCGGCTTCAGCCGCGACCCGGCGCGACGGATGGCGAGACCGTAGCCGATGGGCCTGCCGCAGCGCGCTAGAAGCGGCGGTCGCCCGAGAGGATTCCACCGAGGCCACCCAGCACCGAGCCCTCGTCGCGGCTTCCGCCGCGCTGCCAGGCCGCGGCATGCATGCGGCCGGCGAGGCGCGAGAAGGGCAGCGACTGCAGCCACACATGGCCCGGGCCGCGGATCTCGGCGAAGAACACCCCCTCGCCGCCGAACAGGATGCTCTTGACCCCGCCCACCGACTTGATGTCGAAGCCCACCGTCTGGGTGAACGCGACCACGCAGCCGGTGTCCACGTGCAGCACCTCGCCGGCCGCGAGTTCGCGCTCGACTACCGTGCCGCCGGCATGGATGAACACCTGCCCGTCGCCCTCGAGCTTCTGCATGATGAAGCCCTCGCCGCCGAACAGCGCGGTCATGATCTTCTTCTGGAAGTACAGGTCCAGCGAGACGCCGCGCGCGGCGCACAGGAAGCTGTCCTTCTGGCAGATCAGGCGCTGGCCGAAGTTGGCCAGCGTGAGCGGGATGATGGTGCCGGGGTAGGGCGCCGCGAACGCCGCCCGCGCCTTGCCGCTGCCGGCGTTGCTGAACACGGTGGTGAACAGGGTCTCGCCGGTGATCACGCGCTTGCCGGCCGAGACCAGCTTGTCGACGAAGCTGCCGCCCTGGCCGGCGTGCGAGCCGTCGCCGAACACGGTCTCCATCTGCACGGTCGCGTCCTTGTACATCATGGCGCCGGCCTCGGCCACGACGCTTTCGCCCGGATCGAGCCCGATCTCGATGAACTGCATGTCCTCGCCGTGGATCGTGTAGTCCACCGTGTCGGTGCCGCGCAGTGCGGTCGGCGGCGGTGCCTGCGCGGCCGGCAGCGACTCGGCCGTGAGTTCGGCGCAGCTCGCGATCGGGATCCACTCGGCGAAGCCGGCGCGCCAGCAATGGCCGTTGCGATCCTGCCTGACCTTCGCGATCGCCGCGGCCAGGTCCAGGGGGCCGATGCTCTGGCCGTCATAACTCAGGTACCACTGGTGCATGGCAGTTCTCCGGAAGTGCGAACGCTCGCCCTCATGTAGGAGCGCATCTCATGCGCGACCGCGGAACCCCACGCATCCGCGGGGTGCGGGACTGCGGTCGCGCATGAGATGCGCTCCTACAAGGGCTGGCCGAGTTGCTGGTGGATGGCGGCGCGCGTTTCGGTTGGAAGTGACAGGGCCTGCGCCAGGCGGTCGAGGTAGGCACGTTCCGCTTCGGTATCGGCGCTGATCGCGATCAGCGATGCGGCGTAGATGTCCGGCGCCAGCGCGGGACGCGCAGCGGCCACGACCTGCTCCAGCGAGCGGGGCGCCGCCAGTTCGCGTTCGAGGAAGGCCTGCGAGTCGGAGTCGAGTCCCGACGCGGTCGCGCGCGCGAGGATGCGCTCGCGCTCCTGCGCGTCGATCGCGCCATCGGCGGCAGCAGCGGCGACCATCGCCTGGACCAGCAGCGCCATGTCGCGCGTGCGATCGGGATTGGCCGCCGGCGGCGGTGGCGGACGCAACGGTCCGCTGGCCGGCGCGGGCGGCGGCGTCGCGGACCCCGCGGCGCCAGGCGTTGCGGCCGGCGCCCGCGGTTGCTGGTAGTGCTCCCACGCCGCCATGGCGATGCCCAGCAGGCCGATGCCGAGCTGCGCCTTGCCGGCGAGGTCGCCGGTGCGGAATGCCGAATTGCGGCGCCCGCGCCGGCCACCGAAGGCTCCGCCCAGGGCGCCCCCGATCATCTGGCCCAAGAGGCGTTCAGGATCGAACATCGCCAGTCCCCATGCCACGCGGTCCTCGCCGCGGATAGGCATCGTATTGCGATGCGGAAGCGGCCTTTCAATACCCCGGAGGTCATGCCTGCGTGCCGGGACGGGCGGCGGTTTGTCCGGACGCCGCGTTTCCGCTTAACCTTGCCGCCTCGATGCGGCGCGAGCCGTGGGCCGCAGGCAGGATCCAGCCAGATGGCGGACGGCAGGCAGACGCTGGTGCCACGCGGGCCGCAGGGCGTGTGGCGGGCGATGATGTGGTCGATCAAGGGCCTGGCCACGGCGTTCCGGGTCGAGAGTTCGTTCCGGCTCGAGGTCTACCTGGTGCTGGTGCTGGGGCCGCTGGGCCTGTGGCTGGGCGACAACCCGCTCGAGCGCGCCCTGCTGGTCGGCTGCCTGTTGCTGGTGCTGTCGGCGGAGCTGCTGAACTCCGCCCTGGAAGCCATCGTCGACAAGGTCAGCCCGGAATTCCACGAGTTCGCCGGGCGCGCCAAGGACATGGGGTCGGCCGCGGTCTTCGTGCTGATGCTCAACGTGGTGTTGTGCTGGGCGCTGGTATTGTGGCCACGCCTGTCATGAATGTTTGCCCGCGGACGGCGTGGAAGCCGACGGCCGGCGCCCCGATATCCATCGGACCCGGGCCACGCGACGCACGCTGAGGGATCACTCTTGGATTGGGTGTTCGATTCGCAGATCTGGGTCGCGCTGCTGACCCTGACCACGCTCGAGATCGTGCTCGGCGTGGACAACCTCGTCTTCATTTCGATCGCGGTCAGCCGGTTGCCGCCGGAGCGGCGCTCGTCGGCGCGCCGCTTCGGGCTCGCGCTCGCCTGCGTCACCCGGATCCTGCTGCTGCTCAGCCTCGTGTGGCTGGCCCGGATGGGCGCCCCGCTGTTCACGCTCTACGGCAACGAGATCTCGATCCGCGACCTGGTCCTGATCGGCGGCGGCCTGTTCCTGCTGATCAAGGGCACGATGGAGATCCACGAGTCGGTCGAGGCGGGCGACGACGGCGGCGTCACCGGCAGGGCCTCGCAGCGCTTCGGCGTGGTGATCGCGCAGATCGCGATCATCGACATCGTGTTCTCGCTCGATTCGGTCATCACGGCGGTCGGCCTGGTCGACCAGATCCCGGTCATGGTCGCGGCGATCCTGATCGCGGTGGGGGTGATGCTGATCGCCTCGAATCCGATCGGCGAGTTCATCGACCGCCATCCGACGATCAAGATGCTGGCGCTGTCGTTCCTGATCCTGGTCGGCATGGCGCTGATCGCCGACGGCCTGGCGTTCCATATCCCGCGTGCCTATCTCTATTTCGCCATGGCCTTCTCGGGCGGCGTGGAAGGGCTCAACATGCTGGCGCGCACGCGCCGGGCGCGGAAGATGGCGCAGCGCATCTCGCGCGAGGACGTGCCGGCTGCCGACGGCGAGGCGCGCGAGCTGTAACCACGGGCGCCGGCCGCGGCGCGATTGCGCGCCATGGGCAAGGGTGCTGCAATGTCGTTTCCGGTTCGTTGGAGGCTCCCCATGCGCCTGCGCGTCTTCGTGCTGTTGCTGGCTCCGCTGCTGCTCGGCGCATGCGGCTACAACCGCATCCAGGAGCAGGACGAAAAGGTCAAGGCCGGCTGGTCCGAAGTGGTCAACCAGTACCAGCGCCGCGCAGACCTGATCCCGAACCTGGTCAACACCGTGAAGGGCTACGCGGCGCAGGAAGAGCGCGTGCTGACCGAGGTCACCAATGCCCGGGCGCGGGTCGGCGCCATCCAGATGACGCCGGAGATGGCCAACGACCCCGAGGCGCTGAGGAAATTCCAGGCCGCCCAGGGCGAGCTCTCGGGCGCGCTCTCGCGCCTGCTGGTCGTGAGCGAGAACTACCCGCAGCTCAAGTCCGACCAGAACTTCCGCGACCTGCAGGCGCAACTCGAGGGCACCGAGAACCGCGTCGCCGTGGCCCGCAACCGCTACATCGAGGACGTGCAGGCCTACAACACGCTGGTCCGGCGCTTCCCGGTCAACCTCACCGCGATGGTGTTCGGCCACGACGTGAAGCCCAACTTCGCGGTCGAGAACGAGGCCGCGATCTCGCGCGCACCCACGGTGGACTTCACGGTCGCGCCCGCGCCGGCCCAGCCCGCGCCCACTGCGGCGCCCGAGCCGCAGCCGGAAGCGCCGGCGACGCCACCCGCGGGCTGAGGCCGCCCGGTGCTGCCCATCGCGCGCCAGGCGCGGGCGGTGCTGCCACGACTACTCTGGGTCGCTTGGCTGTGCCTGCTGGCGCCGGTCGCGGCCGTGCAGGGCGCGGAGACGCCGGCGCTGCGCGCGCGGGCCACCGACCAGACCGGGACGCTCGACGCGAGCCAGCTCGCGCAGCTGGAAGCCAGGCTCGCCGCGCTCGAGCAGCGCAAGGGCAGCCAGCTGGTGGTGCTGGTGGTGGCCAGCACGCAGCCGCAATCGATCGAGCAGTACGCGCTCGAGGTCGCCGAGCGCAATCGCATCGGCCGCGGCGGCCAGGTCGACGACGGCGTGCTGCTGCTGGTCGCCAAGGATGACCGCAAGGTGCGGATCGAGGTCGGGTACGGCCTCGAGGGCGCGATCCCCGACGCCGTGGCGAGCCGCGTGATCCGCGAGTACATCACGCCGCAGTTTCGCGCCGGGGACTACTACGCCGGCTTGTCCGACGCGACCGATGTCCTGGTCAAGCTGATCGAGGGCGAAGCGCTGCCGGCGCCGCTGGAAGCCGCGCGCGATGGCCGCGAGCGCTTGCCGATGGCGCTGGTCCTGGCCTTCGTGATCGGCGCCGTGTTCTCCAGCCTGCGCCGGCGGCCTGCGGCCTTGCGCTCCCTGCTCGCCGGTGGCCTGGCCGGCGGCCTCGGTTTCGTGCTGGTAGCCACGTTGCTGGGCTTGGCATTGCCGGCCATCCTGGCCGCGGTCGTGGCGCTGATGCCCGCCGGCAGCGGCCGCTATGTGCGCCGCGGGGGGTGGGGCGGTGGCGGCGGATTCGGCGGCGGCGGTTTCGGCGGCGGCGGTTCGAGCGGCGGCCGCTCCAGCGGCAGTGGCGGCTGGTCGGGCGGTGGCGGTGGCTTCGGTGGCGGTGGCGCCTCGGGGAGCTGGTGAGATGGGCGTCGCCAGCCGGATCGTCGCCAACCTGTTCCGCGCCCGGGGCGCGCTGCGCCGCCAGTTCGATCCGGCGACGCTGATCCGCATCCAGCAGGCGATCGAAGACGGCGAGCGCACGCATGCCGGCGAGATCGTGTTCGCGGTGGAGTCGCGGCTGTCGCCCTTCGAGGTGCTGCAGGGCGTCGATGCGCGCGGGCGGGCGCTCGACGCCTTCGCGCAACTGCGCGTCTGGGACACGCAGGCCAACACGGGCGTGCTGGTGTACGTGCTGCTGGCCGAGCATCGCATCGAACTGGTGGCCGATCGCGGCATCCACGCCCGCGTCGACACGTCCGACTGGCAGCGCGTGGGCGGGCTGGTGGCCGACGGATTCCGCCGCGATGCGCCCGCCGATGGCGTGGTGGCCGCGGTGAACGCCCTGCACGCGCTGCTGCGCACGCATTTCCCCGCCACCACCGACAATCCCCGAGAGTTGCCCGATCGCCCGATCGTCCTTTGACCCGCAACGTCCTTGCCCTGCAGGAGCGCGCTCTGCGCGCGACAGGCCTATCGCGCGCAGAGCGCGCTCCTGCAGGGCAACGATTCCACGACCGCAACCGCTATTGCCGGACCTCGCTGCTACAGGGTCGCGTGGTAGACTCTCGCCGCCGTCACGGGAGAGACCGCGCCCCCTTCGGGGAGGCCGGCGCCGAAGGAGCAACCGCCCCGGAAACTCTCAGGCAGAAGGACCGCGACGGCAGGCCACACCAATCTGGAAAGTGGAGCGACGTGGCCGGTTGCCGCGGGCGCTCCCGCCGAAGGGATAACGCTCTCAGGCGCAGCGACAGATGGGGCGCACGGCACGGATCGCGATGCGGCCCGGCGCCGGCGCGCCGTGCATCCGTCCATCCCCTTCGCCGCCCAGGTTGCCCGCCCGCATGAAGACGCCCGCCCCGTCGCGCCTGCCGCACGTCGCCCGTGATTTCGCCGATCGCCACATCGGTCCCTCGCCGCAGGAGATCGACGAGATGCTGCACGCGGTCGGCGCGGCGAGCCTCGATGCGCTGATCCGCGAGACCGTTCCCGACTCGATCCGCCAGGCCCGGCCGCTGGCGACCGGTGGCGCGGTCAGCGAGGTCGATGCGCTCGCGCGCCTGCGCGCCCTGGCCGATCGCAACCAGGTCCACACCTCGCTGATCGGGCAGGGCTACCACGGCACCCTGCTGCCGCTGGTGATCCAGCGCAACATCCTCGAGAACCCGGCCTGGTACACCGCGTACACGCCGTACCAGCCCGAGATCAGCCAGGGCCGGCTCGAGGCGCTACTGAACTTCCAGACCATGGTGTGCGAGCTCACCGGGCTGGACGTCGCCAATGCCTCGCTGCTCGACGAGGGCAGCGCTGCCGCCGAGGCGATGGCGGTGGCGCAACGGTCCTCGAAGTCGAAGTCGCGGCGCTTCTTCGTCGATGCCGACTGCCACCCGCAGACCGTCGCCGTGCTGCGCACGCGCGCCGAGCCGCTGGGTTGGGAACTGGTGGTGGGTGATCCGGAGCGCGACCTCGAAGCGGCGACGGTGTTTGGCGCGATCCTGCAATACCCGGGCAGCGAGGGCCGGCTGCGCGACCCGCGCGCGGTGTTCGCCGCGCTCAAGGCCGCCGGCGCGATCAGCGTGATCGCGGCCGATCCGCTCGCGCTCGCCATCCTCGCGCCGCCGGGCGAACTGGGCGCCGACATCGCGATCGGCTCGACCCAGCGCTACGGCGTGCCGATGGGCTACGGCGGCCCGCACGCGGCCTACATGGCCGTGCGCGACGCGTTGAAGCGCGCCATTCCCGGGCGCCTGATCGGCGTCTCCGTCGACTCGCGCGGCGAGCCGGCGTACCGGCTCGCGCTGCAGACCCGCGAGCAGCACATCCGGCGCGAGAAGGCGACCTCGAACATCTGCACCGCGCAGGTGCTGCTGGCGGTGATGGCGTCCATGTACGCCGTGTACCACGGTCCCGAGGGACTCGCCGCGATCGCGGAACGCGTGCATCGCCGCACCGCGACCCTGGCCGCCGGGCTGCGCCAGCTCGGCTACGCCCCGCAGGCCGGGCACTACTTCGACACCATCACGGTCGACGCCGGCGCCAATCGCGCCGCGGTCGTCGAGCACGCGCTGGCCCAGCGCATCAACCTGCGCCTGCTCGACGGCGGCCGCCTCGGCATGAGCCTGGACGAGACCACCACGCCGGCGATCGTCGAGGCGGTGTGGCGCGCCTTCGGCGCCGAACTGCGCTACGACGAGGTCGAGCGCGCGGCGCCCGAGGCGCTGCCCGCCGGCCTGCGCCGCATCGGTCCCTGCCTGCGCCACCCGGTCTTCGGCCGCTACCGCTCCGAGACCGAGCTGCTGCGCTACCTGCGCAAGCTCGCCGACCGCGACCTCGCGCTGGACCGCGCCATGATCCCGCTGGGCTCCTGCACCATGAAGCTCAACGCCACCGCCGAAATGATCCCGGTGACCTGGCCGGAGTTCGGCGCGCTGCATCCCTTCGCGCCGGCCGAGCAGGCGCACGGCTACCGCGAGATGTTCGAGGACCTCAAGCGCTGGCTGTGCGAGATCACCGGCTACGACGCGGTCTCGCTGCAGCCCAATTCGGGCGCGCAGGGCGAGTACGCGGGCCTGCTGGCGATCGAGGCCTACCACCGCAGCCGCGGCCAGGCCCAGCGCAAGGTGTGCCTGATCCCCTCGTCCGCACACGGCACCAACCCGGCCTCGGCGCAGATGGTGGGCATGGACGTGGTGGTGGTGGAGTGCGATGCGCAGGGCAACGTCGACGTGGACGACCTGCGCGCCAAGGCGGCGCAGCACGCCGAGCGGCTCGCCGCGCTCATGATCACCTATCCCTCGACCCACGGCGTGTTCGAGGAGCGCATCGGCGAGATCTGCGAGCTCGTGCACGCGCACGGCGGGCAGGTGTACCTCGATGGCGCCAACCTCAACGCGCAGGTCGGCCTGTCGCGCCCGGGCGACTACGGCGCCGACGTCTCGCACCTCAACCTGCACAAGACCTTCTGCATCCCGCACGGCGGCGGCGGTCCCGGCATGGGGCCGATCGGCGTGCGCGCGCACCTGGCGCCGTTCCTGCCCGGTCATCCGGTGCTCGACGGCAATGCAGTGGTCGGTCCGGTTTCAGCGGCGCCGTACGGCTCTGCCTCGATCCTGCCGATCAGCTACGCCTACATCCTGATGATGGGCGGCGCCGGCCTGACCCGCGCCACCGAGGTCGCGATCCTCAACGCGAACTACATCGCGGCACGGCTCGATCCGCACTTTCCGGTCCTGTACAAGAACCACAACGGCCGCGTCGCGCACGAATGCATCGTCGATCCGCGCGCGCTCAAGGAAAGCTGCGGCGTGAGCGTGGACGACATCGCCAAGCGCCTGATCGACTACGGCTTCCACGCCCCGACCATGAGTTTCCCGGTCCCGGGCACGCTGATGATCGAGCCCACCGAGTCGGAATCGAAGTTCGAGATCGACCGCTTCTGCGATGCGATGATCGCGATACGGCACGAGATCGCCGCGGTGGAACAGGGGCGCCTGGCGATCGAGGACAGCCCGCTGCGGCACGCGCCGCACACCGTGCACGATCTGGCGGACGAGTCGTGGAACCGCAAGTACACGCGCGCCGAAGCGGTCTTCCCGGCAGGCGTGTCGCGCACCGACAAGTACTGGGCCCCGGTGGGCCGCGTCGACAACGTCTACGGCGACCGCAACCTGGTCTGTACCTGCCCCACGCCCGACGAGTACCGCGACGAAGCAGCGTAACCTGCCGCAGCCCTGTAGGAGCGCATCTCATGCGCGACCGAGGCCCCGCACGCTCGCGATCACAATCCAACATGCTCGTAGGAGCCCACGCCGCGGGCGACCGACGCCGCGGTCGCCCACGGCGTGGGCTCCTGCGGGCGAGATGATCTGGCGTCGCGGCCGTGCGGGGCCTCGGTCGCGCATGAGATGCGCTCCTACAGGGCCGTGGCGAGCTCGGTGGGGCTGGTGATCGGGGCGAGGCAGGTGGTGCCGCGGCAGACGTAGGCGATGCCGCCGGGATGCGGGCGGCGCTCGCCGAGCAGGCCGGGCAAGGCATCGATCGCGGAATCGATGAGGTAGATGCGGTGCCCCGCGCGACGCAGGGCATCGACCGTCGCCTGCCACGGCGCGCGCGACGCGGCATCCACCCGCACCACCACCTGCGCCGGCGGCGCCAGCCATTCGTGCAGGGCCAGCAGCAAGCTGGCGCTGCCCTGCGGCGATTGCGCGAGCGCCGGCATGAAGCCGCGCAGCGCGCGCTCGGCCGCGTCGATCCAGCGCGGTTCACCCAGCAGGTGCCCCAGGCGCAACAAGGCGCGCACGGCCGCGCCGTTGCCGGACGGGATCGAATCGTCATGGATCGGCTTCTGGCGCCCGATCAGGGCCTCGTGGCCGGTGGCGGTGAACCAGAAGCCGCCATGCGCCGGGTCCTCGAAACGGCCCAGTAGCGCCGGCGCGAGTTCGCGCGCAAAGTCCAGCAGCGCCGGATCGAATTCGGTCGCCAGTTGCTCCGCGAGCGCGTCAAGGAGCCAGGCGTAGTCGTCCAGATAGGCGGGAAAGCGCGCCTCGCCGTCCTTCCAACTCGCGTACAACACGCCGTCGCGCCAGGCTGCCCGCCGCAGGAAATCGAGGGTACGCGCGGCCAGCACCGACCAGCCGGGCTCGGACAGGTGGCGCGATGCGCGCGACAGGCCGGCGGCGAACATCGCGTTCCAGGCCGTGAGGCGCTTGTCGTCGGTGCCGGGACGCACGCGCTGCGCGCGGCGCGCGTGCATCGCGGCGCGCGCCGCCGCCAGCAGCCGTTGCGCGTCGTCCAGCGGCATGCCTTGCGCCGCCGCGACTGCAGCCAGGGGCCTCGCGCGCACCGGGTTCCAGGCATGGCCCTCGAAGTTCGGCGCCAGGTCGAAGCCGTAGTGCGGCGCGACCAGCGCCCACTGCGCGGGCGCGAGCAGCGCGCGCACCTCGGCGGCGTCCCAGACGTAGTACCTGCCTTCCTCGCCCTCGCTGTCGGCATCCAGCGCCGCGTACCAGCCGCCCTCCGGGCCCGCCATCTCGCGTTGCGCCCATGCGACGATGCCGCGCGCCGCCTCGGCGAAGTCGTCGCGGCCCAGTCGCACCGCTTCGTGCGCATACAGCGGCAGCAGCAAGGCGTTGTCGTACAGCATCTTCTCGAAGTGCGGGATCGCCCATTGCGCGTCGACGCTGTAGCGGCTGAAGCCGCCGCCGAGCTGGTCGTGGATGCCGCCGTCGGCCATGCGTTCGAGCGTCAGCTTGGCGATGTCGGCAAAGCCGGAGTCCCCCCCTGCAGGAGCGGCTTCAGCCGCGACCGCAGCGGCCTGCGGGTTCGCGGTCGCGGCTGGAGCCGCTCCTGCAGGGACGGGCGCGGCGCCGGCGCAGGCGAGCAGGAGTTCGAGGTCGGCGGTGTGGGGGAACTTGGGCGCGCGGCCGAAGCCGCCGTGGACCGGATCGTGCAGGCGCGCCAGTTGCTGCAGCGCCGCGTCGATGGGCGCGCGCGAGGGTTGGCCCCGTGCCGGCGAAGGCGCAAGGTACTCGTCGAGGAAGCGGCGCAGCGAGGCGTTCTGCGTGCGCACTTCCTGCGGGCGCTGGTCGTACCAGTCGCGCACGCCGTGCAGGACTTCGGTGAATGCGGGCATGCCGCGCCCGCGCGCGCGCGGGAAATAGGTGCCGGCGTAGAAGGGCAGGTGGTCGTCGGGCGTGAGGAACACGGTCAGCGGCCAGCCGCCCGGGCGTTGCACCAGCGCCTGGTGCGCGAGCTGGTACAGCTTGTCGAGGTCGGGCCGTTCCTCGCGGTCGACCTTGATGTTGACGAACAGCGCGTTCATCAGCGCCGCGGTATCGGCGTCCTCGAAGCTCTCGTGCGCCATCACGTGGCACCAGTGGCAGGCGCTGTAGCCGATCGAGAGCAGGATGGGGCGTTGCTCGCGACGCGCCAATGCCAGCGCCTCCTCGCACCACGGCCACCAGTCCACCGGGTTGTCGCGGTGCTGGTTGAGGTAGGGGCTGGACTCCAGCGCGAGCCGGTTGCTCATGGGGCGGGCCTGCAGGCGGGGCCGCCAGCTTGCCACGCAGGCCCGCGGGATGCTTCCCCGCGCGACGGCGAGGCCTCACACTGGCGCCATGGAAGAGATCGAACCCGTTGACACCGCGGCCGAGCCCGGGGTCGAGTATCCGGCGCTGTGCCTGCGCAAGGGCGAGGATGCGCGCCTGCGTGCCGGCCACCTGTGGGTGTTCTCCAACGAGGTCGACGTCAAGCGCTCGCCGCTCACGGCCTTCCGCCCGGGCGAGACCGCGGTGGTGGTCGACCACGCCGGCAAGCCGCTCGGCATCGGCTACGTCAACCCGAACGCGCTGATCTGCGCGCGCCTGGTGACGCGCGGACTACGCCATCCGCTGGATCGTTCGCTCATCGTGCATCGGCTCAACGTGGCGCTGGCATTGCGCGAGCGCCTGTACGAGCAACCGTACTACCGCCTGGTGTTCGGCGAGTCCGACGGCTTGCCGGGCCTGGTGCTGGACCGCTACGGCGACGTGATCGTGGGCCAGATCGCGACCGCGGGCATGGAGGCGCAACGCGGCGCCGTGGTCGACGCGGTGGCCAAGGTGCTCAAGCCCGCCACGCTGGTGTGGAAGAACGCCGGTTCGGCGCGCCGGCTCGAGAACCTGCCCGAGTACGTCGAGGCCGACATCGGCGAATTGCCGGCGTCGGTGACGGTGGAGGAGGGCGGACTGCGCTTCACCATCGACCCGGTGCGCGGCCAGAAGACCGGCTGGTTCTACGACCAGCGCGGCAATCGCGACGTGCTCTCGCGCCTGGTGCGCGGCAAGCGCGTGCTCGACGTGTTCAGCTATGCCGGCGCCTGGGGACTGCGCGCCGCGGCGATGGGCGCGAGCGAAGTGCACTGCGTCGACGTTTCCGCCGCCGCGGTCGCCGCCATCCGCGCCAACGCCGAGGCCAACGGCCTGTCCGAACGCGTGCAGGCGATCGAAGCCGATGCCTTCGAGCACTTGAAGGGCCTGCGCCAGCAACGCGAGCACTACGACGTGGTGATCCTCGACCCGCCGGCCTTCGTCAAGCGCAAGAAGGACTACGCCGAAGGCCGCCTCGCCTACCGGCGCCTCAACGAGGCCGGCATGCAGGTGCTGGCGCGCGACGGCACCCTGGTCAGTTGCTCGTGCTCGTACCACATGCCGCGCGCGGCCCTGCTCGACGCGTTGCAGCAGGGCGCCCGGCACCTGGACCGCTCGCTGCAGGTGCTGATGCAACTGCAACAAGGGCCGGATCATCCCATTCACGCTGCAATTCCGGAGACCGACTACCTAAAAGGCTACGTCTGCCGGGTATTGCCGGCTTGATCGGCAGGCGTATGACGACCGCGAGGAGCACCATGCGGCCGGAATTCCGTCGAGAGGACCTGGGTCCTAGTGCGCGCAGCAAGTACCTGAAGCATGACGGCAACGAAGCGAACCCCAAATCGTCCGATAGCGACTCAATGCGGACTATGCGTCTGCCTTGAGCCTCGGTTAGGATGGCAGTTGGGGGATGACTCTCGGGAGAGTACACATGCGAGCACTAGTGAAACGCGTGATGCCTGTACTGATGGCCGTTGCCCTCGTGCTGGGAGCTTCGGGGGTACAGGAAGCGAATGCGCTTCCCGACGGGATGCATCCAGTGTTCCAGGCCGGGGTGTTGGTCGGCTTTCTCTTTTGCGAGCGAGGTCGATGCATCTACCACCCGTTCTAGGTTTCTCGCGTAACCCGCGACGATAGTCAGCATCTCCCGAATGCGTATTGGCGGGAAACCGGCTACGTCGGTCGTTTGATGAAGTTCACTCAGCGCCTTGGGGCCGCCCATGTATGTGGGCGGTACCCAAGTTGACTTGCATGGGTTGCTTGAGCACATACCTGATGATTCCTCGTAGCATGCTTGGGATAGCGCTCGTCGGTGCAATCGCTGGCACCTTGGGCATGCCGTTGCGCTTGTTTGCTGCCGACCCGATCCACGTCCCAGTAACCACGCCTTCAGGCCCGTCCGTTTCCAGTGTGGAACTTAGGAGCAGCATTGATCGATCTGGTGCGCTTAAGGCTGGCACTGCCAGCCTGCCCGCAGGCGCGGCAGGCGATCCGCGAGTTGCGTGGTTCCCGATCGTGTTGGCGTTCGGCCTCGATGGCTGTCTGGCGGGCGCATACGAGTTGGACTTCATTTCCGGTCTGAACTTCGATTGCGTGCAGGGCGCCGCGAAGATTACGGAGCTGTTTCCACGGCTTGACGTGGACGCCGTCGGCAATGACGGCCTCGTGCTGGTGGTCGTGCCCGCTGCACTCGCGGCGATGTGCGAGCCTTGCGCCCGCGTCCGTCCGACGCTGGATGCGGAATTGGCGCGACGCGGCATCCAACCCACGGTGATGGACGTAAATTTAGTCCTATTCTGAGATGCGCCTGGGTCGATCATTGCAGCCCGCAGGCGTTGGCTTGGGTCTAGCATTGCTTGCAATCTGCCTCGGCTTGGCCAGCTACGTTCGGCAACCCAGGCTTCCCGGAAGTGCGCCGGACGGTCGCGTCGCTACCGTCTACATCGCGTTGGCGGGCTCCTTTCTCGGTGTGGCCGAGTCCCTTCCGTTCGATGCGTTGGCGGCGCTGGACGGCGACCGCGTTGGCGGTGAGTGGTTCACGGCCTTGCCGTTAACTCGCGAGGTTTGGGCCGATGATCGGTCCTTGGGACGCCAGACCCTTGCCTGGACGACCGGGGACCTGTTGCCGATTCTTGGCGTCCCGATTCTAGGAAGGACTTTGACGGCACGCAGTCTAGCGCTCGATTTGCAGGGGGATGCCGGTGCGGAAGTAGTCCTAACGCGTACCGCCGCGCGTGCCTGGTTTGGCAGCGAGGCAGCCGCAATAGGCCGAAGCATTCGATGGCAGTCGATCGGAGATACCCGTCCAGGCAGCACTGGAAGCGTAGAGTTTCGGATCGTGGGGGTCGCCCTGAGTGCGTTTGACGGCCCAGTGGCCGAGCGCCCTGTGGTGGGCTGGGTTCCACTCGGCGCGTGGCCCTATGCGATCGTGCCCCGGGGGATGCAGGACGTTGTTGCCCCACTTCGGCCGCAGTTCATCGGGCTCAAGGCCAGCCGCGGCTTCGTCGCTGGGGCCGCATCGGTGAATCACTGGCTGCAATTTTCCAGTCGCTTTTCTACTCTGCGCGCGGCCTTGCTCCCTGGCGTAGGCGATACGCCGCAGCGGCGCATCGTCTACCGCGCGTGGGGCGATGCGCTCTTGCTCAATGCGCTGGCGATGGCCGTGGTCCTTGTCGCGACCTACGTTGCGACTCGATTCGTCATGCTCATGCGCCAGCGTGCGAGCGACGCCGTGCGGATGGCGGTCGGCGAGACGAGGGGGCGTTGGTGGGCAAGGCGCGCGGGCGCGGAACTAATCGCAGCGCTGGTCGTAGTCGCCTGTGCTGCGGTAGTCGTGGCGACCTTGGGCGTGATTCCGCCGAAGGCAACCGGGCTGCCACTTCGCGAGACTCTGAACACGCTGCCTGGAGGCCTGCAGGCAATGGCGCTATGGCTGTTGGTCGCCACGATCATCGCAACTGTTCCATTGGTATTGCAGTCCTGGGTTTCGGGCACGCCAACGATGGGCAAGGCGAAGTCGGGAATCCGCAGACTCAAGCATGGCGCCATGGCATTGATCGTCGTCTCTGCGTGCGCGGTCGTCGTGGTCGCGGGAACGGCGACTCTCGGCGTGCATCGTGCGCTGGAGTTTTCGACGCGCGACTTTGGATTCGAAGTTGAGGGGCTGCAGAACGCGCCCGTCGTCCGCAGTGAGGAAGTAGGCGGTGGTGTCCCGAGCGTGCTCGATGGTCGCTCGATCGCCGCCATGATTGACGGTGTATCGATGGATAGGCCGGACAGCAGGGTCGCGGCGGCAACAGCGGCGCCAATTGGCGTGCCGAATGTGGTTTCCTCGGTTATTCAATGGAACAACGCATCGCGTAGCGACCTCGTTTCGATCAACTTCGTCACCAGCAACTACTTCTCGCTGATCGGCACTCCGGCTACATCGTGGTGCGGGCCGCTCGGCATGCTTGGCGAGCACCAGGCGATCGCGAACCGGGTATTCCTGCGGCAGCACGGGCTACCAGCAGGCCCCTCTGCCGCGAGGATCCGAGCATCGATCCCGTCTGCATCGGCTACCTTTCCCGAGATCGAGATCTGCGGCTTGGCCGAAGACGCCCAGTACGCGGACGCGCGCGGAAGCGCCACGCCCACGATCTACCTCCCGCTCCGGCAGGCGAGCGGGCTCGGTGTCGTCTTGTGGCGGGGCGAGAGTGGGCCGGAGCTCGCGGCAATCGGGTCAACGTTGGCGGCGATCGTGCCCGGCGCGACCTTGGGGCCTTCGCGCCCCGTGGCGGAGAGGATTGCGGAAGACCTTCGACTTGACCTTGCGGTTGCCTTGCTGTCGATCCTGATCATGGTGGTCGTGTCCCTGGTCGCGGTCGCGATGTGCGTCAGTACCTTGCTGGCAGCCCTGGAGTGGATGCGGCCCGAGCTTGCCGTGCGCTGGACCTTCGGCGCCGGGCGTTGGGAACTGGCCTTGGCGCTGGTGCGGGCACGGCTGTGGCCGGCGAGTCTGCTCTCGGCCGCTCTGGTGACGGCCAGCCTGCTGGTTGTTTCGCTGCTGAGTCCATCGGGGAAGGCTGACGCACTACCCCTCGCGTGGGCCATCGGCCTGGCGGCCGGCGCTTGCTGCGTAGGTGCGGGACTTGCCATTGTCCGATCGCGGATCGACGATTCGATGCTGGCCCGGGCACTTGGAGAGTCGGAGCGTCTGTAGGGCGCTCTCGTTTTGCGTCGGTCACCTTGGTTCGGCCATCGCGTCCCCATTTGCGATCGTCCATAATCACCGGGCGTCGACTCCGTCAGCGCGCCGATCCGTACGTAGCGAGTCCGAGCGGCATGACCATCCTGCACCAGATCGACCCGATCGCCCTGCGCCTCGGGCCGCTCTCGATCCACTGGTACGGGATCATGTACCTGCTCGCCTTCGGCATCGGCTACTGGCTGGGCCTGCGGCGCGTGCGCGCCGGGCGCCTGGGCATCGACGAGGCGGCGTATTCCGACCTGATGTTCTACGGCATGCTGGGCGTGATCGCCGGTGGTCGCCTGGGCTACATGCTGGTGTACGGGTGGCAGGAGTGGATCCACGATCCGCTGGCGCTGCTGCGCGTGTGGGAGGGCGGCATGTCCTTCCATGGCGGGCTGGTCGGCGTGCTCGTCGGCATGTGGTGGTGGTCGCGACGCCATCGCATCGCGACCTGGGACACCATCGACTTCGTCGCGCCGATCGTGCCGCCGGGCCTGGGCTTCGGGCGCCTGGGCAACTACATCGGCGGCGAGTTGTGGGGCAAGACCACCGATGTCCCGTGGGCCGTGGTCTTTCCGAGCGGCTTGCCCGCGCAGTACGCAGGGCTGTCGCCCGAGCGCCTGCAGGCGCTGCACCAGGTCGGCGAGCTTAGTGCGTACGCGCGCCATCCCTCGCAGCTCTACGAAGCCCTGCTCGAAGGCCTGCTGATGTTCGCGCTGTTGTGGTGGTACTCGGCGAAGCCGCGGCGGCGCTATGCGGTGTCGGGCTGGTTCGCGGTGCTCTACGGAGGCTTCCGCTTCCTGGTGGAGTTCGTGCGGGTGCCGGATGCGCACCTCGGGTACCTCGCCTTCGAGTGGCTCACGATGGGGCAGGTGCTGTCGTTGCCGCTGGTGGCGGTGGGGCTGGTGTTGCTGGCGCTGTCGCGGCGGCAGGCCTTGCCCCCGCACACCAGAAACGGACTGTAGGAGCGCATCTCATGCGCGACCGCGGCACTGCAGGTTTCGGTGAACTCCGAGTCCGCGGTCGCGCATGAGATGCGCTCCTACAGGGGGCGAGACCTTGGCAATCTGCAGCGTTCAAGTGCATCCCGTGCGCGACTACGCACCCGGCTGGCGATAGAATCGCGGGCACGACCATGCGCCAATACCTCGACCTCCTGCGCCACCTGCACGACCACGGCACGCCCAAGTCCGATCGCACCGGGACCGGCACGCGCAGCGTGTTCGGCTGGCAGATGCGCTACGACCTCGCCGACGGTTTCCCGCTGGTCACGACCAAGAAGCTGCACCTGCGCTCGATCGTCCATGAGCTCCTGTGGTTCCTGCGCGGCGAGACCAACGTGGCCTCGCTGCGCGAGCACAAGGTCTCGATCTGGGACGAATGGGCCGATGCCGACGGCGAACTCGGCCCGGTCTACGGCAAGCAGTGGCGCTCGTGGGAGACCCGCGACGGCCGCAGCATCGACCAGATCGCCTGGGTCGTGGACGAGATCCGGCGCAATCCCGATTCGCGCCGCCTGATCGTCAGCGCCTGGAACGTCGGCGACCTGCCGCGCATGGCGCTGATGCCCTGCCACGCGCTGTTCCAGTTCTACGTCGCCGATGGGCGGCTCTCGTGCCAGCTGTACCAGCGCTCGGGCGACGTGTTCCTCGGCGTGCCGTTCAACATCGCCTCCTATGCGCTGCTCACGCACATGGTCGCGCAGGTCACCGGCCTGGCGCCCGGCGAGTTCATCCACACCCTGGGTGATGCGCACCTGTACGACAACCACCGCGAGCAGGCCCGCGAGCAGCTCGCGCGCACGCCGCGTCCGTTGCCGAGGCTGCAGCTGAATCCCGCGGTGACGTCGGTGTTCGATTTCCGCTACGAGGACATCGAGATCGTCGACTATGCACCCCAGGCCGCGATCCGCGCGCCAGTGGCGGTTTGAGGATGCGCGAATGACCGGATCCTCCTGGATTCCCGCCGTGCTGCTCGCCGCGACCTTCGTCGCGCTGGCGGTCTCGGGCGTCGAGCCGAACGACCGTGTCACGTGGTGGCTGGAAGTCGCGCCGGTCCTGATCGCGGTCCCGATCCTGGTCGCCACGCGACGGCGCTTCCCGCTCACGATGCTGTTGTACGCGCTGCTGTTCGTGCACGGGCTGATCCTGATCCTCGGCGGCCACTACACCTATGCGATGGTCCCGCTGGGCGAGTGGATGCGCGAGGCCTTCGGCTTTGCCCGCAACCACTACGACCGCATCGGCCATTTCGCCCAGGGTTTCGTCCCGGCGATCCTGGCCCGCGAGATCCTGCTGCGGACCTCGCCGCTGCGTCCGGGCAAGTGGCTGTTCACGATCGTGGTCGCGATCTGCCTCGCCTTCAGCGCCTTCTACGAGTTGATCGAGTGGTGGACCGCGCTCATCGGCGGCCACGGCGCCGAGGCCTTCCTCGGCACCCAGGGCGACATCTGGGACACCCAGAACGACATGTTCCAGGCCCTGCTGGGCGCCATCACCGCGCAACTGCTGCTCGCGCGGGTGCACGACCGCCAGTTGGCGCGGCTCTGAGCCGGCCCGCGTCGCACGCTGCCCCAGCAGGTGTCCGCCCCGATCCGCATCACGCTGGTCGCCGCCATGGACCGCAACCGCGCCATCGGCGTGGACGGCAAGCTGCCATGGCACCTGCCGGACGACCTGCGACGCTTCAAGGCGCTGACGCTGGGCAAGCCGGTCCTCATGGGACGCAAGACCGCGGAGTCGCTGCGGCGTGCGTTGCCGGGACGTCTGAATCTCGTGCTCACACGCAGTGGTCGGGTGCCGCACGCGGGCATGCAGGCGGTGGCATCGCTGGCCGAGGCCCTCGCGCGAGCCGCCGGCGCCGAATTGATGGTGATCGGCGGCGGCGAGGTCTACGCGCTGGCCTTGCCACTGGCGGATCGCCTTGAACTGACGGAAGTCGACACCCGCTTGCCGAGTGCCGACGCATGGTTTCCGCCATGGCGCACCGCGGACTGGAGGGAAACGCGGCGCGAGGCACATGCGGCGGACGGCCGGCACGCGCACGCATTCACGTTCCTGGGCTGCGATCGGATTCTCGGATAGTGAATGGCGCGGGATGCGGCGGTGGTGGCGAACTGGCCGCGCTCGTCCATCCGCCATGTCGCGGCCTGGCCTTTGTAGGAGCGCATCTCATGCGCGATCCCGGCACTGAAGCGCCCCGAAGCGTGCGAATCCGCGGTCGCGCATGAGATGCGCTCCGACAGCAGCGCGCCGGGGACCAGGACGCTAGTCGCCGCCGCCCTTGGCGCCGGGCTTGCCGGGCACCTGGATCACGCGCGGCTCCGGGCCCAGTTCCAGTGCAGTGAGCGGGCCGCCCCACACGCAACCGGTGTCGATGCCATAGACGCCCAAGCCCATGAACAGGCCCAGCGTGGACCAGTGCCCGGTGACCACGCGCAGCTCGCGCTTGATCTGGCCGGGGACCTCGAACCAGGGATAGAGCCCGGGCGTCTGCGTGCCCGGCGCGCCCTTCTCGTCGAAGGCGATGCGGCCGCGCACGTCGCAGAAGCGCAGCCGCGTCATCACGTTGATGATCGCGCGCATGCGCTCCATGCCCTCGAGCTTGGGCGACCAGGCGCCGGGCTTGTTGCCGTACATCTGGCGCAGCAGCTTGGGATGGTTCTTGCCGCGCAGCTTCGCCTCGACCTCGCGCGCGCGCTTTTCCGCCAGCGCCACGGTCCACTTGGGCGCGAGGCCGGCATGCACCAGCAGGTAACCCAGCATCCGGTCGACGTGCAGCAGCGGCCGCTGGCGCAGCCAGGGAATCAGCTCGTCCCGGTCGTCGGCGAACAGCACCCGCTGCAGGTCGGGGTTGACCTTGCGCTGGTCGGACTCCTTGCGCCCGGCGATCGCCAGCAGCGAGAGGTCGTGGTTGCCCAGCACCACCTTGCTGACGTCGTCGAGCGAGCGCACCAGCCGCAGCACTTCGAGCGACTGGCCGCCACGATTGACGAGGTCGCCGCAGAACCACAGGCGGTCGCGCGCCGGGTCGAACTTGAGCTTGTCGAGCAGTCGCCGCAGCGGATCGTGGCAGCCCTGGACGTCGCCGATGGCGTACGTCGCCATCAGTGCAGGGTCCGCGGCACCGACAGCGTGAACTCGGGAATCGCGGCGTCGAAGCGGGTGCCGTCCTCGGACAGCATCTGGTAGCTGCCGCGCATGGTGCCCACGGCGGTCTCGAGCACGGCGCCCGAGGTGTACTGGTAGTCCTCGCCGGGCCGCACGCGCGGCTGCTCGCCGACCACGCCGTCGCCGCGCACTTCCTGCACCTTGCCGTTGCCGTCGGTGATGATCCAGTGACGGGACAGAAGCTTGGCCGGGGTTTCGCCCCGGTTGCGGATCGTGACCGTGTAGGAGAACACGAAGCGATTCTGGGTCGGGTGCGACTGCTCGTCCAGGAATCGCGTGGCGACCTGGACCCGGATGTCGTGGCTCTTGGTGCTGGGCATGGGGGGATTCTCGGGAAGCGGGCCTCCGCATTCAAGGGGCGGCCGGGCTCGCAATCGATCGCGTATACTCGCCGCGCCCTCCCGCGGAGTCCCCCAATGCGTCCTGTCGTGCTGCTCGCCAGATCCCTGATCGTGTGGATCGCGCTCCATGCCGGTCTTGCCGGGGCCCAGGTCATCGACGCCCGTGACACCGGCAATACCCTGGGCGTGGGCGTGCTCTGGAACACCGAGCCCTACAAGGGCGTGGACAGCGAGCTCTATGCCTTCCCCACCATCACCTGGCGCATAGGCCGCTTGTTCGTGCGCGAGACCGGTCTGGGATTCCAGATCGCGGGTGATGAGCGCTGGTCGGTGGATGCCTTCGCCGAGTGGCGCTTCGACGGCTACGAGGAAGACGATTCCGACTTCCTCGATGGCATGGACGACCGCGATGGCACCCTCGATGCCGGCCTCGCCTACGTGCGCCGTTCCGAGACCTTCGGCAAGTTCGCATTCTCCGTCGGCGCCGACACCCTCGACCGCCACGGTGGCTACCAGGCCGACATCACCTGGTCCAAGCTCACGCGCTTCGGACTGCCCGCGGTGCGGATCGCTTACTACAGCTCCTCGCTGGCCGACTACTACTTCGGCGTCGAAGACGCCGAGGCAGTGCCCGGGCGGCCAGCCTATTCGCCGGGCGGCAGCGTGATCATCAGCCCCAACTACACCTTCGGCGCACCGCTCACGGACCGCTGGAACTGGCTGGTCAACGTCGGCGCCGACTTCTACCCGGACGACATCAGCGACAGTCCGATCATGGAAGACAGCTACCGTGCCTACGTGTTCGTGGGCGCCTCCTACCGCTTCCCCTAGGCGGGCATGGTGGTGGCGAGGCGGTTGGCCAGCGCCACGTAGTCGGCCACGGCCACCGTTTCGGCGCGGGCCTGCGGATCGATGCCGGCCGCCTGCAGCGTGGCGACATCGGCGACCCCGGCCAGCGCGTTGCGCAGGGTCTTGCGCCGTTGCGCGAACGCGGCACGGACCACGGCTTCGAAGCGCGCCGGATCGAGCAGCCCGATCGCCGCCGCCGGCAATGGCACCAGGCGCACGATCGCCGAGTCGACCTTGGGCGGCGGCTGGAAGGCTCCCGGCCCGACCTTGAACAGCGGCTCGACCCGGCAGCGCGCCTGCAGCATCACCGACAGGCGCCCGTAGACCTTGCTGCCGGGGCCCGCACCCATCCGGTCCACCACTTCCTTCTGCAGCATGAAGTGCATGTCCTGCACCACGCCGGCGTGCGCCAGCGCATGGAACAGGATCGGCGTCGAGATGTTGTAGGGCAGGTTGCCGACCAGGCGCATTGGCTGGCCTGCCGCCAGCGCCGTCAGGTCCACCGTCAGGGCGTCGGCCTCGACCAGTTCGAGCGCATCGCCGCCGCGCTCGCGCAGGCGCGGGATCAGGTCGCGGTCGAGCTCGATCGCGGTCAGCCGGCCGATGCGGGCCAGCAGCGGGAAGGTCAGTGCGCCGTCGCCCGGCCCGATTTCGACGAAGCGTTCGCCTGGCTGGGGGTCGATCGCGCGCAGCAGGCGCTCGATCACGCCGCGGTCGTGGAGGAAATGTTGCCCGAAGCGCTTCTTGGTCCGGTGCGGTCCGGTCGCGGCTTCGTCCGGCATGGACGCGCGCCCAGGTCGCGATGGAGGCCGTCCGGCGCGCGCCACGCGCTCAGCCCGCGGCCAGCGCGGTGCCGCGCAGGGCCAGCACGCGTGCCAGTTCGAGCGCAGCCTGCAGGCTCGCGGGGTCGGCGCGGCCGCTGCCGGCGAGGTCCAGCGCCACGCCGTGGTCGACCGAGCTGCGGACGTAGGGCAGGCCCAGGGTCACGTTGACCGCATCGCCGAAGCCCAGTGCCTTGAGCACCGGCAGGCCCTGGTCGTGGTACATGGCGAGGTACGCATTGCAGCGATCCAGCCGCGCCGGCACGAAGGCGGTGTCGGCCGCGAGCGGCCCTTCGAGTTCCAGTCCCTCGTCGCGCAGGGCCGCCAGCACCGGCGCGATGGTCTCGATTTCCTCGCGGCCCAGGTGGCCGCCCTCGCCGGCATGCGGATTGAGGCCCAGCACGCCGATGCGCGGCCGGGCGATGCCGAAGCGCGCGCGCAGGTCATGGTCGAGGATCCGCAGGCTGCAGGCGAGGCCCTCGCGCGTGATCGCGGCGGGCACTGCCGCCAGCGGCAGGTGGGTGGTGGCCAGGGCCACGCGCAGGCGCGGCGCGGCCAGCATCATCACCACCGCGCAGCGCGCGCGCCCGGCGAAGAACTCGGTGTGGCCAGTGAAGGCCTGCCCGCCGTCGTTGATCACGCCCTTGTGCACCGGCGCGGTCACGACGGCATCGAAGCGCCCGTCGAGCGCGCCATCGCTGGCCCGCGCCAGGACCTGCAGCACGTGGCCGGCATTGGCCGGGTCGAGGCGCCCGGCGACCGCCGGCGCGGCCAGCGGCACGTCCAGGACCTCGAGGCGCCCGGCGCGCGCGGGCGCGGCCGGCAATGCGGGGTCGTAGGGGACCAGTTCCAGCCGGGAATCGAGCGCGCGCGCCGCGATCGTGGCCGCATCGCCGATCGCGACCAGTTGCAGCGGCCAATCGCGCCGGGCCAGCGCGGCGACCAGCTCGGGGCCGATGCCGGCGGGCTCGCCCGCGGTGACCGCGATGCGGGGAATGCGCGGGACGGTCGGCGCGGTCGCCAAGGCCGCGCCCCGGCCTCAACCCGTCGTGGTCGAGTCGGCTGCCGGCTCGGCCTGCTCGGTGAGGCGGTTCTCGATGTAGGCCTCGCCGCGCAGCTGGCGCAGGTAGAGGTCGTACTCCTCCTCGGCCTTGCGGTTGCGCACGATCTCGCGCGCCTGCTCGCGGCGGCGCTCGTCGGTCACGTCGGCCTCGCGCGTGCCAAGGCGCTGCATCAGGTGCCAGCCCACCTCGGTCTGGAACGGCTCCGACAGCTCGCCGTCGTCGAGCCCGCCCAGCACCTGCTCGACGCGGGTGCCGTAGGCGCCGATCTCGAACCAGCCCATGTCGCCGCCGAGGTTGGCGGTGGTGTTGTCGTCGCTGAACTCCTTGGCCAGTTCGGCGAAATCGGTGCCGGCCTCGAGCCGGCGGCGGATGTCCCGCACCGTGGCGAGGGCGTCGTCGGCGGTGACCAGCTCGCTGGTGTTGACCATGATGTGGCGCGCGTTGTACTCGCGCACCAGCTCCTGCTGCTGCTCGCGGACCTCGACCAGCTTGAGGATGTGGAAGCCGCTGGGGCCGCGCATCGGCTGGGTGACCTCGCCGGGTTGCATGCCGGCGATCTGGTCCGCGAAGGCGTCCGGCACCTCGTTGTACTTGCGCCAGCCGAGGTCGCCACCCTCGAGCGCCTGCTGGCCATCGGAAAAGCGGATCGCGGCCGAGGCGAAGTCGAGGCCGCCGTCGATCTCCTTCATGACCATCTCGGCCTTCTCGCGCGCGGCCTGGATCTGCGCCGCGCTGGCGCCATCGGGCACGCCGACGAGGATGTGCGACAGCCGCACCTCGCCGCGCTTGAGGCTCTCGCTGGCGAGCAGGATATCGACCTCGGTATCGGTGACGTTGACGCGGCTCTGCACGAAGCGCTGGCGCAGGCGCTGCACCAGGAGCTCGTCGCGCATGGTGTCGCGGAACTCGGTGTAGCTGAAGCCGTCGCGCTCGAGCGAGGCGCGCAGCTGGTCGAGGCTGACGTTGTTCTGCTGCGCGAGCCGCATCACCGACTGGTCGAGCTCGGTGTCGTTGACCCGGATTCCGGTCTGCTCCGCGCGCGCGAGCTGCAGCCGGATCGTGATCAGCCGCTCGAGCACCTGGCGCTCGATCACCTCGCGCGCCGGCAGCTGCCCGGGGCGCCCGGCGTACTGCGCGAGGATGTTGCCGACCGCGCGGTCGAGTTCGCTCTGCAGGATGACGTCCTCGTCCACCACCGCGACGATGCGGTCGACGGGATCGGTCGAGAGCGCCTGCGCCCGCGCGCCCTGGGCGGCGCCGAGCGCGGCGAGGGCGAGGGCGAGGACGACGAGGGCGAGGAATCTGGTCATGTCGGTGTGCATGGGGGCCTGGCGCGATTCGGAAGCCGCGATTGTCGCGCGGCGGGTATTAATGGGGGGTTAGGGGGCGCAGCCTTGCGGGAGCGCCATCAGCTGCGAAAGGGGCCTATCGCGGCTGTAGGCGCCCCGGAAATCCGACAAACATAAGGATAATCAACGATATCCAAGGATAGCACGGCGCAGGAAATCACCCGAGCGGCGCCCCAGCGAGCCCAGGCCCTTGAGCTCCAGTTCGAGGTAGACCGCATTGGCATAGTCGCCCTCGGTATTGCGCACGTAGCGGCGGCCCAGGAAGCGCACCTCGTAGCAGCAGCTCTCGTACTCGATCCCGGCGAAGGTCTCCAGGGTCTGGTCGTCGGGCAGCGACCAGTTCCAGCGCCCGATCAGGCGGACCCGCTCCGAGACCGGGATGGCCGCCGAGAAGTCGACCTGCTCGAACTCGTCGCGCCGGTAGCGGTAGGCGGCGTTGGCCACGCCCGCGTCGCCGAAGCGGTACTGGGCCCGGACCGAGGACAGGGTCGTGTTGTCGTCCTCCGGGTCGTACTGCTGGGCCCAGGCGAAGCCCCAGCGCTCGCGCTCGAAGGCGATTTCGCCGACCAGTTCCGAGCCCTCGTCGTCGGTGGGCGCCACGCCCGGCAGCTGCACCTCCTGGTCCTCGAAATAGCGGATCTGCCCGATGCTCGCCCGCACCAGTTCGCGCCCGTCGCTGTCGTCGATCACGCGGGTGCTCAGGGCCAGCGCGAGCTGGTTCGCATCCTGCTGGCGGTCGGCGCCGGTATAGCGGTTGTTGCGGAACAGTTGCGCGAAGCCGAAGGTCAGCTCCTGGGTGTCGAAGATCGGCAGCTCGTCCTGGTTGCGGTAGGGCACGTTGAGGTAGTACAGGCGCGGCTCCAGGGTCTGGCGCAGCGGTCTATCGCCCCAGCGCGTGGCGCGGTCGAAGTACATCCCGGCATCGAGGCTCGTGATCGGCAGGCCGCGGTCGGGCGAACCCTCGGTGGCGCCGTCGAGGTCGTAGTCGGTCTGGCGGTAAGCCAGGCGCGGCCGCAGGTACCAGGCCGCGCGCTCGATCGGGAACGACACCCACGGCGTGACGTCGTAGCGGTCGCCGTCGAGCGCCGCATCCTTCTCGAACGCCACCAGTTCGGTGTCGAGGCCGACCCGGGCCCAGTCGGCGAGGCGGTAGTCGAGGTTGGCGGTGAAGCGCGGCAGGCGGGTATAGGGCTCGCTCCCCGGCGCCAGCGTCGGGTCGGTGACGTCGAAATCGTCGCCGCCGAAGGCGATGTTCCACCACTCGCCGCGGCCGTGCAGGTAGGCGGTGGATGGCAGCAGGCTGGTCGCCGCGCTGCTGAGGCTGTCGCCGAAATCCTCGAAGTAGCGGTTGTCCGAGACCTTGTTGATGTCGACCAGGCTGAAGAAATTCGGCCCGTAGGTGCCGGTCTCGGTGACCCGGTACGACCAGCGGTCGCGGTCGGCCTCGTCGTCGTCCGGCAGGTAGTCGCCCGACAGGGTCACGCGCTGGGTGCGGTCGAGGTAGCGCAGTTCGCCGCCGGCCATGAAGCCGCGGTCGGTGATCACGCGCGGCACCAGGGTGGCGTCGTAGTTCGGCGCGAGGTTGAGGTAGTAGGGCACCGCGAAGTCGAAGCCGCCGTTGTTGGAAGCGCCGATCGAAGGCAGCAGGAAGCCGCTGCGGCGGCGGTCGTCGATCGGGAAGGTCGCGTAGGGCAGGCGCAGCAGGGTCACGTCCTTGAAGCGCAGGCGCATGTCGTGCGCGTAGCCCGTGCCCGTGGACTGGTCGAGCTTCATGCGGTCGGCCGTGATCTCCCAGTCGCGCTGGTCGGGATTGCAGGTCGAGAAGCTCACCATCGTCAGCTCGGCGTGGTCGCGATCGAGCAGTTCGGCGCTCCGGGCGGTGCCGTTGCCGCGCGCCGCCAGCAACTGGAAGCTGACGTTGTCGAGCCGGGTCGCGTCCTTGCGGGTGTCGCTGCGCGCGCGATCGGCGCCCAGCAGCAGGGTGCGGTCCTGGTAGGTCACCGCGCCCTCGGCCTCGACCACCCCGCTGCCGGCGTCGTATCGCAGGACCTCGCCGGCGACGCGCTGGTCGCCGCGCTGGACCACGGCCGCCCCCTCGAGGCGGTAGATCCGCGCCTCCGGCGGGCCTTCGACGCCGACGCTCACGGCGTCGAAGTCGGTCGGCGCGAGGGTGCGGTCGACCTCGGTGGGCAGGCCCGGGGTATAGAACTCGAACAGCGTGTTGACCCCGCACAGCGACCAGTCCGGACCATCGGCGGCGAGCGCGACCTTGGCAGGCAGGACCACGACCAGGGCGATCGCTAGCGCGGTGGGACGAAAGCACTGGGGCACGTGCACGGTCCGATGACGAAAGGCGGCTAAGCTTGCCGCATGGGCAAGCGCGCGGCAACGCGCCGCCAGGCTGGAGGAACCCGACGATGGAGCCGAAGATCGACAAGAGCGACGCGCAGTGGCGCGCCGAGCTGACGCCGGAGCAATACGCGGTGTGCCGCTGCTCGGCCACCGAGGCGCCCTTCACCGGCCGCTACTGGAACCACAAGGCCGCGGGCGCCTATCGCTGCGCGGCCTGCGGCGCCGGGCTGTTCGGATCGGCGGCGAAGTTCGACTCGGGAACCGGCTGGCCCAGCTTCCATTCGCCGCTCGACCAGGCAGCGGTGGCGCAGCGGATCGACGAATCGCACGGCATGCGCCGCACCGAGGTGCTGTGCGCGCGCTGCAATTCCCACCTCGGCCACCTGTTCGCCGACGGGCCGCGACCGACCGGGCTGCGCTACTGCATCAATTCCGCGGCGCTGGATTTCAGCGCCGACGAAGTCCGCGGCTGAAGCCGCTCCTGCAGGGCGTGCGTGCCGCGATTCGCGGATCGGGCTATTCGAAGCCGCTGGTGAACAGGGTCGGCGGCGGCGCGTTGAGGCCCAGCGCGAAGGCCATTGCGTCGGCGGTGCGGTGCTCCCAGCCCCATTTGCGCGGCGGTGAAACCCGGTATGCGGCAAGTCCGCTGGCCGGGGCAGTGGGACGGATCCAGAAGTTGACCCCGGCGTCGTAGGTCTCGTAGAGGTCCAGCGCGCGCTGGCGCAGGGCCGGCTCCGGCGCGCCAAGCAGATCGCTGAAGTAGTACGCCCAGGCGATGTGCGCAGCCACCTCGAGCGAATGCTCTTCCTGCCCGCCCTCGCCGAAGGCGTCGCCGCCATTGAGCAGGGTCGCGTACAGCGAAGCCAGCGCGGGCGCGCCGGTGCCATAGGGATCCTCCGGGTCCAGCACCAGGCTGGAATTCATGTAGCGGCCCATGCGCAGCAGGAACTGCGCGGTGGCCGCGTCCTCGCCGCTGCCGTAGGCGCGCACGACGGCGTCGGTGACCAGCACGCTCATCCACGGCGAGGCGCCCAGCTCAGGACCCCAATCGCCGTGCTGCTCGCCGGTGTGGTACAGGCCGCCGTCGATGCGCGGCGTCGGCACCTGGCCATTGGCGCCGTCCTGGTGGCGGCGCAGGTCGGCCAGGATCGTGGTCACGCGGTCGCGCAGCGTGCTGCTGCCGGTGACCTCGTAGGCGACCACGTTGGCCAGCAGCTTGAACGCGGTGTGGCGCTCGGTCCAGAAGCCCAGCTGCGGCGACCAGACATGGCTGAAGCCCTGCTGCGCGTCGACCACGCGCGAGATCGCGGGCAGCAGGGTGGCGTCGCCGGTGAGCCAGTAGGAATAGGCCATGGACTCGTTGTAGGCGTACTTGGTGTCGCCCGCCGCGAGGCTGAAATGGCCGGTGGCATTGACGCGGTCGGCGTAGAAATCGGTGGCGCGCACCGCCTCGCGCAGGGCCTTGAACGAGCCGCTGCGCGAATACAGCACGAACATGGTCGCGGCGCGATCGTAGAGCCAGGGTTCGGCGACGGTCTTGTACGGGACCTGGTTGCCCGCGGTGACGCGCGCATCGTCCTCGTTGATCGCGGTGTAGAAGTTGTTCTTGAGCGCGCGCTCCGCTTCCTGGGTGCCGGGCCAGTTGGCGATCGCGCGCATCGCGGCAGGATCGTCGCGCTGGTTGGTGTTGGTCGGGTCGAAGGCCGTGGTGCGCACGCCGCGCAGGACGCCGTGCGCGAGCCAGGCGCGCGGCAGCACGGCATAGACGTCGGGCTCCTGCACGTTGTCCGCGCTGGCGAAGCTGCCGCTGTTGACGGTGTGCCAGCTGGCGCGCGGGTCGAGCAGCACCGGCCGGTTCAGCGCGCGGGCGCTGCCGCCCCACTCCAGGGTGAGCGAGTCCGCGTTGGGATAGGTGGCGGCCGTGGCGTGCTCGATCTGGATCCGCGCGATGCGGACCGATTGGCCGTCGATGCCGGCGTTGCTGCGGTGGCGCCACGGCGCCAGCTGGTCGACGTAGGCCGCGACTTCACTGCCGTTGCGCAGCACCCGCACGCTGGCGAGCTGGGCCGCGGTCAGCGAACCGCGCGGAAACGGCACCCCGAAGGTGACGATCCGGGTCGATCCCGCGGCGATGCCCTCGGTCGGATGCAGGCTGACTTCGATGCTGCCGCTGGGCACGGCGCTGGCGTAGAAGGTCTCGGCGGCGCACGCGGGCAGCCAGGGCAGGATCAGGACACAAAGCAGGAGCAGGCGACGGATCATGGGCGCAGGGTCGGGCGTGGGTGCGATCAGGCTAGCGACCGGCGCGCGGGCGCGCCGTGATCCAGCGCAAGCTTCGGCCGGGCATTCGTGCCGCAACGTGACGCAGGCCGCGTTTTGCACCCTGGGAACCGTGCCGGCCTGGGCTTTCAGGGCGCGGTCGTGCCGAACAGGGCGCGGCAGTGGACGGTGGCGGCGTGGCGCAGGGCGGTGAGGCTGTAGCCGCCCTCGAGCGTGGACACCAGGCGCCCGCCGGCGTGGCGCTCGGCGATCGCGACCAGCGCGGCGCTGAGCCAGGCGTAGTCGTCGTCCTCGAGGTCGAGGTTGGCGAGCGGGTCGAGCCGATGCGCATCGAAGCCCGCCGATACCAGCAGCAGTTGCGGCGCGAAGGCCTCGATCGCGGGCAGCAGCGTCTCCGTGCAGGCGCGGCGGAACGCGGCCGAATGCGTGCCGGGCGCCAGCGGCACGTTGAGGATGTTGCCGCGGCCGCGCTCCTCGGGCGCGCCGGTGCCCGGATACAGCGGCCATTGATGGGTCGAGGCATACAGCACGCGCGGTTCGTCGGCGAAGGCATCCTGGGTGCCGTTGCCGTGGTGCACGTCGAAGTCCACGATCGCCACCCGTTCCAGGCCGTGCCGGTCCAGCGCGTGGCGGGCGCCGATCGCCACGCTGTTGAGCAGGCAGAAGCCCATCGGGTGCCGCGGCGTCGCATGGTGCCCGGGCGGGCGCACGGCGCAGAAGGCGCGCCGCGCCGGACCGGCGACCACCGCATCCACCGCCGCGCAGGCCGCGCCGGCACCGCGCAGCGCCGCCTCCCAGCTGCCCGGCGACATCGCGGTGTCGGGATCCAGGCGCACGCGCCCGCTCGCGGGTGCGCTGCGTTCCAGCGCATCGTAGAGTCCTTCCACGTGCACGCGCGCGATCTGCGCGCGCGTGGCCAGCGGCGCCTCGATGCGCGGCACCGCGGCGAACTCGGGCGCGGCCAGCGCCTCGAGCACGGCGGCCAGGCGCTCCGGGCACTCCGGATGCCCGGGGCCGGGGTCGTGCGCGAGGCAGGCGGGATGGGTGTAGATCACGGAAGTCGCGGGCGCCGCGGCTCAGCTGCCGGGCGCGGGTCCGCGCGCGCGGAACGTGCTCATCCGCGCGGGCGCCGTTCGTGGCGCCACAGCACCTCGCCGTTGCCGTCGGCGCGCGCCAGCACCCGCGCGAGCACGAACAGCAGGTCCGAGAGCCGGTTGAGGTAGCGGATCGCCTCGCCGCGCACGGCGTCGTGGTGCGACAGCGTGACCAGTTCGCGCTCGGCGCGGCGGCAGATCGTGCGCGCGAGGTGGCAGTGGGCCGCCGCCGCGCCCCCGCCCGGCAGGATGAAGTCCTTCAGCGGCGGCAGGTCCTCGTTGAAGCCGTCGAGGCGCCGTTCCAGGCGCACGATGTCGGCCTCCTGGATCATCTCGCTGCCGGGTATGCACAGCTCGCCGCCGAGGTCGAAGAGCTCGTGCTGCACTTCGGTCAGCGCGTCGCGCAGCGCGTCGGGCAGGGGCTGCGCGAGGACCACGCCGAGCGCGCTGTTGAGCTCGTCGACGGTGCCGTAGGCGCTGACCCGCGCCGAATCCTTGGCCACGCGCTTGCCGTCGCCCAGGCCGGTGGTGCCGTCGTCGCCGGTGCGGGTGTAGATCTTCGTCAGCCGGTTGCCCATGGCGCGATCGAGGTCGGTTGGAGACGGTCGCGGGATCGAAGCCGCAGCGGGCCACGCGGCCCGCTGCACGCGCCTCAGGCCGCGGCCAGCGCCGGCACGCGCCGCGCCAGCAGCGCCCAGCCGCCGAACAGCAGGGTGCTGTAGAAGGCCACGCCGGCCAGCTGGTTCTGGAAGAACGGCAGTGCCAGGCCGAAGCAGGTGGCGAGGCCCTCGAGCGTGAGCGGGTACATGCCGGAGGCCAGCCAGACCTGCAGGTTGGTGGCGACGAAGAAGAAGCTCGCGCTCGCGAAACCATAGGCGGCGATGCGCCAGGCGCCACCGCGCTCGCGCAGTCCGCGCCCGAACCAGGCCATGAGCGCGATGCAGGCATAGACCACCGGGATGCCGCCGTGGAAACCCAGCACCACGTCCGACAGCGCCATGGCCGCGATCGGCACCAGCAGCGCCAGCCGGCGGTCGGCGAAGCGCGCGCCCGCGAACAGCGCGACCGCCTCGATCGGGCTGAAATTCCACGGGTGCGGGATCAGGCGCGAGAGCACGCAGGCCGCGATCAACCCGACCAGGACCAGGGTGCGGGGTGCGAGTGGATCGTAGCGGGCTTCCATCGGCGCGGGACCACGGGGTGAGCGGCGGGCCGGTAGTTTAGCAACGCGCGGGCCTGCGGTCGCCGTCGCCGTCGCCGGAGCGTCCCGGCAGGCACCATCGCGGTTGCCGGCACCCGGGCCGTATCATGCACCGGTGGATACCCGATGCGACGTCCTGATCGTGGGCGGCGGGCTGGTCGGCAGCAGCCTCGCCTGCGCGCTCGACGGCCTCGCGCTGGACCTGGTCCAGCTCGAGGCCGAGCCGCCGCGCAGCGCGGAGGCACGCTGGGACGAGCGCCACTTCGCCTTGGCGCGGCGCACGGTCGAGGCCCTGGCCGCGATCGGCGCGTGGCCCGCGATCGCGCCCGAGGCGCAGGCGATCCGGCGTGTCGAGGTGTCCAGCCGGGGCGACTTCGGCGTGGTCAGGATCGCTGCAGCGGATTACGGCCTCGAATCGCTGGGCAGCACCGCGCCGGCCCGCGCCGTGGCGCAGGGCCTGGCGCGGCGGGTCGAGGCCTGCCAGCGCCTGCGGCGCGTGGCGCCGGCGCGCGTGGTCGCGATCGCGGCCGGCGCCGACGCGATCGAGGTCGAATACGAGCACGAGGGCCGGCGCGCGCGGATCCGTGCGCGCCTGCTGGTGGGCGCCGACGGCACCGCCTCGTTCGTGCGTGGCGCCTTGGGCATCGGCGCCAGCACCCACGACTACGGCCAGACCGCGATCGCGGCAGCGGTCGAGATCGACGGCGCCGCCGAGGGCGTCGCGCGCGAGCGCTTCACGCCCGATGGCCCGCTGGCGCTGCTGCCGCTGTCGCGCGCTCGCGCCGGGCTGGTCTGGACGGTGGCGAGTGCCGCCGTGGAACGGGTGCTCGCGCTCGACGATGGCGCCTGCATGGCCGAGATCCAGGCCCTGCTCGGCCATGGCGCGGGCCGCCTGCGGCGGATCGGCCGCCGCCAGCCCTGGCCGCTGGCCTTGACCCGCGCCGATGCGCTCACCGCGTCCCGCGCCGTGCTGGTCGGCAACGCGGCGCAGACCCTGCACCCGATCGGCGCGCAGGGCTTCAACCTCGGGCTGCGCGACGCCATGGTGCTGGCGCGGGAGATCGCCGCGGCGCTGCGCGACGGCACCGATCCGGGCGCGCCCGCGCTGCTCGCGGCCCACGCGGCGGCCCGCGCCGGGGACCGCGCGCGCACCATCGAGTGGACCGACGGCCTGGTCCGCGGCTTCGCCCATCGCGGCGCGCCGCTGCGGTTCGCGCGCGGGCTCGCGATGGCGGCGCTGGAACGCTGGCCCGACGCCAAGCGCGAACTGGCCTGGCGGCTGATGGGTTATCCCGCGGACGCATCGGCGCGCAGCCTGCGCGAAGCATCGCTTGCAGGCCGGGGCGGGTAGCGCGGCGATGTCGAGCGACTCGCGCGTGGATGTCGCCGTGGTCGGCGCCGGCGTGGTCGGCGCGGCACTGGCGCTGGCGTTGGCGCGCGATGGGCTCGCGGTGGCGCTGGTCGAGGCGCGCGAACCCGAGCCCTTCGATCCCGCGGGAGAATGGGACCTGCGGGTCTATGCGCTCGCGCCGGGCCCCGCCGCGATGCTCGAGCGCCTTGGCGCCTGGCCGCATCCGGCTGCCGCCCGCGCGCAGCCGTATCGCGCCATGCGCGTGTGGGAGGACGCGCCAGGACAAGGGCTCGCCTTCGACGCCGACCAGGTCGGCGAGCCGCAGCTGGGCTGGATCGTCGAGGATCGTGCCTTGCGCGCGGCGCTGTGGCAGGCGGTGTGCGACGAGCCGCGCGTGCAGCGCCTGTGTCCCGCGCGCGTGACGGCCTTCGAGGCCGGCGCGCGCGAAGCGGTGCTGGGCCTGGATTCCGGCGCGCGCGTGCGCGCGCGCCTGGCCGTGGCCGCCGACGGCGCCTGGTCGCCGCTGCGCGAGCTCGCGGGCCTGCGCACCGAAGGCCGCGACTATGCGCAGCGCGCGGTGGTGGCGCATGTCGCGACCACGCGCCCGCACCAGGACACCGCCTGGCAGCGCTTCTCCGCGGACGGGTCGCTCGCGCTGCTGCCACTGGCCGATGGACGTTCGAGTGTCGTGTGGTCGCTGCGCGATGCGCGCGCCGCCGAGGTCCTGGCGCTGGACGACGACGCCTTCTGCCGCGAAGTGGGCGCGGCCTTCGACGGCCCGGTCGGCGCCATCACCGCGACCTCGCCCCGGGTCGCGTTCCCGTTGCGCCTGCAACTGGCCGAGGCCTACGCCGGGCCGCGACTCGCGCTGGTCGGCGACGCCGCGCACGTGGTCCATCCGCTGGCCGGGCAGGGCCTCAACCTCGGCCTGCTGGACGCGGCCGCGCTGGCCCAGGTGCTGGTCGCCGCGCACGCCGCGGCGGAAGACCCCGGCGCGGCGACGACCCTGGCGCGCTACCGCCGCTGGCGCGAGAGCGACGCGGCGCTGGCGGCGAAGTCGCTGGACCTGATCGACGCGCTGTTCCGCACCGACACGCCCGGCATCGGCTGGCTGCGTCGCGGCGGCATGGCCTGGGTCGACCGCCTGGCGCCGCTCAAGCGCCGCCTGGCCTTGCACGCCTGCGGTTGGGCCGGGCGCGTGCCGCCGCTGGCGCAACGCCTGCCGGCTCAGCGCTCGATGCGGTAGTTGAGCGCGGCGCGGTTCTCGGCGCCGGACGTGCCTTCGATGTCGAAGCTGCGGTTGATCCGGTAACGCACCGAGAACACCTCGCCGCCGGAGATCAGGCCGATGCCGTAGCCCACGTACAGGCGCGGCGTGAGGTAGCGGCCGAAGGCGAAGGTGCCGGAACTGCCCATGAGCGCGGCCAGCGCGTCGACCTCGGTGACGCCGTCGGGCGTGCCCACGTGCAGTTCGGGATTGGCCGCGGTGCCGTTGATGCGCACGGTCGTGGTGTTGTTGCCGAAGCGCTGGGTCGCGCGCAGCGAGAGCGAGGGGTTGTCCAGCGCGCCGCCCGAGAACAGCAGGCGCCCGCTCTCGATGTCGAAGTTCTGCCCCAGCGCCGAGTAGCGCCCGTCGACCACCAGTTCGCCCGAGCCGGTCGCCTGGCGGCCCGAGCGCTGGCTCACAGTGAGCAGGCCGATCACGTTGCCGTCGAAACCGAAGCCCTGCACGACCACGTCGCCGCCGAGCACCACCTCGACCTTGACCCGCCACGGGCGTTGCGCGGCGCCCGTGCCCGGCGGGTCGTCGATCACGACGACGTCCGCGCTGCGCCGCGCGCCGCTCTCCAGGCGCGACACGTCGATGCGCGCCTTCGGGATCACGATCTTGCCGCCGAGGCGCCAGCTGTCGCCGTCGAATGAGAGCCGGAGGTCCGGGGTGACGCGCAAGCGCGCCTCCGGCAGGTTGGCGACCTCGACGTCGATGCCGCCGAGCTCGAGCAGCAGGCGCTGCTCCTCGCGCGGATCGTAGCGCCCGACCAGCTTGAGCGTGCCGCCGTTGGAGTCGACGCTGCCCTGGATCGCGACCTGGTCGCCGTCCTGCTCGAGGCGCAGGTTGCCGTCGGCGAGCCGGATGCCCAGTCCGGGCATCTCGCCAGCCACGTCCTCGATGCGGCCGCGCGCGCGCAACTGCGCCGGCGCCGCGCCGCCGCGCCAGTCGAGCTCGACCCAGGCATGGCCCGCGGTGGCGTCGAACTGCGGAAAGAACTCCTCGATCCATTTGATCTCCGGCAGGTCGGCATTGGCGACGATCCGCCACGGGCGCTCCGGGTCGGCCGGATCGCGGGTCACGGTCGCGTGGATCGAGCCCGCGGGCAGCAGCATGGCGTCGACGGTCGCGCTGCCGGCATCGCCGCGCCAGGCGGCATCGAGGGCGAGCCCGTCGAAGCCGACGTCGAGGCCTTCGCTGCGCTCGTCGATCCAGCGCCCGCGCTCGGCGCGCAGGCTGGCATCGATGGCGAGCGGCGCACCGTCGCTCCAGGCCAGCCGCGCCACGCCATTGGCTTCGCCGTCCAGGCTCGTGCGGTCGGGCAGGTCGACGAAGAGCTCCACCACCTGCAAGGGCAGCGAGTCCAGTCGCAGCGTGGCATTGCCCAGCGCCGGCGTGCCCTCGGCGTCGGCGCACAGCCGCGCGCGCGCGCCGGCCACGCACAGCGCGCCGAGCGTGACCCGGTCCGCGCCGATCGCGAGCAGCGCCGGGGCCTGCAGGGCCAGGGGCTCGCCCTTGGCCAGCACGGCGTCGAGCGCCGCGATGCGGCCATCCCAGCGCTCGCCGTTCCAGGTCCCCTCGGCCAGTGCCTTCACGCTGGCGGCATCGCGCGCCAGTTCGAGCGCGATCCGGTGCTGGGCGAGCGGGCCCGACACCTGCATGCGCGCGCGGTCGAGGTTCTGGCCGGCCACGTCCAGCCCCGCGGCGACGAGTTCGAATTCGAGCGGACCCTCGCGTCCGGCTGCGGCTTCGAGCACGCCGCGCAGCGTGGCGGCCCGGAAGTCGCCGACGGCGATGCCGCTGCCGTCGATACGCGCGCGTCGCGGCCAGGCCGCCGGGTCGCGTGCCAGGTCCGCGTCGATCGTCAGCGCGCCACGCCAACCCGGGAACAGGTCCGCGAGGTCGGGGGCGTCCAATTGCAGGTTGAAGTCGGTCGCGGCGCCCGCATCGCCGTCGAGCTCGAGGCGCGCGCGCCCGCTGCGCACGCGCAGGGTCGCCGCGCCGGGCGCGCCGGCGGACAGCGCCATGGCGCCGTCGGCATTCACCGCGCGCTGGCGCAGTTGCCCCTGCAGGGTCTGCACCTGCAAGGTGCCGGTCGGCGTGCCGGCGCCGAGGCCGCTGCCGCGGAATGCGATCGCGCCGTCGAGGCGACCACTCCAGGCCGGCGCCAGCAGCGCCGGATCGAAGGCCTGCGCCACCACGGCCACCGCGCCCTCCACCGCGTCGTCGCGCGGCACCTGGCCAGCCGCGGTGAAGCTGCCGCCGCCGACTTCGAGCAACAATGGTTGCAGTTCGATCATGCCGGCATCCAGCGTGACCCGGCCGCCGAGCCGGCCGCGCGGCAGGCCCGGCACGCTGAGGTCGAGCGCGGGCGCGAAGGCGAATTGCCGGTCGTTGCCGGCGACGTGCAGCGTCCCGTCGAGCCGCATGTCCGCGACGGCGGCAGGCCACGGCAGGCTCAACGACTTCAGGGTTGCCTGCAGGTCCAGCGCGAGCGGCGCGGCGGGGTGCAACATGCCCGCGAGGCGCAGTTCGCCGGCGCCGGCGGATTCGCGCAGGCGCAGCGAGTCGATGCGCCAGTCGCCGAGGTTCCGCGTCACGACGGCTTCGTCGAGCAGCCATTCGCGGCCAAGCGCAGCCACGGTTCCCGCGACCTCGATCGGCCCGTCGGCCTGCGCACTCGCCTCGAGGTGCAGGCTGGTCGGCGCGTCGGCCAGCACCGCCGGCAGGCCGGCGAGCGACTGCGGGGGCAGGTCCAGCGTGCCTTGCCAGGCGTTCCAGGCCTGCCTCGCGTCGGTCGTGGCGGCCACGGTCGCCTGCCAGGGCGCCTGCAGCGTCAGCGTGAACAGCGCCTCGTTGGCGCGGCGCTGGCCTTCGTAGACGCCCTGGAACCGCTGCTCGTCGAGCAGCCAGTCGAAGGTGGCGCGCCCCTCCGCCAGCGAGTTCACCAGGTCCAGCGACAAGGCGCCACGCACCCGGCCCTCCGGCGCGCTGAGATCGAGGCGCTCGAGCACCAGCCGCGGCTGGTCCAGCGCGGCGCGCGCGCGGGCCCGGGTGATCGTGACCACCGAGGCGCCATCGGTCCACTGCGCATCGCGCAGGGTCAATTCCGTGGCCGGAATGCGCGGCCAGGCCACGTCACCTCCCGGCGCATCGGCCGCGGCCGCGCGCGCGAAGCTGCGCACGCGGAGGCCTTCGGCATCGATGCTCGCAAAGGCGATCGTGCCGCCCAGCAGCAGGCGCAGGCGCGGCACCAGGGCCAGGCGCCGGATCGAGACCTCGATGCCGTCGCCCTGCCAGTGCACGTCGTCGAGGACCACGGTGCCGGACAGCCGGCCATCGGCATGGCCCACGGTCAGGCCGGGGAACTCGGCCTCGATCCGCTCCAGCACCACGCGCGTGCCGGTGCCCGTGGCCAGCAAGGCCAGGGCCAGCAGCCCGAGCAGCAAGGCCAGGCCCGCCAGTCCGAGCAGCCAGCGCCGGCGCGTCACAGGTCGGGTCCGGCGGAGACGTGCAGCGTGACCACGCTGTCGTCGTCGAAGCCATGCGCGAGGTCCACGCGCACCGGGCCGACGGGGGAAATCCAGCGGATGCCGAAGCCGGCGCCGAACACGATGTCGGGCGAACCGTCGGACCAGGCATCGCCGGCATCGACGAACGCGGCCCAGGCGAAGTCGGGGCGGAACTGGCGCTCGAATTCGAGGCTCGCGGTCGCCACGTACTTGCCGCCGATCACCTCGTCGTCGGCGTCGCGCGCGCCCACGCTCTGGAATTCATATCCGCGCACGCTGTTGGAGCCGCCGGCGTAGAAGCGCAGTTCGGGCGGCAGCGCGGTGATGTCGTCGGTCGAGGTGGCGCCGAGTTCGGCGCGCAGCAGCAGGCGGTTGGCCTTGCCGATCGGCATGATGTAGCGCCCGAAGCCATGGAGCTGCAGCAGCGAGACCTCCGACAGCACGCTGTCGCTGGCGCCGCGGGCGCGCAGGGACAGCGACGCGCCGCGCCGCGGACGGATGCGGCTGCGCGCGAACACGCGGTCGGCGCGCAGCTCGGGGTAGAACACCAGGGTGCTTTCGGTGAACTGGTCGATGACGCCGTCGTCCTGGCTGCTGTTGGTGAAGGTGCCATCGAGCGCATTGAGCGAGCTGACCACGCTCCAGCCGCGCCAGGGCACGATCAGGCTGCCGCTGAGCGAATAGGAACTGGCGTCGACCGCATCGGTGTTCTCGTCGCGGTAGCGCGCCGCCACCGCCCACGCGCTCTCGATGCTGGCCGCGCGCGGGAACACGTACTCCGCTGCGGCGACGTCAAGGTACTGCGCGAGTTCGAACTTGGCCCGCAGCCGGTGCCCGCGGTCGTTGACCCAGCGCCGGTCGACGCCGAAGCGCACGCCGGCGCCGTAGTCCGAGTCGATCAGCAGTCCGGCGGTGTACACCGTGCGCAGCGCCGGCGTCAGGGTGACGTTGACCGGCACCTCGCCCCCGCTCGCCGCCTCCGGGTCGGGCGCAACCACGATCTGGCCGAAGTACTCGCTCTGCGCCAGCCGTTGCTGCAGCAGTTCCAGGCGCGCGTGGTCGAAGGGCTCGCCGCGCTCGAAGCTGGCGAAGCGCTGCATGAAGGCCGGGGGGAACTGCGCGCCGGTGAAGCGCAGCTCGCCGAAGCGGAAACGCGGGCCCGACTCCCAGTGCAGGCGCACCTCCGCGCTGCGCTGGCCGCGGCTGACCTCCACCCGTTGGCGGGTGGCGTCGAAGTCGAAGAAGCCGTAGCGCAGCAGCGCGCGCTCCACGCCGCGCTTGGACTGCTCGTAGAGCACGTGGTCGAAGACCTCGCCCACCCGCGGCCGGAAACGTCGCAGCGCGGCCGCAAGCCCGGGCTCGGACTCGTCGCCGATCGGGATGTTGCCGGCCGGCGCGCCCTCGCCGGTCACCTGCACGTCGAGCACCGTCACCCGCACCGGTTCGCCGCGCTCGATCGCGACCTTCACGTCCCAGCCATCCGCGCGCGGCTGCGAGCTCACCTCGACCCCGGCGCTGTAGTAGCCGTAGATCTCCAGCGCGGCTCGCGCTTGCGCCGGCGCGCGGCGCTGCAGGCGCGCCATCCGTGCCGGCGTCAGGTCGCCGCGATTGCGCCAGGCGTGCAGGTCGAGGGCATCGCGCACCGCGTTGAGCTGGGCGTCCTTGACCCCGGTGATGGTCAGCGCGATGCGCGGCGCGGGCGCGTCCGGTTTTGCCGCAGCCAGCGCCGCGGCGGCCGGCCACCAGGGGCACAGCATGGCCAGCGCCAATGCGTAGCGGAGGCGAGGGCGCGCGGACCGGGCCTTCACTGCGGCGGCGCGGCTCAGGCCTTGCCGGCGCGACGCCGGCCGCGCAGGCCGAAGAACACCGGCAGCAGGGCCAGCAGCGCCAGGGCCGCCAGCGGCAGCAGGAAGCGCGGCTGCGCGAGCAGGCTCAGGGACACCGTGCCGTGCTCGGCCAGGGTGCGGTCGAGCCCGGCGCCGATCGCGGTGTACACCAGCGACGAGGGCAGGTTGCCGAAGAAGGTCGCGGCCAGGAACAGCAGCGGCCGGCAGCCGGCCCAGGCCAGCGCGACGCTGGCGGCGCCGAAGGGGAACACCGGCACCAGACGGATGAAGAAGGCGAAGCTCACCGGATTGCGCGCAAAGCCCTCGCGCACGCGGGTGGCCAGCGCCGGTTCCTTGCCGCCGCCGACGAACACGCGGCGCGCGGCGAAATACAGCACGCTGGCGCCGATGGCGGCGCCGCTCATCGCGACCAGGGTGCCGGGCAGGACCCCGAACAGGAAGCCCGCGGCCACCACCAGCACGGCGCCGCCGGGCAGCCCGGTGCTGACGATCAGGGCCAGCGCGCCGAGCAGGCCCATCGTCGCCAGCACCGGGTGCGTGGCGACCCACGCGAGCAGGTCGTCGTGGTGCGTGGCGAGGTTCTCGATGGTCAGTTCGCGGTACAGCCCGCTGCCGACCAGGATCGCACCCAGGACCAGCAGGCCCAGCAGCGGCGCCACCCGGCCGAGTCCGCGCCGGATGCGGCCATGGACGCTGTCGGCCTGCTCGATCAGCGGCTCGATCGCGCGCGCCTCCTCGACATCGGCGCGAAGGGTGCGCTCGAGCAAGGCCAGCGGCGCGGCCGGGCCGGGTTCGCGCGGGTTCCTGGGATCGTCGGTGGAATGCATGGGCCTGAAACTGAACGGCCCGCCATGGGGCGGGCCGTCCGGATTGTAGCGGTGTCGCCGGGTCAGGGCGGCGGCGGATCCTCGAAGCCATTGCTGAACACGGCATCGGGCAGCCCAAAGCCGGGGCCCGTGAAGTACGCCACCGCCGGATCGTGGTCGGACAGGCGCAGCGGCACCGTGGTGTCGCCGCGGTTGTCCTCGGCGAAATCGGCATTGATGCGCGCATGCTCGAGGCGGACCGGCGCCGCGCTGGCGGCGATCGCGGCATTCACCAGCGCGTGGTCGAGGTTCTGCGCGTCGCCGTCGAACACGTAGCTGTAGCGCTGGAGCGCGGCGACCCCGGCGATGAGGTTGCCGAGGTTCGGGTTCACGAGGTCGATGCCATCGCCGGGAACCACGGTCTCGTTGTCCGGCGCCGGCGTGCCGGAGATCACGCCGATCGAGTCGCCGAGGCCATCGTTGAACTCGAAGGCGTTGAAGTCGCCGACCACGACCAGGTTCTCGTTCGGGTTGGCGACCTGGCGCGCCTGCACCAGGTCGGCGAGGAATTCGGCTTGCTGCTGGCGCTTGCGCCGCACGCGGTCGCCTTCGGTGGCGAAGTTCACCACCGGGCAGGGACCCACGGGCGGTGCCGCGGTCGAGGTGGCGCTGCCGAGCGAACGCGAGTGGTTGACGATCACCACCACCGGCGCGCTGGCGCCGTTGGGTGCCGCGACCACGGCGTCGAGCAGCAGCGGCGGCCGGTCGTTGAGGCGCTCGCCGGTCACGTTGTCGCTGCCATCGGGACACTTGAGCAGCGTGTTCAGACCGAACTGGGTCACGCTGTTCACCGCGACGCGCGGCGTGCTGCCCACGACCGGCGCGGCCTTGACCAGGAAACCCACGTCGATGCCACCCGGATCGGTGCCATTGCTCAGGTAGGCCTGGTACTGGGGATCCGGTTCGTTGGCGGCGACCGCATCGGCGTTGATGCGGGTCGCCAGCGCCTGCAGGGTGGCGAGATCCTCGATCTCGACGATGCCGATGATGTCGGGCGCGCGCAGGAACTCGCGGATGCCGCGCGAGGCCTTGGCCAGTCGGTTGGCGAACGCGGCCGGGGTCAGCACCGGTTCGCTGAGCGCCGGATCGTTGTTGTCGTCGAAGAAGCGCTGCAGGTTGTAGCTGGCAACGGTGTACTCGGCCGGCGTGGCCGCGCTCACCGCCCCCGCGGTCGCGCTGCCGGTCACCACGGCCACGGCGTCGAAGTCGATGGTGAAGCGCCAGTTGCGGAAGGCATAGTCGATCACGCCGGTGAGGCCCGACACGCCCTGGCCGGCGTCGACGTTGATCGCCGTGCGCAAGGTGCCGGCGGCATTGCGTGCGCGCAGGCTCTCGAAGTTGATTCGCTCCGGATTGCCATCCCAGCGCGGGATCGTCGCCGGCTGCCCGACCGCATCCTCGGGTTCCAGGCCCGTTTCGCGGAATGGCCGCGGAGTGCCGGCGACGACGCCGTAGAAGCGACCGTTGGTGGTCGACGTGGCGTTGGGCTCGCTGATCGAGCCGCCGGTGGCGCCGGTGATGGTGAAGGACGGCGCGGTGACGCGCATGTTCTCGAGGCGCTCGAGCTGCTCGATGCCGCCCGCGGGATCGGGCAACACGGTCGTCAGGGTCACCGGCGCGGGCAGCGGCTGCCCGGTAGCGATCACGGTGGTGGTGGGCGAGGTCAACTGGGTCAACGGCTGCTGGTTGAGGTCGGTCGGCGGCACGAACTCGGCCACCGTCCCGGCCACCTGGACCAGGTTGCCGACCGCCGCGCCGGCGGGTGGTGCGCTCGACGTGAACGCGAACATGCCCTGCGAGGTGTTGGGGTCGGCGTCGGCGTCGGCGTCCGGGGTCTGGAAGTAGAAGCCGTTGTTGACCCGCACCGTGACCACGCCGCGCGTGACCACCGCGTTGCCCAGCAATGGCGAGGCCGCGCCGTTGCCCTGGATGGCGTGGATCGGGGTCAGCGGCGCATCGTCGTTGTTGATCGTGCCCTGGCCCTGGCCGTCGGCGACGGTGGCGCCCGTCACGTTGGTGACGTTGACGAAGAAGGTCTCGTTGGGCTCGTTGGTGAGATCGCCATTGACGCTCACATCAAAGGTATAGCTCGAGTTGCCCGTGGCGATCGTCTGCCCGGTCAAGGCGCGCTGGACGTAGTCGTTGTCGGCCAGCGTCCCCGTACCGTCGGCGGTGGCGATGTCGAAGGTCACGCCGCCGGCGCCAGCAGGGGCGCTCAGCGAGACGGTGAAGGAGAAGGTGGTGGTGCCGGCGTCGGTTTCGATCGCGGCGACGTCGTTGACGCTGAGGCTGGTGCCAACCGGACCGCAGGGATTGAGCGCGCTCGACGAATTGCGCGGCACGAAGGTGTTGCTGCCGGCGGAAACCGTGAAGTCGCTGCTGTTGTTGCCGGAATCCGTGCAGCCGTTGCTGCCGCGGCCTACAGACGTCGTGTTGCTGGGCGCCGCCGTCGGGGCGGTTTCGCCGCAGATCGCCGTCGCCCCGTAGCCGACCCGGTCGATCACTGCGCCGTTGCCGCCTGCGGGACATCCGGTCGGCAATTGCGTGTTGGCACTGAGCAGGATCGCGTTGCCGGACGTTGCGCCCATAGCGGCAGTCCCGGTCGCATCCGGGGTCGGCAGGTCCACGGTGCCGCCCGTACCAGCGGCCTGCTGGATAAGGTAGTAGGCGCCAGGCTGGATCGTGCCGCTCAGGGCCGTGACGGTCCAGGCGTTGGTCGCCGTGGCGTTCGTGAACTGCAACGACCAACCAGTGACATTGACCGGTGCCGCGCCGCGGTTGAACAGTTCGACGAAATCGTTCCGGTAGAGGGAGCCATTGTTGCCGCCGCCGCCGTAGACCTGGCTGATGACCACCTGGGCCTTCGCGGGTGACGCGACGCCGAGGCCAAGCGCGGCCAGAAATGCCAGGAGCGCGCCTCGTGCTGCGATCGGATATGAAGCGAACATGTAATCCCCTCGATGGTCAACGTCGATTCAAGGTCGCGAAAGGTACCAGCAAGGCCCGACAGTTTCATGGCATCCCGGGTCGACACGGGCCTGCCGCACGTCGCCCGTCCACGAGTCGCCATCTGTAGGAGCGCACCTTGTGCGCGACCGCGGACTCGCAGGATCCCGTTTCCTGCCAGTCCGCGGTCGCGCACAAGGTGCGCTCCTACATGGGCAGGGCGAGGACAGTGATCTCCTCGCGGTCGTGGTAGAGCTGCCGGGCGCGGAATTCGTGGCGGGGCGCGGCTTCGCGCAGCAGGCCGAGGCAGCGCTGGGTTTCCTCCCAGCGCTTCTTCATCGGCAACTTGAGGTTGAAGAGCGCGGCGCGGGCGTGGCCCTGGGCCAGCCACTCGCCCATCAGCGCGGCCACCCGCACCGGTTGCTCGACCATGTCGCAGACCACCCAGTCGACCGGCTTGCGCGGGCGATGGCGGAAGCCGTCGGCACGCAGGTGCTCGACCGTGTCCATCGCCAGCACGTGCGGGGCGAGCGGGCCGTTGTCGATCGCGGTGACGCGCAGGCCGCGGCGCGCGAGCTGCCAGGTCCAGCCGCCGGGTGCGGCGCCGAGGTCTACCGCGCTCATGCCCGGGCGCAGCCACGAGGCGCGCTCGGCGTCATCGAGCAGGACCAGCCAGGCTTCCTCGATCTTCAGCGCCGAGCGGCTGGGCGCTTCGCGCAGCAGCTTCAGGCGCGGGATGCCGCCGGGCCACGGCGCCGAGCCGTCGATGCGCGCACTGGCGACCGTCATCGCGGTGCCCGAGGCCAGGCACAGGTGGAGTCGCAGCGGCGCGGCGCGATCGAGCAGGCCGCGCTTGCGCATGGCCGCGAGCGCCGCGGCCTCGAGCCCGCGGGCGAGGCCGCGCAGGTCCTCGCCGCCTTCGCTGTCGGGCGCCTCGACCCAGACCTCGGCATAGCGCGCGCCGTCGCGGCCGGCCAGCGCCAGCGCCGGTCCGAGGCGATCCTTCGGGTCGAGATCACGCAGCTCGCCGAGCACGCGCAGCACGGCGCGGGCATAGATCAGCGAGCGCCAGTCCGGCACCGCCAGCGCGCCGTCCTGCGGCAGGCAGCGCACCATCCCGCTGCCGCGCTCGGTCCGCACCGCGCAGGCCTGGCCCGCGCCGGCGACGCGGTGCTGGCCAGCGACGCAGTACTGGATCTCCTGCGCGCATTCGGGCTCGAAACCCGCGCGGCACCACAGCAGCAGGCCCGTTTCGGCGGATGCTTCCATGCCCGCATGCTACCCGGCCATCGATCGCAGGGGGCGGGCGATTCAGTAGCGGCGTCCGCCCCCGCTGCCGTAGCGCCGCAGGACCTCGCGCGCCGCATCGCGCCCGAGGTCGCGGCGCACGGCGATGCCGCGGCGCTCCAGTTCGCCGGTCCAGTCGGCCGGCAGCGGGCCCTCGTCGAACTCCGTCAGTTCCATCACGTCCTCGGCCCGCGCGCCGACCAGGAGCTCGCTGATGCCGGCCCAGACGCTGGCGCCGTAGCACTGGCAGCAGGGCTGCGAACTGGTCGCCAGGGTGTAGCGCGATCCATCCGCGTCGAGGCGGAAGCGCTGCAGCCGCCGCTGGGCCAGCATGAAGGCCAGCATCTCCGCATGCGCGACCGAGCAGTTCTGCGCCACCACCTGGTTGACCCCGACGCTGAGCAGGCGTCCCGCGGCATCGAAGATCGCCGCGCCGAACGGTCCCCCGGTCTCGTGCTCGACGTTGAGGGCCGAAAGCCGGACCGCCAGCGCCATCTTCGCGCCGTCGTCCGCGCACACGAGCGCCGGGTCGACGAGTTCGTGCACCCACGGCGGCAGACCGAGTTGGACCTGGGCTAGGAGCATGGCCCGAGCTTATCGCGGCCGCATGGCCGCGGGCGCTTGCGGCGTCGCGGACGCGGAGCCAAGATGCGGGCATCCGCATGAGCCCGCCCGCATGACCGGCACCCGCGACCAGGATCCGCCGCCAGCCAAGCCGCCCGGCGGCGCCGCGCCGCCTGGCCTTGCCGAGGACGCGGGCGCCACGCGCGCGCCGCCGCAGGCCCCCGGCGGGGACGCGCCGTCCGCTGCCTCCATCGATCCCGGCGACGACAGCCCCTTCTCGATGAAGGGCCGCACCCTCGGCCCGTACCGCATTTCGGCCCAGATCGGCAGCGGCGGCATGGGCGCGGTGTACCTCGCCGACCAGACCGCGCCGGTGCGGCGCCAGGTCGCGCTCAAGGTGATCAAGGCCGGTTTCGACAGCGAGGAGCTGCTGTCGCGCTTCCGCGCCGAGCGCGAGCTGCTGGCGCGGATGTCCCATCCCAACATCGCCCAGGTGCTGGACGTGGGCGCGACCGGCGAGGGGCGGCTCTATTTCGCGATGGAGTACGTGCCCGGCGTGCCGCTGGACGAGTTCTGCGACCGCCGCGGCACCGACCTGCGCCACCGGGTGGAGCTGTTCCTGCAGGTGTGCGAAGGCGTGCAGCACGCGCACCAGAAGGGCGTGATCCATCGCGACCTCAAGCCCGGAAACCTGCTGGTGGCCGATTACCAGGGCCAGGTGCTGGTCAAGGTGATCGACTTCGGGATCGCCAAGAGCCTCGATCCGCTCGGGCGCCCGGAACCCGGCACCACGCGCGCCGGCATGCCGCTGGGCACGCCGGCCTACATGAGCCCCGAGCAGGCGGGTGGCGACCCCGGCGCGATCGATACCCGGACCGATGTCTACGCGCTGGGCGTGGTGCTCTACAAGCTGGTCACGCACGAACTGCCGATCCCGGGCGAAGTGATCTCGCGCACGCCCGACGCCGAGCTGGCGAAGCTCCTCAACGAGTACCCGATCAAGCCGCCGAGCCGGCGCGTCGCCGAACTGACCCGCGGCGGCGACTTCAACTGGCGCAAGGCGATGTCCAGCGACGGTCCGGCGCTGGCGCGCCACCTGCGTGGCGACCTCGACTGGATCGTGCTCAAGGCGCTGGAGCGCGACCGCGAGCGGCGCTACGCCTCGGCGTCCGAGTTCGCCGCCGACATCCGCCGCTTCCTCAACGGCGAAGCGGTGCTGGCGAGCCCGCCGAGCCGCGTCTACATGCTGCGCAAGTTCGTCGCGCGCAACCGCCTGGTGGTGGGTGCCGCCGCCGCGGTGCTGCTGTCGCTGGTCGGCGGCATCGTCGGCACGACGTGGATGGCGCTGGAAGCGCGCGCCCAGCGCGAGCGCGCCGACGTCGCGCGCGTCGCCGCCGAGACCGAGAGCGCGCGGGCGCGGGCGACGCAGGACTTCCTCGAGCGCATGATCGCGGCGCCGGATCCGTGGAAGCTGCGCGGCGACTCGGCCAACGCGCGCGAGGTCAAGCTGGCGGACGCCCTGCAGAGCGCGGGGCGCGAACTCGACGCCAGCCTGGTCGACGACCCGCGCCTGCGCGGCCAGATCGGCACGCTGCTGGGCCGCACGCTGCGGCGCCTGGGCCTGCTCGACGACGCGCAGAAGCTGCTCGAGCCCGCGGTCGCCACCCTCGCCGCGCAACTGCCGGCGGATGCGGCCGATCGCGTGCAGGCCGAACTCGAGCTGGCGCTGGTGCTGGCCGAACGCGGCGAGTACCAGGCGGCCCAGGTCGCCCTGCAGCCGCTGCTGCCGGGCCTGTCCACAATCCAGGGGCTGGCGCCGGGCTCGGCCGACGAGGCGCGCCGCGCCGCGGCGGAACTCGCGGCGCAATTGGGCGACGGCAAGGCCGCGGTGGCGATGGCGCGCGCCAACCTGGCCGCCGCGGAGGCGGCCAATGGCGTCGATTCCACCGAGGCCAGCGGCGCCCGCGCCGGGCTTGCCGACCTGCTCGGCGCGCAGGGCGAATGGGACGAGGCCGATGCGCTGATCAAGCAGGCCTACGAAGCCGAGCGCGTGCGCCTGGGACCCGCGCACCCGGTGGTCCTGCAGCTGGTCTCGCGCGGCGCCAACCTGGCGCTGCGGCGCGGCGACTACGCGCTCGCCGAGCAGCGCTACCGCGAGGCGGCGCAGGCGGCCGAGCAGGTCCTGGGGCCGGAACATCCGGACACGCTGCGCTATCTCGCCCATGTCGCCACCGCGCTCAGCAACGCCGGGCGCAATGCCGAGGCGATCCCGCTGTTCGAGCGCATCATCGGCGTGCGCACGCGCATCCTCGGCGCCGACCATCCCGACGTGCTCACGATGCGGGCCAACCTCGCGATCGGCCTGCGCGCGGAGCAGCGCGGCGAGGAGGCCGAGAGGGTCATGCAGGACGTTTACGAACGCCGCCGCGCGGTGCTCGGCGAGGCCCATCCGGAGACCGTCCGCACCCTGAGCTTCCTCGCGGTGATGGCGCGCGATCGCAACGACCTGGCCAGGGCCGAGGTGCTGCTGGGACAGGCCGCGCATCTTTACGCGCAGGCCAACGGCCCGGACCATCCGGAAACCGTGCTGATCGAGAACAACTACCTGTCGGTGGTGCGCGACCGCGGCGATGCCGCGCGCGCCGCCGAAGGCTACGCCGCGCTGCTGCCGCGCGCGACCCGGGCACTGCCGGCCGGCAACTGGCAACTCGCCGCGATCCGCGGCGGCTACGGCAAGGCCCTGTACCTGGAGCGCCGTTTCGAAGAGGCCGAACCGCTGGTGCTCGAGGCCTGGAAGACCATCGCCGGCGCATTTCCCGCCACCGACCCGCGGGTCAAGGCGGCGCGCGACCGGGTCGTGGAGATGTACGCGGCGTGGGGCAAGCCGGAGCAGGCGGAGCGGGTGCTGGCCGAGGCCGCGGCC
>JAGOEZ010000001.1:0-1879 GCA_017997455.1 Lysobacterales bacterium | reverse complement strand
TCGGGATCGAGCGTGCAATGCAGTTCGCGGGCGTGGCCGTCGGCGTCCTTGACCAGTTCCACGCAGCGCACGATGCCGACGCCGCGCAGCCGCACCTCGCCGCCCGGCACCAGGCGATGGAAGCCCTTGGGCGGCACTTCGGCGAAATCCTCGCGCTCGATCCACAGCTGCGGCGAGAACGGCACCTCGCGCGCGCCCATCGCCTCGTCCTTGGGATGGTTGGCGAAGCGCAGCGTCTCCTCGTGCCCGGCCGGCAGGTTGGTGATCACCAGCCGCAGCGGGTCGAGCACGGCCATGCGCCGCGGCGCATGCGCGTCCAGTTCCTCGCGCACGCAGCCCTCGAGCACGCCGAACTCGATCACGCTGTTCTGCTTGGTCACGCCGAGGCGCTCGCAGAAGGTCCGGATCGCGGCGGCGGGGAAGCCGCGGCGGCGCATCGCCGAAAGCGTGGGCATGCGCGGATCGTCCCAGCCGTCGACCAGGCCGTCGGCGACCAGCGCCATCAGCTTGCGCTTGCTCATCACGGTGTAGTCGAGGTTCAGGCGCGAGAACTCGATCTGCTGCGGCGTCGACACCGGCATCGACAGGCCGCGCGCGCGCAGCGGCGCGGTCAGCTCGGGGTCGCCGGGCAGGTCGAGCTGGCGCAGGAACCAGTCGTACAGCGGCCGATGGTCCTCGAACTCCAGCGTGCACAGCGAATGGGTGATGCCCTCGACCGCGTCGGAAATGCAGTGCGCGTAGTCGTACATCGGGTAGATGCACCAGGCGTCGCCGGTCATCTGGTGCCCGACCTTGCGGATGCGGTAGATCGCCGGGTCGCGCAGGTTGATGTTGCCGCTGGCCATGTCGATCTTCGCGCGCAGGGTGCGCGCGCCATCGGCGAACTCGCCGGCGCGCATGCGCCGCAGCAGTTCGAGGCTCTCGGCCACCGGGCGCTCGCGCCACGGCGAGTCGCGGCCCGGCTCGGTCAGGGTGCCGCGGTATTCGCGCACCTGCTCGGCGCTGAGGTCGCAGACGAAGGCCGCGCCCTGGCGCACCAGCTTCTCGGCGCACAGGTAGAAGGTCTCGAAGTAGTCCGAGGCGTGCAGCAGCACGTCCCACTCGAAGCCGAGCCAGCGCACGTCCTCCTGGATCGAGCGCACGTACTCGAGGTCCTCCTTGACCGGATTGGTGTCGTCGAAGCGCAGGTGGCAGACGCCGCCGAACTCGGCCGCCATGCCGAAATTGAGGCAGATGCTCTTGGCGTGGCCGACGTGCAGGTAGCCGTTGGGCTCGGGCGGGAAGCGCGTGGCGACGCGGCCGCCGTGGCGGCCGGCGGCGCGGTCCTCGACCACGATCTGGCGGATGAAGTGGTTCGGCGCTTCGCGCGCTGCTGCGGGTTGGGAACTCATGGTCCGGTCGCTGGCGCCGGAAGCGGCGCGGCAAACCGCGGAGTGTAGCGGAAGCCCGGCCTCAGACCGCGCGCTTGAGCCGCAGGCGGATCGGCCCGCGGGCCTCGTCGATGCCCTGCGGCTGGCCCGGTTGCACGATCTCGATGCGGCCGTGCTCGGCCAGTTCGCACGCCACCGCGCGCACCGGCCGCATCAGGTCGCGCCACGGCGCGTTGAGTTCGGCGCCGAGCGCGCGCGCTGCCTCGCTGGGACAGATGGTGGCGGCGCCATGGCGCTGCGCCATCAACCCGAGCAGGGCATCGCGAATGCGGTCCGCGAGGGGGTCGTCGAGGCGCTGGCTCACGTTGGATCTCGTTGCATCGGCCGTGCATTGTGCCCGATCGAGCGTGAGCGAAGGGTTAATCGGGGCGCTTTACGCCGCGGTCCGCAGGCATTAGCGTCGCAAACATGCGTGTCGTCTACGAGGCCCAGGACCTGCTCGATGCCCA
>JAGOEZ010000058.1 GCA_017997455.1 Lysobacterales bacterium | reverse complement strand
CTGCAGCGACGACCGCGACGACGGCCTCAACGACATCGGCGCGGTCGAATACGACGGCGAGGCCGATTGCGACACGCGCCCGGATGCACCTGCCAGCGTGATCCTGGCCGACGGCTTCGAATGAGGCGGCATGCGCGGCGGCGCCGGCCGCGCCTCAGTCCGCGGGATAGGCGGGAATTCCCGCGCCCAGCGTGATGTCCCGCCGCACTTGCCACACGCCGTCGGCATTGCGGACCGGATGGGCGATCCCGCTTCCGCCGCGACCGCCTTGCCGCTCGCGCTGCGCGGCGGTGAGCCGCGGATCGTCGTCGAACACGAGGTCGTCGATGTAATACGTGCCGCGAGCGGGCTCGACCACGTGCAGGTGCACGTGCTGCGGATCGCTGCGCATCGGGTACGCGCCAGGCCGCACCGTATCGAAGCGATAGCGGCCCTGCGCATCCGTGCGGACCCAGCCGCGCAGCAACCCATGGCGCGTGCTGCCCCGCGGATAGGAACCGCGCGCATCGGTCTGGTAGGCGTAGACGACGATGCCCGGCGCCGCCATGCCATCGCGCGTGCGCACCGTGCCCTCGATGGTCATCGGCTCGCCCTTCGCGTCGACTGGCGCGATGCGGGCCCGCGACCCCGGCTCGGCGGGCATCCCGACGAACACCAGCTCGCACTCCTCGCACGGCAGGCCCAGCACAGGCTCGGCGGCGCGCACGGCGTCCGCCACCAGCAGGCACGACAACGCCAGGCCCAGCAACGTCTTCATCTCACCCTTGCTCCTCGACTTGGGTGGCGGAACGTATACGGTCTGCTGCTGCAGCTGCGCATCCGGGCTATGCGCCGGCGCCGTCGATCCAGCCGGCGGCACGCTGGGCGATCATCGCTACCACCGCGTTGGGATGGCCGCGCGGGACGCTGGGCATCACCGAGGCGTCCGCGACCCACAGGCCGCGCACGCCGTGCACGCGCAGTTGCGGATCGACCACTGCCCGGGCGTCCGAGCCCATGCGGCACGTGCTGCTGGGGTGGTAGACGGTCTGCAGGTCGGCGTGTAGGTGCGCCAGCAGCGCCTCGTCGGACTGCGTCCCGGCTCCGGGACTCAGTTCGCCCGCGTTCTCCGCCGCCAGCGGCGCAGTCGCGGCGATGCGGCGCGCCAGGCGGGCGCCGGCCAGCAGGACCTTGCGGTCGATGCCCTCGGGATCGGTCAGGAGGCCGAGGTCGATGGCGGGCGCCGCCAGCGGATCCGCGCTGCGCAGCGAGAGGCGTCCGCGCGACCGCGGCGCCACCACCGCGGTGCCGATGCTGAAGGCGTGCACCCGTGGCGGTTCCAGGAAGTGGTTGCGGCGCTCGAAGGGCAGGAAGATGAGTTCCAGGTCCGGCGCCGACACCGGTCCTGGCTCGACCTGGGTGAAGGCAAAGGCCTCGACGCCGTTCGAGGCCAGCATGCCGCGCTTGCGCAGCAGGTAGTCGAACAGGCTGCGCAGCGACTCCGCGCGCAACAGGGTGTCGGTCCCCGGCGTGTTGAAGCTGACACCGGCCACCGGATGGTCCTGCAGGTTGGCACCCACCTCGGGCGCGTCGAGCACCGGCGTGATGCCGTGCCGCGCCAGTTCCGCGGCCGGCCCGATGCCGGACAGCATGAGCAACTGCGGCGTTCCGAAGGCGCCGGCGGCGAGCACCACGGCGCCCGACCGGAACGACTGCGCCTTCCCCCCGCGATGAACCTCCAGCCCGGTAGCACGCCCCTCCTCGAGCAGGATCCGGCTCACGTGCGCGTCGATCAGTACCTCGAGGTTGGGCCTGCGCATCGCGGGCTTGAGGTAGGCGTCGTAGCAGCTGTAGCGCTTGCCATCACGGTGCGCGAGCTCGCACATCCAGGCGCCCTGGAAGGCCTGTCCGTTGTAGTGCGGCTGCGTGCCGAGGCCACTGGCGCGCGCTGCTTGCACGAAGGCATGGGCCGACCGGCGCGCGTTGTGGTTGGGCGAGACCACCATCGGCCCGTCGCGGCCGCGCGTCGCGTCGCCGTCGGCGCCCAGCCAGCGCTCCTGGGCCTTGAATACCGGGGCGACGTCGCCCCAGCCCCAGCCGCTCGCGCCCGCGCCGACCCAGCCCTCGAAATCGGCGGGGTGGCACCACTGGTGGATCTGCGCATTCATGTTCGACGAGCCGCCGAGCATGCGGCCGCGCGGGGTGTAGATGCGCACGCCGCCCGCGCCGGCCTGCGGTTCGCTTTCCAGGTTCCAGTCCAGCGGCCCCTTGAAGAGCTTGGTGAATCCGGCCGGGATCGTCACGAAGCGGCTGGCCGGCTCGCCGCCGGCCTCGACCAGCAGCACCCTGCGCCGGCCAGAGCGGGTGAGCGCCTCGGCCAGCACGCACCCTGCCGTCCCCGCACCCACGATGATGACGTCGAACATCGGCTCCTCCCGCACGTGCACCGCAACGACAGGCCGGCGCGAACCCCCGATTCACGCGCCGGATGGCGCCGTCCCCATCCGCTAGCCCACCAGCGGCGCCCGCAAAAAAGGGGCCCAAAAAAGGGGCCAGAGTGAATATCCGTTTCAAACGATAATTCACTCTGGCCCCTTTTTCAGGATGGCGCCGCCGCCAAGCGCTAGCCCACCAGCGGCGCCTGCGCCGAGAAGCTGTCGAAATCCCCGCCCAGGGTGCGCACCGCGCACTGGTAGCCGATGTCGACGGCGCGGTCGAAGGCCTGCCAGTCGAGCAGGTCGATGTTGCCCAGCGCCGGCGCCAGCAGCAGGCTCGAGGACTGGCGTGCGGCCAAGGTGGCGGCGCCCGAGTTGACCATGCCCGCGCGCAACAGCACCTGCAGGATGCCGGGCCGCTTGCCGCGGCCGAAGAGGTCGGGGATCAGCTTCCACCACGGTGGCAGGTCGATCTCGTCGGCGTGCGCGCGCACGGCGTGGTCGCCGCCGATGTCGACCGCGATCACCTCGCCATGGTGGGTCTCGCGCATGACATCGACCGGCAGGTTGTTGATCACGCCGCCGTCGACGTGGACCTGGCCGCCGAGGAACACCGGCGGCAGCACGCCGGGGATGGCCACGCTCGCGCGCAGCCACTGCCACACGGGGCCGCTGCGGTGCACCGCGGCGCGGCCCTCGGTCAGGTCCGCGCTGACGCAGAAGTAGGGCAGGACCAGGTCCTCGATCTCGCGCTCGCCGAAGGTCTCGCGCAGCAGGCGGCTGATCTTGGCCCCGGACTTGATCGACACCACCGGCAGGGTCCATTGCGACAGCGGGTTGGTCTCGACGAAGCAGCGGCGGAAGTTGGCGATCATCTCCTCGGTCGACCAGTCGCAGGCCAGGCCCGCGGCGATGATCGCGCCGATGCTGGTGCCGCCCACGGCGTCGACCGCCATGCCGGCCTCGCGCAGCGCCTTGATCACGCCGATGTGGGCAAAACCGCGCGCGCCGCCGCCCGACAGCACCAGGCTCAAGCTGCGGCCCACCGCGAGGCGCGCCACGCGCGCGACGTCGTCGGCGTTGCGCACGTGGTGCAACTGCGCGCGCGGGCGCAGGCGCGACCAGCGGCGCCCGGCGCCCAGGCGCGGCTTGCCCTGGTGGACCAGGGCCAGGTGTTCGGGGCGCGGCAGCGGCGCGCTCAATCCGCGTGCGCATTCGGCCCAGGGCGCGGGTTGCGCGCCGGGCTCGGCGAGGAACACCAGCGCATCGGCCTGGCGCAGGGTGAGCTGGCGCCAGGCATCGTCGGCGGCGTTGGCGATGTAGATCACATAGCGGTGCTGGGCCTCGAGCGCGGCGAACCAGGCCGGATCGTGGCCCTGGCCGTCGCCGGCGCCCACGGTGGTGACGCTGCCGTAACGGGTCAGCGCGGCGGCGAGCGTGCGGGCGAAGCCGGACACGTCGACGCCCTCGGTCTGCGGCAGCAGCGCCAGCGTGCGCGGACCCAGGGTCTGGCGCTGGCCCTGCGGCACGGTGGCGCGGTCCAGCGCCTGGCGCGCCATGGCCATCGCGGCCTGCGGCGCGCGGTGGGCGAGTTCCTCGAACTTCGGGCGACCCAGGCGCAGCAGTTCGGAATCGCGCAGCGCGCGCACGGTGGCGCTGCGCGGGCGGCCGGTGATGAGGCCGGTCTCGCCCACGGCTTCGCCGGCCACGACCTGTCCGATCACGCGCGCAGGATCGTCGGGCGCGAAGGCGCCGAGCGAGCCGGACAGCAGCAGGTACACGCAGTCGGAAGCCGAGCCGGCGGTGAACAGGGTCGCGCCACCGGGCAGCGTGAGGGCCTCGAACTCGCCGACCAGCCACTCGCGCACCGGTTCCGGCATGTGCGCGAACCAGGGCACGGTATCGGCCAGCAGCTTGGGGTCGATCGGCGGCACGGGGTTCATGCGGAGGGGAGCGATCGCCGGCGGTGCGGGGATGCTACTGCGATCGGGCGGCCGGGGTGCGGGCCGGCGGCGGCCGGCGCTTGAAAACGCGGCCGCGCGCGCCCACCCTGATGGCGTCCCCACGCCCGAATTTCCCATGACCGAGACCAATCCCCTGCTCGCGGCCGCCGAGCTGCCGCTGTTCCGTTCGATCGAGCCGCGCCACGTGGTGCCCGCGGTCGAGGCGCTGCTGGCCGAATACCAGGCCCGGGTGGATGCGCTGTGCGCCGACCCGGCCGCGCGCGACTGGGACTCGCTCCTGCAGCCCCTGGAAGACATGGAGGACCGGCTCGACCGCGCCTGGTCCCCGGTCGACCACCTGCACTCGGTCAAGGACAGCCCGGCGCTGCGCGAGGCCTACGGCGAGGCGCTCGAGCGCATCACCGACTTCTCCAGCGAACTGGGGCAGAACCGCGCCTTGTACGAGGCCGTGCGCGCGGTGCGCGAGCGCGCCGACTTCGCCCAGCTCACGCGCGCGCAGCGCACCATCATCGACGATTCGTTGCGCGACTTCCGCCTCGCCGGCGTCGCCCTGGAGGAACCGGCGCGCACGCGCTACCGCGAGATCGCCACCGAGCTGTCGAAGCTAGGCACCGAGTTCGACCAGGCGGTGATGGACGCCACCGAGGCCTGGTCGCTGGATATCGAGCGCGCCGATGCGCTGGACGGGCTACCGGAATCGGCGCTGGAGATCATGCGCCGCAACGCGCAGGAGGCGGGGCGCGCCGGCTACCGGGTGACGCTGCGCTCGCCCAGCGTGCAGGCGATCATGACCCACGCCCGCGACCGCGCGCTGCGCGAGCGCGTGTACCACGCCTACCAGACCCGCGCCTCGGAACAGGGGCCGTGCGCCGGACAGTTCGACAACGGCCCGCGCATGGCCCGCATCCTGGCCCTCAAGCACGAGTCGGCGCAGCTGCTGGGATTCGACAACGCGGCCGAGGAGTCGCTCGCCACCAAGATGGCCGGCTCGCCCGCGCGCGTGCTGCAGTTCCTGCGCGAGCTCGCGGCGAAGGCCCGACCGCTGGCACAGCGCGAACTGGCCGACCTCGCGCAGTTCGCGCGCGAATCGCTCGGCCTCGACCAGCTGCAGCCCTGGGACGTGGCCTGGGCCGCCGAGCGGCTGCGCGAGACGCGCTATGCGCTCAGCGAGGAGGAACTCAAGCCGTACTTCCCGGCGGAGCGCGCGATCGAGGGGTTGATGGCGGTGGCGCAACGGGTCTTCGGCGTGCGGCTGGCGCCGCGGGCCGGGGTCGAGGCCTGGGACGACGAAGTGCGCTACCACGACCTGCTCGACGAATCCGGCGCCGTGATCGCCGGGGTCTACCTCGACCTGTACGCCCGTGCCGGCAAGCGGCCCGGCGCCTGGATGGACGTGTGCCGCACGCGACGCCGGCACGCCGATGGCCTGCAGCGACCGGTGGCGTACCTCACCTGCAACTTCGCGCCACCGACCGATTCCCTGCCCTCGCTGCTCACGCACGACGACGTGGTGACGCTGTTCCACGAGTTCGGGCACGGCCTGCACCACCTGCTCACCGAGGTCGACTGGCCCAGCGTGGCGGGGATCAGCGGCGTGGAGTGGGACGCGGTGGAGTTGCCAAGCCAGTTCATGGAGAACTTCGCCTGGCAGCGCGAGGCGCTGGACCTGTTCGCGCGCCACCATGCGAGCGGCGCGCCGTTGCCGGAGGACCTGTTCCGGCGCCTGACCGCGACCCGGCACTTCCACGCCGGGATGTTCCTGGTGCGGCAGCTGGAGTTCGGCCTTTTCGACTTCCGCCTGCACCTGGAATACGACCCGGCGCAGGGGCCGCGCCTGCTGGAACTGCTGGACCAGGTGCGCGACGAAGTCGCGGTGATGCGCCCGCCGGCGTGGCAGCGCATGCCGTGGACCTTCACCCACATCTTCAGCGGCGGCTACGACGCGGGCTACTACAGCTACCTGTGGGCCGAAGTGCTGTCGGCGGATGCCTTCGAGCGCTTCGTCGAGGCCGGCGTGCTCGATCGCGCGACCGGCGCCGCGTTCCGCCGCAGCATCCTCGCCGTCGGCGGCTCGCGCCCCGCGCTGGAGAGCTTCGTCGAGTTCCGCGGCCGCGAACCCGATCCCGGCGCGCTGCTGCGCAGCTACGGCCTCGCCGCGTAGCGGAGACCGTCCTGCAAGCGTCGCCCCTGTAGGAACGCACCTTGTGCGCGACCGCAGACCATCACGCTGCCCCGGCTTCCGATCAAGCGACCGCCGCCTGTTGGTCCGCGGTCGCGCACAAGGTGCGCTCCTACAAGGGCGATCGCGGCGGTCGTCGACACCGCGTCGTCCATCATGACGCGGTGTTGAACTCGTTTCGCGTAGGGTCGATGGTCAAGTGCCTGACCACGAGCCCAAGGCATCGCCGATGACCACCTCCGCCCCCGCATTCCGCGGCAACAAGGCCACCCTGCCCAGCAAGCCCTGCGCGGCCTGCGGCCGGCCGATGACCTGGCGTCGCCGGTGGTCCCGTAACTGGGACGAGGTGAAGTTCTGCTCCAATGCCTGCCGGCGCGCCCGGACAGCGCGTGGCTGAACTGCGCCACCTGGTGCTCGTGCTGGGCGACCAGCTCGACCTCGACGCCGCGGCCTTCGATGGCTTCGACCCCGCGCACGACGCGGTGTGGATGGCCGAGGTGGCGGAGGAATCGACCCATGTGTGGTCGAGCAAGCCGCGCACGGTGATGTTCCTGGCCGCGATGCGCCACTTCGCGCAAGCGCTGCGCGCGGCCGGCCGGCCCTTGCACTACAAGCGGCTGGACGACCAGTCCAACCGCGGCAGCCTGCGGGCGCAGCTGGAGGCAGACATCGGGCGCCTGCGACCCGCGCGGCTGGTGCTGACGGCACCGGGCGACTGGCGCGTGCTGCAGGCCATCGAGGCCGCGGCGCAGGCCTGCGGGCTGCCGCTGGATATCCGCGAGGACCGGCACTTCTATTGCAGCGTGCGCGAGTTCGCGGCGCACGCGCGGGGCCGCAAGTCGCTGCGCATGGAGTACTTCTACCGCGAGATGCGCCAGCGCCACGCCGTGCTCATGCAGGGCGACGCGCCCGAAGGCGGCCAGTGGAACTTCGACCCCGACAACCGCGGGGCCTTCGCCGCCGCGGGCCCCGGCGCCGTGCCGCCGCGCGCGGTGTTTCCGCCCGACGCGCTCACGCGCGAGGTGATCGCGCTGGTCGCCGAGCGCTTTGCCACCCACCCCGGCCGGCTGGACGACTTCGCCTGGCCAGTCACGCGCGAGCAGGCGCTGGTCGCGTTGCAGCGCTTCATCACCGAGCGCTTGCCGCTGTTCGGCCGCTACCAGGACGCGATGTGGCCGGGCGAGCCGTGGCTGTACCACGCGCATCTCGCGGCCGCGCTGAACCTGAAGCTGCTGGATCCGCGCGAGGTAGTGGACGCGGCCGTGGCCGCATACCGGGCTGGCGCCGCGCCGCTGGCCAGTGTGGAAGGCTTCGTGCGCCAGATCCTCGGTTGGCGCGAGTACGTGCGCGGCATCTACTGGACCCGCATGCCCGGCTACGCCGGTCTCAACGCGCTGGATGCGCGCGAGGACCTGCCGGCCTGGTACTGGACCGGCGCCACCGAGATGGCCTGCCTGCGCGATGCGCTGGCGCAGACGCTGGCGCACGGCTACGCCCATCACATCCAGCGCCTGATGGTCACCGGCCTCTACGCGCTGATGTACGGCGTGGAGCCACGGCAAGTGCATGCCTGGTACCTGGCGGTCTACGTCGATGCGGTCGAATGGGTCGAGCTTCCGAACACCCTGGGCATGAGCCAGTACGCCGACGGCGGCCTGATGGCGAGCAAGCCCTACGTGGCCACCGGCAAGTACATCCAGCGCATGAGCCCGCACTGCCAGGGCTGCCGCTATGACCCTGCGCAGCGCGCGGGCGAGCGGGCCTGTCCCTTCACCACGCTGTACTGGGACTTCCTGATGCGCCACGAGAAGTTGCTGGCCGCCAACCCGCGCATGGCGCTGCAGGTGAAGAACGTGGCGCGCCTGGACGAGGCCCAGAAGCACGGGATCCGCGAACGTGCCGCGGCGATTCGCCGCGGCGAGGTGGCCTGACCATGGCCGGCGCGCCGCTCGCCGCCATCGCCGCCAGCCCGCTGGCGCAGCGGTTCCGATGATCGACTGGATGGAGTGACCATGGACCCGAACGACATTGCCCTCGTCACCGGCGCGCGCGGCGGCATCGGCCGCGCGCTGGTGGCCCGGCTGCGCGCCCGCGGCCTGCGCGTGGCCGCGGTGGGCCGCGACGCCGCCGCACTGGCGGAGTTGCCGGCCACAGCCCGCATCGCGGCCGACACCACCACGCCCGAGGGCGCCGCCGCCGCCTTCGCGGCCTGCCGCGAGCAGCTCGGCGCCGCGCCGTCCTGGCTCGCCCATGCCGTGGGCAGCACGCTGATCGCGCCGCTGCATCGCACCCGGACCGAGGCCGCGCGCGAGGTGCTGCGCGTCAACCTCGAGAGCAGCCTGTGGACCTTGCAGGCCTGGATCGCCGCGCTCGATGGCGCGCCCGGCGCCGCCGTGTTCGCGAGTTCGGTCGTGGCGCGCATCGGCGTGGCCAACCACGAGGCCATCGCCGCCGCCAAGGGCGGCGTGGAGGCGCTGGTGCGCGGCGCCGCCGCGACCTATGCGGCGCAGGGCCTGCGCATCAACGCGGTCGCGCCGGGCATGACCGACACGCCGCTGACCGAGGGCCTGCTGAGGCAGCCCATGATGCGCGACGGCGCCGCGAAGCAGTATCCGCTCGGCGGCGTGCAGAGCGCCGACCAGGTGGCTGCGGTGATGGACTGGTTGCTGTCGCCGGAGTCGGCGCGCCTGACCGGGCAGGTGATCGCCGTCGACGGCGGCTTCACGACCGTGCGGCCGCTGGTGAGATAGCCCCCGGGTCGGGGCCGCGCGACCCGGGCCGCGGCCTTTGCAGGAGCGCGCTCCGGCTTTCGCCGGGGCAGGCGCTTGTGCGCGACCGCGGCCTGCCAAGCGCGCATCGCGGCGCCGGGAACCGAAGGCTGCGTGCGAGTCCGCGGTCGCGCACAAGGTGCGCTCCTACAAAGGCGACGGTAGGCGGGGGTAGACTGGCGGCATGAAGATCGCGTCCTGGAACGTCAACTCGCTCAAGGTGCGGCTGCCGCACCTGGAGGAGTGGCTCAAGCTCGCGCAGCCCGACATTGTCGCGCTGCAGGAGACCAAGCTCGAGGACCATGCGTTCCCGGATGCGGCCATCGCCGCGCTGGGCTACCAGTGCGTGCACAGCGGGCAGAAGACCTACAACGGCGTCGCCGTGCTGGCGCGATCCGCGCCGCGCGACCCGCTGGCGGCCATCCCGGGATTCGCCGACGAGCAGCGCCGCGTGCTGGCGGTCACTGTCGGCACGGTGCGCGTGGTCAACCTGTACGTGGTCAACGGGCAGGCGGTGGGCAGCGACAAGTACGCCTACAAGCTCGAGTGGATGCGCGCGGTGGCGCAATGGCTGCGCGCCGAAGCCGCGAACCATCCCGAACTGGTGGTGCTGGGCGACTTCAACGTCGCGCCCGAGGACCGCGACGTGCACGATCCCGAGGCCTGGCGCGAGCAGGTGCTGTGCTCCACGCCCGAGCGCGAGGCGCTGCGCGCGATCATGGACGCGGGCCTGCACGATACCTACCGCCTGTTCGAATCCGGCCCCGGGAACTTCAGCTGGTGGGACTACCGCCAGGCCGCGTTCCGGCGCAACCTCGGCCTGCGCATCGACCTGGTGCTGGCCAGCGCGGCCTTGCGCGCGCGTTGCCGCGGCGCCGGCATCGATCGCGATCCACGCACCTGGGATCGCCCCTCCGACCACGCGCCGGTCTGGGCGGAGTTCGCCTGACGTGGGCGACGACGACACCTGGCTCGACGACGCCGAGCTCGAGGAACTGCACCAGCTGCTTTCGGGGCACGGTGGAGACGACGACCTGCTGCTCGACGGCGTGCACGGCCTGCTGACCGCGATCATCATCGGGCCCGACGCGGTGGCGGTCGACGAATGGCTGCCGCAGGTGCTCGACGCCGACAAGCCCTTCGAATCGGTGGAGGCGGCCGGGCGGTCGTACGCGCTGCTGGTGCGGATGCGCGACGACGTCGAACGCGCGCTCGACTCGATGGAGTGGGAGCCGATCCTGTCCGAGTCCGACGAGAGCGGCGAGCTGCGCCACAGCGGCCGCGGCTGGTGCGAGGGCTTCGGCCGCGGGGTCGACCTGCGCGCGGCCCTGTGGGATGCACGGCTGGCGGCGGATCCGCGCCTGCTCGACCTGCTCGGCCCGATCCTGGCGCTGGCCGGCCACGATGGATTGCTCGAGGACGACGAGCTGGCGCCGGCGCAGCCGCTGGACGACGCCGGCTACGAGGCCGCGCTCAACCAGATCGGCGCGACCGTGCACGCGGTGCAGCAGTACTGGCTCGACCATCCGCCGGGCAGCGAGGATTCGCTGCCGCCAGCGCCCAAGCGCGTGCGCCGCTGGCGCGGGGCTCGTTCGCTGCATTGAGAGGTCCATCGCGCGCAGAGCGCGCTCCTACAAGGCATCGCCCTGTAGGAGCGCGCTCTGCGCGCGATAGGCCTTCCAGCCGCCTTGAAGCCGCAGGACTACTCAGCGGGTCAGGAATCGGACCAGGAAATCGGCCAGCTTCCCGTAGGGCGGCCGCATGAACGCCATGCTGCTCCAGCGCGCCTGGTACATCACCGGCTTCTGCTTGCTGAAGGCGAGGAAGCCCTCGCGCCCGTGGTAGTGGCCCATGCCCGACGGACCGACGCCACCGAAGGGCAGTTCGCTCTGCGCGATGTGCAGCACCACGTCGTTGATCGTGACCCCGCCGGCGACCGTGCCGTCGAGGACCCGGCGCGTGCGCGCCCGGTCGTGGTCGAAGTGGTACAGCGCGAGCGGGCGCGGCCCGGCGTTGACGTGCGCGATCGCGGCCTCGACCGATTCGCAGGCGATCAGGGGCAGGATCGGCCCGAAGATCTCGTCGCGCATCAGGGCGAGGTCGGTCGGCGCGTCGAGCACCAGCGTCGGCGCCAGCACGCGCCGCGCGCGGTCGTGCGCGCCGAGTTCGATCACGGTGGCGCCGCGCGCCCGCGCCTCGTCGAGGTACTTCGACAGGCGCGCGTACTGGCGGTCGTTGATGATGCTGGTGTAGTCCGGGCTGGCCACGGCATCGGGGTAGGCGCGACTGACATATTCGCGCATCGCCTCCACGAAGCCGGGGATCTGCGCGCGCGGCAGCAGCACGTAGTCGGGCGCGATGCAGGTCTGGCCGGCATTGAGGAACTTGCCGTAGGCGATGCGCTCGGTGGCGGTGCGGATCGGATAGTCCGGCGCGATGATCGCCGGCGACTTGCCGCCGAGTTCCAGCGTGACCGGCGTGAGGTTCGGCGCCGCGGCCGCCATCACCTTGCGACCGACCTCGGTCGAGCCGGTGAAGAACAGGTGGTCGAAGGGCAGCGCCGCAAAGGACGCCGCGACCCCGGCGTCGCCGAGCACCGTCGCCACGCGATCGGCCGGGAAGGCGTCGGCCAGCAACTCGGCCAGCACCTGGCTGGTGCGCGGCGTGTGCTCGGACGGCTTGAGCATCACGTGGTTGCCGGCGCCGATCGCCGCCACCAGCGGCATCAGGGCCAGGTTCACCGGGTAATTCCACGGCGAGATGATCCCGACCACGCCCAGCGGCTGGTATCGCACCTCGACCCGCGCCGGCCAGAACAGCCAGTCGGCCATGCCGCCGCGCGCGCGCATGAAGCGGCGCAGGTGCGAGCGCGTGTAGTCGATCTCGTGCAGCACCGTCATGCCGTCGGAGAACAGCGACTCGTGGCGCGAGCGGCGGCCGAAGTCGGCGCTCATGGCCTCGGCCAGCGCCGGCAGGCAGGCCTTGAAGCGATCGCGCAGGCGCGCAAGATCGTCCAGTCGCTGGGCCAGGTCCGGGGTCTGCGCCTGCTGGGCGGCGCGCAGCCGGGCGAGGGTTTCTGCCATGGCCGGCGGAGCGGCCGCCACGGGGGGCTTCAGCTGGGCATTCATGGCGCAAATGCTAGCATCCGCGTCCTTTCCGTCCCTGAATCGTCCCCATGACCCTGCGCGCCTTCCGCGGTCGCCTGCCCACCCTGGGCGAGCGTGTCTACCTCGATCCCTCGGGCATCGTGGTCGGCGACGTGACGTTGGGCGATGACGTTTCGGTGTGGCCGGGTACCGTGATCCGCGGCGACGTCAACTCGATCGCGATCGGCGCCCGCAGCAACGTGCAGGATGGCGCCATCGTCCACGTCACCCACGACGGCCCCTACAGCCCGGGCGGTTTCCCGACCCGGATCGGCAGCGACGTGACCGTGGGACATGCGGCCGTGATCCACGCCTGCACCATCGAGGACGCCTGCCTGATCGGCATGCACGCCACCGTGCTCGACGGCGCGGTGGTGCGCCGCCATGCGCTGGTGGGCGCCGGCGCCGTGATCGCGCCGGGCAAGGTGGTTGGCGAGGGCGAGTTGTGGGTCGGCAACCCGGCGCGCTGCGTGCGCAAGCTCAGCGATCGCGAGATCGAGCAGCTGCACTACTCCGCGTACCACTACGTCAAGCTCAAGGACGAGTACCTGGCCGCGCAGTGAGGCCCACCCTGGACTCCCTGCGGCTTGACCAGCGCCCCCTGTAGGAGCGCACCTTGTGCGCGACCGCGGACTTGCACGCTGACCTCGGTTTCCGTTGTCGCGATGTGCGCCTGGCAGGCCACGGTCGCGCACAAGGTGCGCTCCTACAGGGGCCGTCGATCCGGTTGGGTGGCGGTTTCAAGGGCGGCGATGTTCGCCATCGCCTCGTCGAAGCTTGCGCCGCACATCGCCGGCTCCGGCCGCAGCCGCACGCACACGGCGGGTCGCTCGGGGCGGCCGAAGATCGCGCAACGGTTGTCGTCGGTCAGCTGCGCGCAGCGCACGCCCGCGGGCTTGCCGCGCGGCATGCCGGGAATCGGGGAACTGATCGAAAGCGCGATGCAGCAGGCGCCGCAGCCGATCCGGCAGGCGAACGGCGGGCTCATGGCGGGGGCTCAGGGATGGTCGAGCAAGTGGCGCAGCTGCGCGTAGACCGGATCGGTCTCCGGGCGCACGCCATGCCAGCGCTCGAAGGCCTCTGCTGCCTGCTCCACCAGCATGCCGGCACCGTCGTACACGTGTTCGCTGCCCGCGGCGCGGCCCCAGGCCAGGAAGTCGATCGCGGCGCGGCCGTAATTCATGTCGTACACCACGGCGCGCCGGCCGATCAGGCTGAATGGCAGCACCAGCGCTTCGCGCTGGTGGCCGGCCGCGGTGCCGTTGACCACCATCTCGAAGGCGCCGGCGTCGTGCAGGTCCTCCCAGTACACGGTGCTCACCCGGCCCGGCTCGCCGATGCGGTCGGCCAGCGCGTCGGCCCTGGCCGGCGTGCGGTTGGCGATCACGATCGAATCGAGGCCGGCTTCGAGCAGCGCGACCAGCACGCCCTGCACGGCGCCGCCCGCGCCCAGCACCAGCGTGCGCCGGCCGCGGATATCCTGGCGGTGGCGGGTCGCGAGGTCCTGGACCAGGCCGATGCCGTCGGTGTTGTCGCCGTGCCAGCCGCCGTCGTCCAGCCGTGACAGCGTGTTGACCACGCCGGCGCGCTGCGCCCGTTCGCTCAGCGACTTGCAGTGGCGCGGCGCCTCGGCCTTGAGCGGCAGGGTGACGTTGGCACCGAGGCCGCCGCCGGCCTCGAACGCGGCCAGTGCGGCACCGAATCCGGCGACGCCGGCCTCGATCGCGCGGTATTCGAGCGCGATGCGGGTCTGCTCGGCGAAGCGCGCGTGGATCCAGGGTGAACGCGAATGCGCGATCGGTTGCCCGAAGACCGCGTAGCGCT
>JAGOEZ010000230.1 GCA_017997455.1 Lysobacterales bacterium | reverse complement strand
TGCAGCTTGCCCTTGCGCTTGAGTTCCTGGATGCGGCCCGGCGTCCCGACCACCAGGTGCGGGTCGTGCACCAGCGACGCCAGTTGCGGCCCCAGCGGGATGCCGCCGCACAGGGTCAGCAGCTTGATGTTGGGGATGAAGCGCGCCAGCGCGCGGATCGCCTTGCTGACCTGGTCGGCCAGTTCGCGCGTGGGGCACAGCACCAGTCCTTGCAGGCGGATCTGGGCCGGATCGAGCGCGGCAAGCAGGCCGAGGCCGAAGGCGACGGTCTTGCCGGTGCCCGTGCGGGCCTGCCCGGTGACGTCGCGACCGGCCAGGATCAGCGGCAGGCTGCGCGCCTGGATCGGCGTCATCCGGGTGTAGCCCAGCGCCTCCAGGGCCTGCAGCAAGGCGGGACTCAGCGTGAGGCTTGCGAAGGCGGGCATGACCGGATGATAGTGGATGTGTCGGTGGCCCCGGTCCCGGGTTTTGCCCGTTGATGGAACGGGACCGCGTTCGGTCGGCCCGATCCTGCGAACAGGAGCCGCAAATGATGCGTCGAATCGCCATGCTGTCCGCCGCGCTGATCGGCTGCGCGGCATCGGACCCGATCCACGCCGCGGGACAGGCCGCACTGCGCGACCGCTGCACCGCGGCGATCGATGCCAGCGGCAATTCGCCACCCAGCAAAGGGCTCAAGGAGACCGCGATCCCGCTCGGCGACCAGGGCGTGCTGTTCCAGTTCACCGCAGCCGACGGCGGCGTCTACTCCTGCCAGGTCTGCGACGACGACAATCCGGCCATGCCGTGCGGGTCGATGGGGCTGGAACTGAGCTTCCGCCCGCGCGATGGCGAACTCGAGCAGTTGCCGGCGGAACTCGAGCGCAAGTGCCGCGGCGCGCTGCAGAAGGAAGTCAAGCCGCGCAGCGATACCCGCACCATCGACCACGCGATGGCCGCGCGCATCCAGTCCACGCTGACCCAGACCGATGCGCGCACCGTGTATGCGATGCAACTCGATGGCGGCAGTTACCGCTGCGTGATCCGCAGGAGCGACGGCAGTTTCCGCGTCGAGCGCCAGGAAGGCGAGGAATGGCGGCCGATCGCGGCTGGCCTCTTCTACTGAGCCCGGAGAATCCCCATGAGAATCACATTGGCCGCCGTATTGCTGCTTGCCGCCTCCGGCCTGCAGGCGAAGTCGCAGGCCGAACTGTGCGCGCCCAACGACGGCGAGGGCGACATGCGCTGCGTCGATCGCAACGGGCACTGCGTGGGCCTGCTGGTCGATGGCCAGTCCACGCAGCCCCTGCCCGACGGCGCGGCCGCCGCGCGGGTGATGGCGGTCAAGCACGGCGAGGACGTGTGCTGGCACCTGGCCAAGCCGGTTTCGACGAAGCTGCGCGTGCAGGCCGTGCCCGGAGGCATCGTGCCGGGCTATGTCGGCAAGATCGAGAAGATCTCGGTCAACGTCTATCCGCTCGGGGATTACGATCCCGAGTTCGACAGCCGCCTCGACTCGCTCAACGGCGTCGACGTGGTCGTCGACGGCGATCCGAACGGCACCTGGCGCCTCGAAGCCGAGAAGCCGCTGCCGGCGGGCGAATACGTGATCGTGTTCCGCGTGTTCGGGGTCGACAACTGGGACAAGCAGGCGGTGTTCCTGACCCTCGACCCGAAGCTGGCGCCAGTTGCGGCGAGCAGCCCCTGACCAGCGATCCCCCTGTAGGAGCGCATCTCATGCGCGACCGCGGACCCACGGGCGTCGGCAGCCCGCGGGTCCGCGGTCGCGCATGAGATGCGCTCCTACAGGCAGTCTGCGGGCGCCAGTGGCTGTGGCGCGTCGGCGACCAGTTGCAGGCGCGGGGTGAATTGCGCCAGCGCGCGCACGTAGGCGTCGGTGAACACGGACGCGCAGGCGCGCGAGAGGTGCGACCACTCGGGTATGTCCAGCCCCTGCATCGACGGGTAGTCGTCGAAATGCGCGCCGCGCACGTCGGCCACCGCGATCAGTGCGTCCCAGCCCGCGGGCCGCGGAATGCGGGCATCTTCCAGGACCCGCAGCTCCGGCGACGACGGCGGCCGCACGAAGACCACGTCGCCGCCGCGTGCCCGGATCGCCTTCACCGCCTCGCGGGTCGCGTCCTGGGTGCGCGCGATGACGTCCGGCGCGACCGGCACGCCGGAATTGGGCCGGCGCTGGGTCCACACGCTGCGCGCATGGTCGCGCAGGAAGGCGTCGGTCTCGATCCGTCCCCACAGCGCGGTCTGCCGCTCGTCGGCCATGGTGGCGATCTTCCACACTTCGCCGTAGGGCGAGCGGGCTTCGGGGCGCCATCCATGGTCGAGGCGCTTGACCAGCACGCTCAAGCGATAGGCCTCGTCGAGGAAGGCGAGGCGGCGCGCGAGCCAGGTCGTGATCAGGTGCGAGCTGCGCTTTGCCGGCGACTCGAAGTGGTAGGTGTCGAGCGCATCGTCCATCAGGCCGACTTCGTCGCGGAAGTAGGAGCCTTCGGTAATCCCCACGATCGCGAGTCCCTTGAAGTCGGGGTCGGCGGCGAGGTCCTGCAGGAAGGGCCGGCCGTTGGTGCCGGGCAAGGCAAGCTGCACCGGGCGCACGCCCGTCAGCGCCTCGAAGCGATCGAGGTCGGTGTCGAACAGGATCCGCGAGTCGCCCACGATGGCGACCGCGACGTCGCCGGCGTCGATGCGCCGGCGTTGCTCGGCCCACGCCGACGCGCCATCGTCGAGGTCGCCCGGCACCAGCTGCAGCTGGCGCATGCGCCACTCCCACAACCCCATCAGGGCCGCGACGATGAGGGCGACGGACAGCGCGATCGGTCCCCACGGCCGCCCCGGAACCGGGCGCTCCGGCACCGGCTGCGCCACGCCGGGCCGGTCGGCCGCGGTCAGGCGTTCAGAACTGGAAGTAGATGAAGGCATTTCCGGTTCCTTGCTCGATCAGGACGGCGAAGGCCATCAGGGCCCAGGCGATGGTCAGCACCAGCGGCGGCGTGCGCGCCACCACCGACTCCAGGGTGCGCCGGCGCATCAGCCAGTGCGTGATGAAGATGCCGCCGACGATCACGCCCACCGCGAGCAGGTGCACGCCGGCCAGGATCGGCTTGGCATCGACGCTGAAGCCGAACATGCCGCGCAGCACCTCCCAGGCCTTGGTGAAGGTCGCGGCGCGGAAGAACACCCAGGTGATGTTGGTGAGGAAATAGGTGAAAAGGCCCAGGCCGAGCAGCGCCAGCGGGCCAGGCGCGTAGCCGCCGAAGCGCGACCGCAGCCAGCGCTCCACCGACAGGTAGAGCCCGTGCAGGCCGCCCCAGGCGACGAAGGTCCAGTTGGCGCCGTGCCAGAGCCCGCCCAGCAGCATGGTGGTCATCAGGCTGGCGTAGGTGCGCGCCTCGCCCTTGCGGTTGCCGCCCAGCGGGATGTAGAGGTAATCGCGTAGCCACGACGACAGGGTGATGTGCCAGCGGCGCCAGAAGTCGGAAAAGCCCACGGCCGCGTACGGGAAACGGAAGTTGTCCGGCATCGCGAAGCCCAGGCACATGGCCGCGCCGATCGCGGTGGTCGAGTAGCCGGCGAAGTCGCAGAAGATCTGGCCGCTGAAGGCCAGGGTGCCGAACCACGCGTCCGGCGCGCCCGGCGCCATGGTGTTGTCGTAGACCTGCTCGGCCGGCGCAGCGAGGAATCCGTCGGCCAGCACGACCTTCTGGAACAGGCCCAGCGTCATCAGGGCCAGTCCGAAGCGCAGCTGGTCCATGCTCGCCCGGCGCGGCTGCTCGAACTGCGGCACCAGTTCGGTCGGCCGCATGATCGGCCCCGCGACCAGGTGCG
>JAGOEZ010000229.1 GCA_017997455.1 Lysobacterales bacterium | reverse complement strand
CTCCTGCAGCGGGGCGAGCAGCTGGTAAAGCGCTTCGGATTCGTCGCGGAAATCGGCGGGCTGTTCGAACATGGGCGGTGCTCCGGTGGAGGGCTGACGCAGATGCGCCAGCGTACCAGCGGCGCGGCCGCGATGGGCTGGCCCGCAGCGCTGCGCGGAACGCGGGCGCCCGGGCTACACTGATCGCAACCTCTATCCTCGAAGGACATCCTGATGGCCAGCATCAAGAGAATCGATCACGTGGCGATCGCCGTGCGCGACGTCGACCAGGCGACCGAGCAGTACGTCAAGCTGCTCAATGCCGTGCACATCCGCACCGAAACGCTGCGCGAAAAGGCCGGCCTGGTCAAGGTTGCCTACATGCAGATCGGCGAGAACGTGCTGTCGCTGGTGCAGTCGCTGGAGGAGGACGGCTTCATCAACCAGCACATCGCCAAACACGGAGAAGGCCTGCATCACATGGGTCTGGAAGTGGACGATCTGAACGAATTCATCCAGGAAGTGGAAGGCAAGGGTTTCAAGATCCCGCTGCGCGACGAATTCAGCAATCGCGACGAGGTCGTGCTCAGGCCTCGCGACTCGTCGGGCGTGGTGCTGCAGATCCTGCAGTGGAAGGGCGGCAGCGACGCGACGGTCGAGGATCGCATCGAGCGCATCCGCAACCTGCAGAACCAGCCCGAGGAAAAATGATCGCGGGCTGAACCATGCCCCGGCGCGCGGACACCCTGGCCTTCGGCAAGCTCGAACTCGCGGTCGACAGCACGCGGCACATCGCGCTGTATGTGCAGCTGGCGGGCATCTTCCGGCACAAGGTGGTCTCGCGCGCCTGGCCCGCCGGTCAGCGCCTGCCGAACTTCGAGACGCTGGCCGATCAGTTCAAGGTGGCGCGAATCACGGTGCGCCAGGCGGTTGCGCTGCTGGTTCACGAGGGCCTGCTGACCAGCACGCGCGGGCGTGGCACCTTCGTCTGCGATGTCGGCCAGCGGCCCGAGCCGGCTGTCTCGGCCGCGATGGACGCGATGAGTCCCGAGGCCGGCGACCTGCGCATCCGCATCCTGTCGAAGGCGCGCGCCGGACCGATACCGCCCGAATACCGTGGCGAACACGGCGCCTTCGATTCGTATACCGAGATCACCAAGGTGCATCTGCACGACGGCCAGCCCTTCGGCGTCGTTCATGTGTTCGTGGCCGACGAGGTGTTCCAGACATTCGCGAAGCGGGCGATCGAAAAGCGCAAGATCCTGCGGATGGTGATGAATGGCGAGCCCCGCCACGCGTGCAGCCTCGAGCAGACCATGACGGTCGAGCCGGCCGATTTCGTGCTGTCCGAACACCTCGGCTATCCGTTCGGCTCGCCGGTGGCGCGCATCCTGAGGCGGATCATCGATGACCGGGGCCGCCTCAGTTACGCGGGTGTGTCGTGGTACCGCGGCGATCTGTTCGTGATGCGCACGACCTTGCCCCGCTCGCTGGTGCTCGACCACCCGCCGTCGCTGATCGCGCCCACGTCGCGCAAGCCCGGCAAGCCCGGCAGTCGCGGCTAAAAAGCCTATAACAAGACTTTTAGCGCTACAATTTTTTCATCCCGTCCGGTGATGCGCGCGCCGGCCCCTCCCAGGAGAACCCATGAGCCTGCATGATCCGGAACTGCCCGAAGAACTGCGACTGCTGCGCGAGACCACGCGCCGCTTCATGCGCGAGGAAGTCAAGCCGGCCGAGGACAAGGTCGAGCATGATGCCTGCTCGCTGCCCCCGGAGCTGCTCGAGCCGCTGCAGCGCAAAGCCAAGCAGATCGGCCTGTGGGCCGTGCGCGCGCCGCTCGAGTACGGCGGCGCAGGCCTGAATCTTCTGGGTGCGGCGATTGTTGCCGAGGAGACCTCGCGCTGCCGGATGGGCGCCTACATTCCCGCCTGCGGATCGATCGGCTCCAACCCGCCCAATCCGATTCTGTTCGGCACGCCGCAGCAGATCGAGCGCTTCGCGGTGCCCGCGATCCGCGACGGCCGCAAAGCCTATGTCGCCATCACCGAAGCCAGCGGCGGCTCCGATCCGGCCCGTTCGATCCGCACGCGCGCGGTGCGTCACGGTGACCGCTATGTGATCAACGGCGCCAAGATGTGGATCACCGGCGCCAAGCAGGCCGACTGGGGCCTGCTGTTCGCGCGCACCGGCGAGCAGGGCCAGCGTGGCGGCATCACCTGCTTCATCATCGACGGCCACCCCAAGGGCATCAAGTTCACCGAGATCCCGGTAATCCGTTCGTACTCGCCGTACGAGGTGGTGTTCGAGGATGTCGAGGTCCCGGTCGAGAACCGCCTGGGCGAAGAAGGGCAGGGATTCGCGCTGTGCGAAAAATGGCTGGTCGAGGGGCGCGTGCCCTATGCGGCCGGCACGATCGGAATCGCGCAGGAAGCGCTCGAGCTCGCGATCGGCTGGGCGCGTGAGCGCGTGGTATTCGGCAGCCCGCTGGCCGACAAGCAGGCGATCCAGTGGATGATCGCCGACAGCGAGATGGAGCTGCGCGCGGCCCGCCTGCTGGTCTACGAGGCGGCGCGGCGCGCCGATGCGGGACTGGCATTCAAGACCGAAGCATCGATCGCGAAGGTGGTCGCCACCGAGACCGCCGGGCGCGTGGTCGACCGCTGCATCCAGATCATGGGCGGCATGGGCGTGGCCAAGGCGATGCCGCTGGAGCGCTGGTACCGCGAAATGCGCGTCAAGCGGATCGGCGAAGGCCCCTCCGAAGTGCACCGTATGGTGCTGGCGCGCCAGCTGCTGGGGTAGTCGCGCTGCGCACCGGCGGCGCGCGCGCAGCGCGCCTGTGGCTCGTCCGAGCGCCGCCGCCGGATCGGCCGCTGCGGGGCCTCTACTCCTCTGGCGTCGCCGAGAAAGCGCCCTGGCGCTCGAGTGCGCCGAAACCTTCGGCATCCACGCCCAGGAACTCGCTCAGCACTTCCCGGTTGTGTTCGCCCAGCCGGGGGCTGGGCGGGAGGTCGCCGCGCGGCAGGTCGCTGAACACGATCGGACTGTCGTGCACCAGCGTGCGGCCGTATTCGGGGTGGTCGATCCAGCGGATCATGCCGGTGGCATGCAGGTGCGGGTCGACGACGACCTCGTGCAGTTCCTGCACGGGCGCGCAGGGCACCCGGGCGGCGATCAGGCGGGCGGACAGGGCAGCGCGGGTCTGGGTCGCGGTGCGCTCAGACACCACGCGATCGACCTCGTCCATGTTCCGGATGCGGGCCGCGCTGCTGGAAAATCGCGGATCGTCGGCCAGGTCGCCGAGCTCCAGCGCCTGCACCACGCCCTTCCAGTGCTTTTCGTTGATCGACAGGATGGCGAAGTAACCATCGCTGGCCGGGTAGACGTTGTAGGGCGCGATCGACAGGCCACCATGGCGGTTGCCGGTGCGCACCGCGTGGGTCTCGCCCTCGCGGTGCAGGCCCAGGTTGGAGACCAGTGTGGGGTAGACCGAATCGAGCATCGCGACCTCGACGGTGCTGCCCTGGCCGGTGGCGGCTCGGCGCAGCAGCGCAGTGACGATGGCTCCGTACAGATGCGCACCGCCGAAGAAGTCGCAGATGGCCGGGCCGGCCTTCACCGGCGGCGCGTCGGGCGTGCCGGTCACGCTCATCACGCCGGACATCGCCTGCATGGTCAGGTCCATCGCGGGGTAGTCGCGATAGGGGCCGCTCGTGCCGTAGCCCGAGCCGCTGGCGTAGACCAGCCGCGGATTCAGTTCGCGCAGCGCCGCCTCGCCCAGGCCCAGGCGCTGCATCACACCCGGTGCGAAGTTCTCGACCACCACGTCGGCCTTGCCGACCAGC
>JAGOEZ010000057.1 GCA_017997455.1 Lysobacterales bacterium | reverse complement strand
CCGCGTTGCTCAGGGACGAGCACGACAACGAGGACATGGTGGCGCTGGCGATCGCCGCGGCCAACCTGGTCGCGGCCTGCCAGCGGCCCGGACTCCCCCCGCCGGAGCTCATGCGGCAGTTGGCCGAGATCGAGGACCAGAACACCACCGACGATCCGCTGGTGCCGATGCCGCTGCTGCGCGCGGCCTGGGACGCGGCGCTGGCCCTGCCCACGCGCCATGCCCGCCGCGCCTTTGCCGCGGACGCGTTCGCGCGCGCGGTGACCTGGTGGCGCTGCGCGCGCGACCGTCCATCCGTTCCTCCCGGCATCCCGTGGGCATGGTTCGACGCGCGTACCACGGCCTGGGAGCAGCGCGAGCGTGCGCTGCGCACGGCCGATGCCTGGCAGTGGACCGGCCCGGTCGCGGCCTTCGAGTGCCAGGGCGTGCGCGTGGTGCCGCTGGAATCGATGGTGGCGCTGTGGGACGAGGGCCTCGCCATGCGCCACTGCGTGGGCGGCGTGAACTTTGCCAAGGCGTGCCTGGCCGGAACCCGTCGGGTCTACAGCCTGCGCGACGCGCGCAGCGGCCGCCGCCTCGCCACCGCTTCCTGCGTGCGCAAGCCGGGCGAGGCCTGGCGGGAAGGGCAGGTCGCGGGCTTCGCCAACCGCGATGCGACGCGCGCCGATGTGCTCGCCGCGTCCCGCGAGTTGCTGGACGCGCTCAACGCGGCGCATGGCGCGAACCGCGTCGATGAATCGACCGTGACCGGGGATGGAGTCCGCGCGGCTTGAGCGCGCGAATCGGAGTAGAATCACGCTTGTCGCGCGAACTTGCCCGGGCCAATGGCCCCGGCCCGCGCCGCAGGTCGATCCCACGGCCTGCCCGTTGCGGCCTTCCGCCGCCCCCTCACCCTACAACTCTGGATCCGCCCTGCCGAAGGGTGGCGCGCCGCCGTGCGCGCCGCCGCCGGGCCGGACCCTCGCACAAGCCGGATTGATGACGACGACGAAGAGAAAGGAGAAGACGATGGCAACCCGATTGACCCCCCGCTACGCAGACGCGCTGCAGTACGCGATCGACGCCCACGGCGACCAGCGGCGCAAGGCCAGCGACGTGACCTATCTGACGCACCTGCTGGCGGTATCCAGCCTGGTGCTGGAGTTCGGCGGCGGCGAAGACGAGGCGATCGCCGCGCTGCTGCACGACGTGGTGGAGGATTGCGGTGGCGCGCACGCGGCGCAGGTCCGCGCGCGCTTCGGCGACGCGGTGGCCGACATCGTCCTCGCCTGCACCGACGCCACCCACGAGGAGCGCGCGACCGCGCTCACGCCGGAATCGCGGCGCGCCCAATGGCGCGTGCACAAGCAGGCCTATGTCGAAGCCATTGCGCACAAGCCGCCGCCGGCGCTGCTGGTCTCGTGCTGCGACAAGCTGCACAACGCCTGGGCCATCGTCCTGCACGCCGAGTCCGGCCTGGGCCGCAAGGTGTTCGACCGCTTCACGGCCAGCGCCGACGAGACCCTGTGGTACTACCGCGCGCTCGCGGAGCGGTTCAGCAGCGAACAAACGCCGCCGGCGCAGGAGCTCTCGCGGGTGGTGCGGCGGATGCACGAGATCGCGCTGGCGCCGGTGGCCGCCGCCTGAGCCCGGGCGCGTGGCCCCTCAGGTCCCGGGGGCGAGTCGCCCCCGGGGCTTGGCCTTCCGCCCCAGGTCGCGGTGCATCGCCGTCGCGATCCCCAGCGTGAGCACGTCCGCCACCAGCAGGAACCAGAAGGCGATCCAGGGCCACCAGGCAGCGCGCTCCTCGGGCACGACCGGCAGCACGAACTCGGCGCCGATGATGGCGACCAAACCGCCGACGAAGGCGAGCAGCACCATCACGCCGAGGCGGAAGCCGGAATTCATGATCGAAGTCCACACGAACACGCCACCCGTGCGACGCCAGCGCAGGATCTCCGGGATCGTGGCGAGCACGAGGGCGGCCGCCGCGGCGAGCATGGCCCAGAACAGGCCCGAGTCCCGCACCTTGGCCCACACGATCGCGAGATTGGCCGGGATGTGGCCGGTGTCGAAGTGGCTCGGGTCGCCGCCGACGCCCAACCGGGCGGCGATGAGGCCGAGGATCACGAGGGTCCAGAAGATCGCCAGCACCAGGCTGCCCGCGCTCTTGCGGAAGGTCTCGCAGCGCACCAGCCAGGTCGCCATGATCCAGCCGATCCAGAACACGGCGAGGATTTCCACCGCCAGCGGCAGGAGCACGAAGCCCACGCCGAGTTGTTCCTTGCGGATCGCGCGCGCCAGCAGCCAGTACACCAGCAGCAACATCGCGGCGCGGATCGCCACGCTGGCCCAGTCGGAGCGGTGGGTGCGGACGAACGCCGCATCGAAGTCGGCCTCGCGGTAGGGGCCGACCTGGCCGGCGCGGGTACCGCCGTCGTTCGTTCGCGCGTCTGTGCGGGCCATGGCAGGAGTTGAACGCAGCGGCGCCCGCCGCGCAAGCCATCGCCGCCGTCCTCGCAGCGCAGCAGGGTGGCCGGCGGCGCGGGGCTAGAATGCAGGGAGTCCCCAGGCCAGCCCGCGGATGTCCGAGCGCACCATCAAGCCTTACGACAAGCCCGCCGGCGGCTGGGATTCGCTCAAGCGCTCGTGGCAGGCCTTGCGCGACGAGGGCATCGTCGTGATCGGCGCCGGCACCATGCTGCGCACCAACCAGAGCGACGGCTTCGACTGCCCGGGCTGCGCGTGGCCGGACCGCAATCCGAACTCGACCTTCGAGTTCTGCGAGAACGGGGTCAAGGCGGTGGCGGCCGAGGCCACGTCGAAACGCGTCACGCGGGAATTCTTCGCCGCGCACACCGTGGCCGAACTCGCGGCGCAGGAGGACCACTGGCTGGAGGCGCAGGGCCGGCTGACCGAGCCGATGCGCTACGACGCGGCCAGCGACCGCTACCTGCCGCTGGCCTGGGACGAGGCCTTCGCGCAAATCGCGCGCACGCTGCAGTCGCTGGCCTCGCCGGACGAGGCCCTGTTCTACACCTCGGGCCGCACCTCGAACGAGGCGGCCTTCCTGTACCAGCTGTTCGTGCGCGAGTACGGCACCAACAACCTGCCGGACTGCTCCAACCTCTGCCACGAGGCCTCGGGCGTCGCGCTGATCGAGCAGATCGGCAGCGGCAAGGGCTCGGTCACGCTGGAGGACTTCGAGCGCGCCGAGGCGATCTTCGTCTTCGGGCAGAACCCGGGCACCAACCATCCGCGCATGCTGGGCGAGTTGCGCGCGGCGGCGAAGCGCGGCTGCCGCATCGTCGTGTTCAACCCGCTGCGCGAGCGCGGGCTGGAGCGCTTCGCCAACCCGCAGAGCCCGAAGGACATGCTCACGGGCTCGAGCACGTCCATCGCGTCGCGCTACTACCAGCCGCGGATCGGTGGTGATCTTGCCGCTGTGACCGGCATGCTCAAGACACTGCTCGAGCGCGATGCGGTCGATCGCGTGTTCATCGCGCAGTACACCACCGGCTTCGATGCCTTCGTGGCCAGCGTGCAGGCCACGCCGTGGGAGCGGATCGAGGCGCAAGCAGGCTTGTCGCGCGCCCAGATCGAGGAAGCTGCCGGGATCTACGCGCGCAGCCGGGCCACCATCATGTGCTGGGGCATGGGCATCACCCAGCACGCGCGCGCAGTGGCCACCATCCAGATGCTGATGAACCTGTTGCTGGCGCGCGGCAACATCGGCAAGCCCGGCGCGGGACCGTGCCCGGTGCGCGGGCACTCCAACGTGCAGGGCGACCGCACCATGGGCATCCACGAGCGGCCGGCGGCGGCCTTCCTCGATGCGCTGGGCGCGGAGTTCGGCTTCGCGCCGCCGCGCGAACCGGGCCACGACGTGGTCGGCGCGATCGAGGCGATGCGGACCGGACGCGCGCGGGTGCTGTTCGCGATGGGCGGCAACTTCGCCGCCGCCACGCCGGATGCGGTGCGCACCGTCGCGGCGCTGCGACGCTGCGATCTCACCGTGCACGTCTCCACCAAGCTCAACCGCTCGCATCTCGTGCACGGGCGCGAGGCCCTGATCCTGCCGTGCCTCGGCCGCAGCGAGATCGACCTGCAGGCCGGCGGCCCGCAGGCGGTGACGGTCGAGGATTCGATGAGCATGGTGCACCTGTCTGCCGGCATGAAGGCGCCGGCCTCGCCGCTGCTGCTGTCCGAGCCGGCGATCGTGGCGCGGCTGGCGGCCGCGACCCTGCCGCGTAGCCGCACGCCATGGCTGGAATTGATCGGCGACTACGACCGCATCCGCGCGCGCATCGCGAAGGTCGTCCCGGGCTTCGAGGACTTCAACGCGCGGGTGCGGGTACCGGGCGGATTCCACCTGCGCCACCCGGGTCGCGAGCGCGAGTTCCCGACCGCGAGCGGGCGGGCAACGTTCCACGTCCACGCGCTGGAGGTCGCGGGGTCCGCCTCCGCCGCGCCGTTCCAGTTGATGTCGGTGCGTTCCCACGACCAGTACAACACCACGGTATATGGCCTCGATGACCGCTACCGTGGCGTGCGCGGCTACCGGCGCGTGGTTTTCATCGCGCGCGCAGACCTCGACGCACTGGGCTGGACGGCCGGCCAGCTGGTCGACATCCATTCGGTCTGGCACGACGGCGAGCGCCACGCGCGCGGATTCACCCTGGTCGAGTACGACATCCCGTGCGGCTGCCTCGCGAGCTACTTCCCGGAGGCCAATGCCCTGGTGCCGCTGGACCACGTGGCCGAGCGCGCGGGGACGCCGGCGTCGAAGGCGATCCCGGTGCGCCTGAGTACCAGCGCGCCGGGCACGAAGGCCGGCTGATGGCTGCGCGAGCGCCAGGCGATGCACTCCTGCCGCTGCGCGAGATGCCGGCGCTGCGCATCGAGCGCGGCGAGCGCCAGGCCTTCAGCGATGCCGTGATCGAGGAAGCGCCGATCGCGCTGCTCTACAACGGCGTTTCGCACGCGGTGATGATGGCCACGCCCGCCGACCTCGAGGACTATGCGCTGGGCTACTCGCTGTCCGAGGGCATCGTCGAGGATCCCGGCGAGCTGCGCTACGTCGAGGCGCTCGATACCGGCATGGGCATCGTGGTCGAGATGCTGCTGCCGCAGGCGCGCTTCGACCGCCTGCACGAGCGGCGTCGCGCGGGGGTGGGCGCCAGCGGCTGCGGCCTGTGCGGGGTCGAGTCGCTGCAGGCGGCGATGCGCCCGGCGCCGCCGGTGCCCTGGGGCCAGCGCATCGGCGCCGACGCGATCGCGCAGGGCGTGCGCGCGCTGGCCGGCGCGCAGGACCTCAACCGGCGCAGCGGTGGCGTGCATGCGGCGGGCTACGTGCATGACGGCGGCATCCTCGTGCGCGAGGACGTGGGCCGCCACAACGCGCTCGACAAGCTGGTCGGCGCGCTGCGGCGCGGCGATCGCGGCACCGGCTTCCTGGTGCTGAGTTCGCGCGCCTCGTACGAACTGGTGCACAAGGCCGCCTGCGCCGGCATCGGCATCGTGGTCGCGATCTCGGCCCCGACCACGCTCGCGATCGACCTGGCGCAATCCTCCGGCATCACGCTCGTCGCCTTCGCGCGCGGCGAGCAGATGAACGTGTACACGCACGCCGACCGCATCGCCTGATCCGTTTCCGCGAGCTGCGATGCTGCCGTGGCCCACTCCGTGGGCGACCACAGCCCATCGCGCGCAGAGCGCGCTCCTACAGAGCCGGCCTTGTAGGAGCGCGCTCTGCGCGCGATAGGCCCTGCACGCGCCTGAAGGCACCCCGTGCGGCCCTCGCGTTGCGCGGTGGCTGGTGCGCGATATTATTCATCGCTATATCCGGATATAGCGATTGACACGCGACCGAGCGCGCCCTAATGTCGGTCCTGCAATCCATCCAGACCGGCAGAGGGACAGGCCCTTTGAAGCCGGGGCAACCTGGAACCGCGCAAGCGGATCCAAGGTGCCAATTCCTGCGGAGGCCCCGTGCGGGCCGCCGGAAGATGGGGGTTGATCCGGACTTCGCGGTCCGTGTCGGCGTCGCTTTCCGGTCGCGCAGGTGCCCGCTGGGTGGGCCCTACCACCAGGAACCCGCGATGAGCCTTGCCGACTGCCCACTGCCGACACCCGAAGCCACGACGACGATCGCTGCGCCTTCGCGACGGCCGACCGCGACCCAGCGATTCGGATTCGAGTTCGACCTCGGCCTGCGCCACGCCGGGCGCCGGCGGGTGCGGATCGCGGTCGAGTCGCAGGGACCGGTCGATGCGCCGGTGGTATGGGTAGCGGGCGGCATTTCCGCGCATCGGCACGTCGCCAGCAACGTCCTCGATCCACAGGCCGGCTGGTGGCAGGACGCGGTGGGCGCGGGCAGGGCGCTCGATCCCACCCGGCACTGCCTGATCGCCTGCGACTGGCTGGGTGCCGGTGGAGACCTCGACGTGCCGCTCGACACCCGCGACCAGGCCGCCGCGATCGTGCGCATCCTCGACGAACTCGGCATCACGCGCCTCGAGGCCTTCGTCGGCGCCTCGTACGGCGCGATGGTGGGCCTGGCGCTTGCCGCCGACCATCCCGCGCGCCTCAAGCGGCTGGTCGCGCTCAGTGGCGCGCACCGGCCCGATCCCTTCGCCAGCGCCTATCGCGCGCTGCAACGCCAATTGGTGCGCTTCGCGCGCGAGCGCGGCGCCGAGGCCGAGGGCCTGGCGCTGGCGCGCCAGTTCGCCATGCTGAGCTACCGTACCCAGCGCGAGTTCGGCCAGCGCTTCGACACGCCGGTCGTGCTGGCCGGCGACAGCGCGCGCTGCGCGGCGGAGGACTACCTGGCCGAATGCGGCGCGCGGTACGTCGCGCGCTGGAACGCCACCGCCTTCCTGCGCCTGTCCGAATCGATCGACCTGCACGCGGTCGATCCCGCCGCGGTGCGCACGCCGACCTGGTTGCTCGCGGTCGAGGACGACTGGCTGGCGCCGCCGCCCTTGGTCGACACCCTGGCGGCCGGCATCGCCGCGCCGGTTTCGAACCAGCGCATCGCCTCGCCCTACGGCCACGACGCCTTCCTCAAGGAGACCGTGGTCATCGACGCCTGGTTGCGCGAGGCGCTGCAATCCCCGCTGCAAGGAGCCCGCGCATGAGCGACCTCAGCCAGGCCACGCGCGCCGTGCGCGCCGGCATCGACAGCGACGCCGCGCATGGCGCGGTCGTGCCGCCGATCGTGCTCTCGACCAACTTCAGCTTCGCCGGCTTCGGCGAGAAGCGCCGCTACGATTACACCCGCAGCGGCAACCCCACCCGCGACCAGCTCGGCGACGCGCTGGCGGCACTCGAGGGCGGCGTCGGCGCGGTGGTCACCGCGAGCGGCATGGCCGCGATCACGCTGGTGCTGCACCTGCTGCAGCCGGGCGACCGCCTGGTGGTGCCGCACGATGGCTACGGCGGCAGCTGGCGCCTGTTCAAGGCGCTCGCCGCCAAGGGCCACTTCGAACTGGCGATCGCCGACCTCACCGATCCGCGCGCGCTCGCGGCGGCGCTGGAGCCGGCGCCGAAACTGGTCTGGATCGAGACCCCAAGCAACCCGCTGCTGCGCATCACCGACCTGCGCTTCGTGATCGACGCCGCGCACCGCGCCGGCGCCCTGGCGCTGGTCGACAACACCTTCCTCTCGCCCGCGCTGCAGACGCCGATCGACTTCGGCGCCGACCTGGTGCTGCACTCGACCACCAAGTACCTCAACGGCCACAGCGACGTGGTCGGCGGGGCGGTGATCGCGCGCGACCCGGCGCTGCATGAGCAACTCGTGTGGTGGGCCAATGCGCTGGGCCTGACCGGCAGTCCCTTCGACAGCTTCCTCACCCTGCGCGGCGTGCGCACGCTGGACGCGCGCCTGCGCGTGCATGGCGAGAACGCGCAGGGGCTGGCCGAGCGTCTCGAGCGCCACCCGGCGGTCAGCGCCGTGCATTACCCCGGCTTGCCCAGCCATCCCGGGCATGCGCTGGCCCAGCGCCAGCAACGCGGCGCGGGCGCGATGATCAGCTTCGAGCTCGAAGGCGGCGAGGCGGCGGTGCGCGCCTTCCTCGATGGCCTGCGTTGCTACACGCTGGCGGAATCGCTGGGCGGCGTCGAAAGCCTGGTCGCGCACCCGGCCTCGATGACGCACGCGGCGATGAGCGCCGAGGCGCGTGCGTTGGCGGGCATCAGCGATGGGCTGCTGCGGCTCTCGGTCGGCATCGAGTCGCTGGACGATCTCGCAGCGGATCTCGAGGCGGGCCTCGAGCGCGCGTTGGCGGCCGCGGAGCCGCAGCGCGCGCTCGGCACCTGAGCTTCCGCGACGACGCGCAATCGGGCGCTGACGGAGCGGCTTCAGCCGCGACCAGGCCTATCGCGCGCAGAGCGCGCTCCTACAGAGCCGGCTTTGTAGGAGCGCGCTCTGCGCGCGATAGGCCTGGTCGCGGCTGAAGCCGTTCCTGCAGGAAAAATGCCCCGCCGCGTTTCAGTCTTGGCCGAACAGCGACAGCAGGTCGTCGGCCTGCAGGGTCTCGATCGCGGACTCGCCGCCGGCGAGGACGGCATCGGCGACCGCGCGCTTGCGCGCCTTCAGCGACGCCATCTTCTCCTCCACCGTGCCGGTGCAGGTCAGCTCGTACACGAACACCGGCTTGTCCTGGCCGATGCGGTGCGCGCGGTCGATGGCCTGGGCCTCGGTGGCGGGATTCCACCACGGGTCGTACAGGATCACGGTGTCGGCGCGGGTGAGGTTGAGTCCGACGCCGCCGGCCTTGAGGCTGACCAGGAACAGCGGCACCTCGCCGCGCTGGAAGCGCTCGACCGGCAGGCGGCGGTTGCGCGTGCTGCCGTCCAGGCGCGCGTAGGTCAGGCCGCGCTCGGTCACGTCGGCCTCGATCAGGTCCAGCATGGTGGTGAACTGCGAGAACAGCAGCACCGAGCGCCCGTCCTCGATCAGCGTGGGCAGGAGGTCCATCAGCGCCTCGCGCTTGGCCGAGGCCTTGACCTTGCGCGCGCTCGGCAGGTCGACCAGGCGCGGGTCGCAGCAGACCTGGCGCAGCTTGAGCAGGGCGTCGAGCACGGTGATGTGCGAGCGGGCGAGGCCGCGCTGCACCAGCACGTCGCGCACCCGCTTCTCCATCTGGATGCGGATGCCCTCGTAGAGGTCGCGCTGCGCCTCGCCCAGCTCGATGCCGACCGCGATGTGGGTGCGCGGCGGCAGCTCGGTCGCCACTTCCTGCTTGGTCCGGCGCAGCAGGAAGGGGCGCAGGCGCTGGCGCAGGCGGCGCGCCACCTGCGGGTCGTGCGATTTCTCGATCGGCTGGCGGAAGCGCTGCAGGAAATGACGGTCGTCGCCCAGCAGGCCCGGAAACGCAAGATCGAACTGCGCCTTGAGCTCGCCCAGGTGGTTCTCCACCGGCGTGCCGGTCAGGCACAGCCGCAGCCCGGCCTTGATCCGCAGCGCCGAGCGGTAGCTCTGGCTGGTGCGGTTCTTGAGCCACTGCGCCTCGTCGAACACCACCATCGACCACGATTGCGCGGCCAGCACCTCGATGTCGCGCAGCAGCAGCGCGTAGCTGGTGATCACGAGGTCCTGGCTCGGCAGCGCCGCCAGCGCATCGCTGCGGTCGCCGCGGCCCAGCAGCTCGACCTTGAGGTCCGGCGTGAAGCGGTGCGCCTCGCTGAGCCAGTTGGGCGCCACGCTGGTCGGGCACACCACCAGCGCCGGCTGCGTCAGCCGCTTCTCGGCCAGTTCGCGCGCGAGGTAGGCCAGCACCTGCACGGTCTTGCCCAGGCCCATGTCGTCGGCCAGCACGCCGCCGAAACCGTAGCGGCGCAGGAAGTCCATCCACGCCAGGCCGACCTTCTGGTACGGGCGCAGCTCGGCCTTGAAGCCCGCCGTGGGCTCGATCGCGCCCACGCCTTCGAAGGCCGCCAGTTCGTCGAGGAAGGCGCGCGCGCGCGGGCTCGCCACGAAGCGCCAGTCCGAAGGCGGCACCACCGCGGGCAGCAGCGCGCGGGTCACGCCGGGCTTGCCCTCGCGGGTCTGGAAGTCGTCGATCAGCCCGAGGATCGCGTCGAGGCGCGCGCGCGGCACCAGCGCCGGGCGGTCGCCGGGCAGCATCACGCGCAGGCCGCGCGCGCTGATCGCGGCCGGATCGGCCAGCGCCTTGAGCAGGATCGGCATGAGGTCGATGCGCTGGCCGTCGATGACGATGCCCAGGCGCGCCTCGAACCAGTCGTTGCCGGAATCGAGCAGTTCCAGCTCCGGCGCCTCGAGCTCGGTGCCGACGAAGGCGGGGAAGCGGTCGTCGGTCTCGATGTCGAGCGCGAAGGGCTTGGCGCGCTCGACGAAGCCGCGCACCCATTCCTCGATCGCGAGGCCCTGCAGCGGGTGCGGCCGCTCCCAGCGCGCGGCCTGGCCGATGCGGGGATCGCCCGGGGCCTGCTGGAACTCGGGCCGGAAGCCCTCGCGCGACAGGAACTGGGCCACGCGACGCTCGTACTCGGGCTCGCGCAGCACCACGTCGATGGCATCGCCGTCGCGCTGGCGCAGCGCCTCGCGGCGATCGCTCGCCGCCACGCGCTGGGTGTCGTAGCGGAACGCGAGCTCGGCGAGGACGCCGTAGCGCAGGCGGTCGGCCTCGTGGTCGTAGGGCTGGCGGCCGAGCAGCAGCTCGGCGCGCGGGGTGGCGACGCGCCGGGTCTGGATGCGCAGCGCGCGCGGCGCGGGCAGGCGCGCGCTGATCCGGCGCTTGGCCAGCGCGGCACGCGCCTCGGCGTAGTGCTCCGGATGCAGCGGCGGCAGCTCGCGCAAGGCCGGCAGTTGCGGCGTGAGTTCGCCGGCCTCGGTGCGCCCGACCTCGGCGCGGTCGGGATCGACGTACCAGCCCCACGCGTCGCCGCACACCATGCCCTTGCCGCTCGAAAGGCGCGCGGTGAGGCGCTGGGTGCCGTGTTCATCGAGCTGCCATTCGAAGGCCAGCTTGCGCGCCGGGCCCGGCCGCAGCACCGGGCCGGCCGGGGCGCCGAAATGCGCGCGGCCGGTCGCGACCATCGGTTCGAGCAGCGCCTCGTCGCCGTCGGCGAGCACGAACCAGGGATCGTTGTTGCGGTATTGGCGCTGCGCAGGATCGATCGACAGCAGCAGCGTGCGGTCGGCGGTCGGCAGGCGCCGGATCTGCTCCAGCGCCTTGTCGCTGTCGAGCCGCACCGGTCGCGCCGCGCCGGGATGGCCGCTCTTGAGCAGTCGGCAGCGCGCCGGTTGCACCAGCACGTCGCCGTCCTTGACCTCGACCAGGTACAGGATCGACTCCTCGTCGGGCGATTCCACGCTCGCGGGCTGGTCGTCGCGATGCTCGGCCAGCCACTGCTTCCACGGGCTCGGGGCCTGCGGCAGCGCCTGCGTCGCATGGCGCGATGCACTGCGCTGCGGCGCCTGGGGCGCGCCGGTAGCGCCGCTGTGCTGCGCATCCAGCCATGCGAGGGCCAGCGCCGCAACGTGCTTGCAGTCGACCCCGATCGGGCACGAGCACTGGCCGTAGACCACCGGCGAGGGACCGCGCGTGCTCAGGTGCACGTCGGTTTCGTAGGGCGCCGGCATGCTGCCGCGCACGCGACCCTCGGCATGCTGGTCGTCGTGCCGCAGCAACTCGACGCGGCCGTCGCGGAAGTAGCGCAGGCCCTTGCCGAAACTGGGGCCGAGGCTGCGCTGCAGCAGGGTCTGGTCTAGGCGGTTCTGGATCGACACGGATAGGGGGCGGTCACGCGCACGGAACAGCCCACGCTAGCGCATGGCGGGCCCGCTGGGAACCGCCTTTCGGGCCCAGCGGCGCTTTTGTAGGAGCGCACCTTGTGCGCGACCGCGGAATCACGGGGCGCGGAATGGGGTGGTTCCGCGGTCGCGCACAAGGTGCGCTCCTACAAAAGCGCCGTTGATTCCGACACGTGCGCCGCCGATTCCGACACGTGCGCCGCCGTTTGCGGCGACCGCGCGGCAGGTTGCGCGGCGTTTGGCCCGCGGCCCGCGGGGTGTCGCTCAGCCCCGCGCGTCCTCGGCCTTGAGAAGGTCGATCACGGCATTGAGCGAAGCCCGCCGCATCGGCAGGCCGTCGACCCGGGCCAGCGGGGGCTGGCGCTGGCTGTCGCGTGGCAGCACGGTGAGGTCCATGGCCACGTCGTCGGCAGTGAACAGGTACACCGGGTATTCGGCCCAGGTGTCGGCCGACAGGCGCAGGCGCCGCTCCTGCTCGTCGTAGGGGATGCGGTGCTCGTCGAGGAAATGCTGCACCGCGCGCGGATCGTCGGCATACAGGTGCAGGCAGGTCGCGGAGAACTCGTCGGCCGTGCCTTCGAGGACCGCGCCGACCAGGCGCGGCTCGAAAGCCGCGAAGAAGCGCATCGCCTCGACCGCGGTCTCGCGCAACTGGCGCAGCCGACGCGGCTGGGTATCGGCCTGGAACAGGCGCTGGTATTCCTTCAGCGCGGCCTCGATCTCGCTGTTGCGCGGCAGCGCGCCCTCGTCGCCGACGCCCAGGCGCTCGGCCGCCTTGTGCTTGGCGAGGTGGAAGTCGCGCACGCCCTGCTCGGCCATGATGCGCGCCGCCTCGGCGGCGATCCGCTCGCGTTGTTCGCGATTGCGGTTCTGCGAGTGGCGGCGGGCGTGGTCTGCGTCCATGGTCGGGCGAGGTTCCGGCGCGGCGGCGCGCCAGGCTCAGAAGATCTCGTAAGCCTGCTGCTCGGCCTCGCTCTCGGCCGCCTGCGAACTGCGCGCGGCGGCGAGCCTGGCGATGTCTTCGCTGCGGAAGATCTCGTCGACGCCGCCCTCGGCGCCGGCCGCGAGCAATGCCCCGGTCGCCTTGTCGATGCGCGCCGAGGTGATGCCCGGAGGCGCCTCGAACGGCGTTTCCGGCACGCCCTCGAGCGCCACCTTCATGAAACCCACCCACATCGGCAGCGCGGTCTTGGCCGCGAACTCGCCCGTGCCGAGCGAGGTGAAGTCGTCGAAGCCCATCCAGGCGGTGGCGACGTAGCTGCCGTTGAAGCCGGAGAACCAGGCATCGCGGTGCTCGTTGGTGGTGCCGGTCTTGCCGCCGAGGTCGTTGCGCCCCAGCACCAGCGCACCGCGGCCGGTACCGCGCCTGACCACGTCGCGCAGCAGCGACGAGACCAGGTACACGTTGCGTTCGTCGGCCACCCGCGGCGCCGCCGGCGGCGGCTCGGCGGCTGCCGCGGGGTCCGCTGCCACCAGCGGCGTCGCCGCGGCATCCGCGGCCGGGGCGTTGGCGTTGCCGAGCAGGGCCGACAGGTCGGTGGCGCTGGCCGCGGTGGCGCCGGGGGTGCCGGCGGTGCATTCGCGACAGGCGCGGGCCGCGCGCATCTCGAACACCGGCTTGCCGGCTTCGTCCTCGACCCGCAGGATGAAATGGGGGTCGACCAGGAAACCGCCGTTGGCGAATACGCTGAACGCGCGCGCCATGGTCAGCGGCGGCACCGACACGGTGCCCAGCGCCAGCGAGAGGTTGTCGGGCATCGAGGCCGGGTCGAAGCCGAAGCGGGTGATGTAGTCGCGCGCGTAGCGCACGCCGATCGCGTCGAGCACCCGCACCGAAACGAGGTTGCGCGACAGCACCATGGCCTCGCGCAGGCGCATCGGGCCGAGGAAGGTCTCGTTGTCGTTCTGCGGCTTCCACAGGCCGTCGGCCTGCGAGGGGTCGGCGAACACCAGCGGCGCGTCGTTGACGATCGAGGCGGCGTTGAAGCCGCGGTCGAAGGCGGCCGAGTAGATGAAGGGCTTGAAGCTGGACCCCGGCTGGCGGTTGCTCATGGTGGCGCGGTTGAACTTGGAGAGCGCGAAGCTGTAGCCGCCGACCAGGCTCACGATGGCGCCGTTGGCGGGATCGAGCGCGACCAGCGCGCCCTGGGCCTTGGGCAGCTGGACCAGGGTCCATTCGCCGGCCTCGTTGTTGCGCGACAGGCGCACCACGTCGCCCGGCGCGAGCATGGTGGTCGCGTCGGTGACCGCCGGGCCGCGGGTGTCCGCGTCGACGTAGGCGCGCCAGCGCAGCCGCTCGAGCGGCACCGTGGCGGACTCGCCGCCAGCGAGGTGGAAGCTCGCGCCGGCCGCGTCGACCGCCGTCACCAGCGCCGGCATCAGGCCGGCGATCGGGCGGTAGGGCGCCAGCGCCGCCTCCCATTCGGCCGGGCCGGCGCCGGCGCCGAGTTCGGCCTTCGCCTCCGGCCCGCGCCAGCCGTGGCGGCGGTCGTAGTCCATCAGGCTGGCCCGGACCGCCGCGTTGGCCGCGGCCTGCAGGCGCGAGTCCAGCGT